>KQ959652.1 GCA_001552895.1 Tissierellia bacterium KA00581
CTGATTTTTATTTGTCAATACTTTTTTTAAAAAAATTTTATTTTTTATATTCACAAATTTTTCCAACTTGATATGCCCTCTTATCGAGTGCTTTTCTATTATATCAGCTCTTTTTCTTCTTGTCAATACCTTTTTTGAAAAAATTTTAATTTTTTTTATTTTTTTCCCATAAGTGCAGCTCCAATAGCTCCTGCAAATCTTCCAAGCTTATGTGTTTTAACTTCTGTTTCTAGTAATTCACTTAATAATTTAACCATATATTCATTATTAGAAAATCCACCAGTTAAAAAATAACATTTAGCTTTATTTCTAAACTTTCTTGTTTGTCCAACTACTTTATTTGCAATAGAATGAATAACTCCACTTGCGATGTCTTCTTTCTTTCTTCCTTCTCCCATAAGTGAAATAACTTCAGATTCTGCAAAAACTGTACATGTAGAACTTATTTTTGCAGGATTTCCTTTTTTAGAAATTTCAAACATTTCTTCTAAAGTAATTCCAAGTCTATTACTCATTACTTCTAAAAATTTTCCTGTACCTGCTGAACATTTATCATTCATTATAAAATCTGTTACTACTTTGTTTGTAATATTTATTATTTTTGTATCTTGTCCTCCTATATCTATTACATCACAATCTTTTCCAAGTAAAAACATTGCTCCTTTTGCGTGTGTTGTAATTTCTGTAACTATTCTATTTGCATATGGAACAGAAATTCTTCCGTATCCTGTTGCTACTACATATGAGTTATCAACATCAAAATTTTTACTTTTTAATCTATTATATATTTCAAAAGATGTTTCTTTACTATTCCATCCTGTAGGCATCAAAATTTTATAAACTATTTTTTCTTTTTCTCTATCAAATACTATAACTTTTGAAGCTGTAGAGCCTATATCTATTCCTATATTCATTATATCATCTCCAAAAATGCTTCTATTCTTGTAGAAATTTGCCCTATGTCATTCATTGAATAATCTGATTCTATGTATATATAAGGTTTATGTTTTTTTTCAGTTACAAATTTTTTTACCTTTGTAGATTCTATGGCAAATGTATGACAAGCTTGAAGAACAATTTCAATTACAGCATCTATTTGATATTCATCAATTAACATATCCAAATCTTCAAATCTCTTTTTATTGGGACTCATTACAGAGCAACTTATATTTAGATATTTTTTTGCTATTGCTTCAATTGGATTTTCTATATTTTCATCTATAAGAGTTAGTTTTTCACGCACTCCAGAGCAATTTTCATACGCAACAATATCTGCACCAGCTTTTTCTATTGTCGTTAATATTTTTTCTCTAACTCCACCAACAGGACAGCCTGTAATTAAAATTCTCGGTCTTTTATCTTTTTTATTTTTAAATTCTTTTTTCCATATTTCATAAATTTCTTGTGTTTTTTTCACTATCATTTCATTTTTTTCTTTTCTATTGAAATTAAATCCAAAACTATCTTGAGTAGAACTCATAGTAACGCCACTTAGAGGTGATGGGTTAAGTTTTCCAAGTTCAAAAAACTTTCTTAAATTTTTTCTTTCTTCATTTCCATCTTTTATCGCTTTTTTTAGTTTCTCATCTGTTATTTCAACATCAAAATTTTCTTCAAGCACTCTTTTTAATTTATAGATTTCATTTATCCAAAGTTTTAAAGAAAGTGGATCAGTATTGTTTTGAGGAAGTTGCATTATATGTACATTTTTAAAATCACTCATAAGCTCATACATTTTTTTCTTTCCATCACAAGTTGTTTCTCCTATTATTATATCTGAAAAATAAAAATAAGGACAAGTATCACTTACTGCAAATCCATAACTTGATCTTATTAGAGGACATAAATTTTTAGGAAGATCAGCTTCTGAATATTTAATTGAATCTTCTGTTGTAGCACAAAGGCTTACAGGAATCATATCTGCAGCATATACAAGCTCCAGTGGTGTATATGTACAAAAAACACCAGCTACTTTTTTACCTGATTCTTTTAACTGTTTCATTTTTAAAAAGCCCATTTTTTTATTTTCCGTAAAATTTTCAAATTTACTTGGTAATTTTATTTTTTCTTTGTAAGTCATTTTCTCTCCTTAAATCATAATTTTAATAGTATTATTATAACTTAAGTTATTTAAAAAGTTAAATAGTTTTTATTTATTGATAATTAAAATCTATAATTTTTCTTTATATATAGTTATTCTATCTATAAATTTATTTCAGTTTAACTGTTATAAATTTGTTGTAAAAATTTTTTAATAATATGTACACAAACTACTTGATTTATTCTTTATCTTATGTTATAATACTCAAAGTGATTGATTAAAAACTTTAAGCGAGGTGAATATAATGAAAAAAGGAATACATCCAGAATATCATAAAGTAGTTTTTATGGACACAACAAGTGGATATAAATTCATCTGTGGTTCAACAAAAACTTCAAAAGAAACAATCGAAATGGAAGATGGTAATACTTACCCATTGATTAAAGTTGAAATAAGTTCTGATTCTCACCCATTCTATACAGGTCGTCAAAGATTTGTTGAAAAAGGTGGTAGAATTGAAAAATTCAAAAAAAGATACAATATTGGTTAGTAGAAAACAAAAAGCAGGGTTACCTGCTTTTTTTATGCCAAAAATAAACAATCTTCTTTAAGGCAAAACATTGACTTATTAAAATATCTCTGATAAAATTTATATAAGATAATCATTATCTTATATAAATTTTTATAAAAAGGAGAAAAAATATAATGAAAGATTTTTCTAAGAAATTTCCTGTTTTTGTATCTGTTATTCTTTCTGTTTTTGTTATAGCTATGTTAGTTATAAATAAAAACTCTCCAAATGATATATCTAGAATTTCTAATAAAATGTATAGATCGATAAACAATGGAGGAATATATATTACAAGAAAAGATGGTAAAAATTTAAGTTTACTTTATAAAATTGCTTATTCTGATTTTAAAGATACAGAAGAAAAATTTTCAGGTGGTGAATTTAAAAATCTTCAAATCAAAGAAAAAAATAATAAAAGATATTTAGAATCTGATGAACTTAATTCTCAAAGATTAGAGATTATAGATGATGATACGATATATGATCATATTTCAAAAGTAGAATATAAATATAGTAAATATGATGATTTTAATAAAAAAGATAGAAATATAACCCTTATTTATTTATTTTTTGAAAATTTTAGTAAAGATTAAAAGGAGCGTCTATACGCTCCTTTTAACATCCTCCCTTTAACTTTTTACTTCTTATATAAATTTTAGGAAATTTTTCATGAGAATTAAAATATCCCATTATTTCAAAAAAATGTAAGGCTCTTTTTTGTTCATCAATACTCATGCCTGTTTTTTCTTTAATAATTTTTTTACTTATTTTCCCATAAACAAAATATCCGTTTTTGTTTATATCTTTTATAACAATATCATATAAATCATAATATTCTTGTTTCATTTATTCTCCCCTTTTGCTGACTGTATTTCGTACCAAGTTTTGTACTTTCCGTTTAATGCTATGAGTTCATCATGGCTACCAGTTTCTAAAACTTTTCCGTTTTCTATCATAACTATGGTATCACAATCTTTTATTGTTGACAATCTATGTGCAATGATTATTGTACTTCTACCTTTTTTCAAAACGTCAATTCCATAGTTAATTATTTTTTCCGTTTCAGTATCAATATTAGCAGTCGCCTCGTCTAAGATTAAAACTTTTGGATTGCTAACAATCGCTCTTGCAAAGCAAATTATTTGTTTTTCTCCAAGTGAAAGATCGGAGCCGTTTATTGCAAGTTCAAAATTTAGATTGTTTCCTCTTTTTTCTAAAAGATTTTTTCCTCCAACTTTTATGATTGCATTTAATACTTCACTTTCAATTATTTTTTCGTCTTTGAGTGTGATATTGTCTTTAATACTTCCTGTAAAGATATAAGGGTCTTGAAGAACAACAGCCATTTGTTTCCTATAAGACGCTTTGCTTAAATCTTTTATATTTTGTCCGTCAAGCAAAACTTCTCCTTTTTGATTTTCATAAAATCCTAAAATCAAATTCATTATAGTTGATTTTCCACTTCCCGTTGCTCCAACAAAGGCGATAGATTTTCCTTTTTCAAGTTTGAAATTTACATCTTTTAAAACTGGTACATTTTCTTTATATTCAAAACCAACATTTTTAAATTCAATATTTCCTTCAAGGTTGATTTCTCTATCTGTCGTCTTTTCTTCTTCAATTTCAAAAATTTTAATAATTCTATCACAAGAAACTAAGGCAGTTTTATATCTATTGATTTGTCCTAAGAAATTCATAAAAAGTCTTAAAATTCTTCTGTTGTATTCAATTAATATATACAAGATACCAACACTAAGCGATAATCCTCTTACTTTTAATATCGTAAATACTAAAATAATTATTGCATTTGTAAGAATAATTACAAAGTCAATTAAATTCCATGAGAATAATGCATTAAGTATGGTTCTTTTAATATAATTTTTTTCAACCTCTTTATTCTCTTTTTCAAAAGAATCTATCATCAACTTTTCATTACCATAAACTTGAATTACAGGTAATGATTTTATTGTTTCATTGTAAATTGAACTTGTTATTCCCTCATGTTTTCTTATTGTTTTAGTAACTACTGTAAGTTTTTGTCCATAGATTTTTGTAACAAGATACATCATAGGTAAGTAAATTAAAACGATTAAAAACAAATATGGACTAATGTAAAACATAACAGAAAGCATCATAACCAGATTTAAAATAAATGCTAAAAGCTCATTTAAAAGTGTTTGATACAATTCCTTTATTGTATTTGTATCCGTTGTAAATCTCGAAACTAAATCTCCCGCATAGGAGCTGTCAAAATATTGCATTTTAAAATTTTGCATACGTCTAACCAGATTAGATTGAATTTTATATGCAATATTACAAGCCAATTTGTTAAAAGAAAATCTAATTGCAATAAGCATTCCTGCAACAAGTAAATTCAATCCCAAATATAAAAGTCCCTTTTGTAATATGAATGAATTAAAATTCTCCATATTAACTAAATCAGCGTCTATTACTGAAGAAATTATCGTGGGTAAATATACATCTAAAAAAACTCTACCAATTGTTCCTATTGAACCGATAAAAAATAGTAATTTTTCTTGTAAAAGATAGGAAGTTAAAAATTTTATTTTACTATGCTTCATTTTCTTGCTCCTTATCTAAACTTTGATACTCAAATTGCTCCTTGTACCAAGAATCTCTTGAAATAAGCTCTTCATGAGTACCTCTGTCAATTATTTTCCCATTATCTAAAACTAAAATCAAGTCAGAATGTTCAACAGCTGAAATTCTATGAGAAATGATTATATTAGTCTTATCTTTTCGATTTTCTTTAAGTGAGTTTACAATTTTACTTTCAGTATTCGCATCAATCGCAGAGAATGAATCATCTAAAATCAAAATTTCAGGATTTCTATACAAAGCTCTGGCTAAAGAAATTCTTTGCTTTTGTCCACCGGAAAGCCCAAGTCCTCGTTCTCCAACAACTGTATCTAAGCCTTTTTCTAAATTTTGTATATCTTTGTAGAAGTCTGCTTTTTTTATAACATTTATAATTTTTTCGTCATCTTCTAAAGGACTTCCAAACAAAATATTTTCTCTAACAGTCTTAGAAAGTAAAATATTTTCTTGACTAACATATCCAAATTTATTTCTAACAGAATTTACATTATATTCTTCATAAGGAATGTCATTTATAAAAATTTTATTATTTTCAAAATTGTAAAATCTTAAAATTTGCTTAACTAATGTACTTTTACCACTTCCACTTTTGCCAACAATTCCTAAAGTTTTTCCTCTTTCAAGTTTAAAACTAATATCCTCTAGAGAACTTTCATTTGTAGTTGGATAGTTAAAATTAAAATTTTTAAATTCCAAAGTAGAAAAATCTTCTAATATTCTATTTTCGTTTTCAATTTCAGTTTTATCATCAAGTAAAAGATTTATTCTATTTACAGAAACTAAAGCTCTTTTGTAAGTATTTATACAATCTCCAAGTCCCCAAAACGACCAAGCTAAGAAATCGCATAATCCAAAAAATGCAACCAATTTTCCAATAGATATATCCCCGCTTCTAATTAAAAATGCTCCATAAAACAATCCGATAATCATAGAAACCGTCCTAATTAAAGAGTTTAAAATAAAAGAATAAGCCCAAAGTTGTGATTCCATATAAGCTAAATCAAAATAATATTTAATTATTTTAGAAATATTTTTTTGTCTAACTTCTTCATTTACATAACTCTTTATAAGTTTTATACCTTCAATTATTTCTAAAATTTCTTGACTTGATTTACCAAAAGTCTTATTCATTTCTTCATTAACTTTGCCGACTTTTTTACTCAACATATTAGTTATTAATATGGTAAAAGCAAAAGGAATCATAATTGCAATAGTAAGTTTCCAAGAAATAAAAAATATTAAGTAAAAAGCACATATTGTTGGCATAACAATAGAATCACTCATCATCAAAATTCCAAATGTAAAATAATCATAGATAAACCTTGTTTCGTTATCCGCAAGCCCAATTACATCTCCAGCGGTATTTTTTTGAAAAAAATCCGGAGATTTTCTCAAAATTTTTCTAAAAATTATATCCTTATAATACATTTTAAGTTTTGCTCCGGAACCGTATGATACATAGGAGAAAATCATAAAACTAAAAAAGTTTATAATTCCCAAAATGATGGCAAATATAGCCTTCTTATATATTATACCAGGACTAAAGTTCGCATCTTTTAACAAATCAACTATATCCCCAATTAAAACTACCAAATAAATTAAAATAAAACTACTTAAAATATTAAAAATACTACCAAATAAAAATCTGGTTTTAGCCTTTTTAAAACCATCACGAACAGCTTTATATATCCCCATAAAATCACCTCTTTTCTTTAAAAAAAGCTCTTCAAAAAGAAGAGTATAATTTAAAATATTTATTTGTTTTTCTTAGTAAAAGTAGCAACTGAACCTCTTTCTACAATTCTTGAAGGAAGAAGAGTAACTTCTTTTAATTTTTCTTCATTTCTTAAATCCTTAATAAGCTTTCTCATAGAAATAGCTCCCATATCATAATATGGTTCTTGAATAGTTGTAAGAGCAGGTCTATAAATAGATGCAATCAAGTCATCACCAAATCCTGCAACAGAAATATCTTGAGGTACCTTAAGACCATTATCATAGCAATAACTAATAAACCCAATAGCTAAAGAATCTTCACTTGCAAAAACAACAGTAGCATTATTTTCTTTGATAAGCTTAAAAATATCTTTTCCCATATCATAACCTGTTTGAACTGTAATATCTTTCGCATTTATTATAGAAGATTTAACATTTCTTTCAAATACACCTTCTCTAAATCCTAAAAGTTTTTCACGACCAATCCTACTTGTAACATCTTCACTTATAAATACAATACTATTGTGACCTTCATCAACAAGGTAATTTGTCATTTTTTGACAAGTTGACTTATAATCTATAGTTACAGAATGTTCATCATCGTATTCATAAAATTTATCAAGTCTTATAAAAGGTACATTCTTACTTTTAAGCTTAAAAATAATTTCTGGATTTATTCTTTCACTAATCATAATGATACCTTCTACTTGTTTAGTACACATGAAATCTACAATTTTATGTTCAACTTCTAAATCACCATAAGTACTTGAAAGTAAAATATCATAATTATACATTCTTCCTATTTCTTCAATACCACGAACTATTTGTGCCATATAAGAAATACCTATATCTTTAACAATTACACCTATCATATTTGATTTTCTCATAACTAAACTACGAGCAAGTTCATTTGGTTTAAAATCTAATTTTTTAATAGCATCTAAAACTTTTCTTCTAGACTCTGGACTAACAGGTTTAGATTCATTCATAACTCTTGAAACAGTCGAAATTGAAACTCCTGCAAGTTTTGCAACGTCCTTTATAGTAGGCACTGACATATAACCATCTCCTTAATATAATTTTAAATCGTTTGCCATATATTTATAGACACAGACAAACCTATCTAAACTAATTATAACATATTTTAAACAAAAAACAATATCTTTTTTATTTTTTTTATAATTTTTTATTTTTATAAAAATTAAAAACCCATATGATTTTTCACATACGAGTTTTTAATTTTTAATTTTAATTTTTATATTTATTTTGCTATATCTTCAACAAGTTCATTTAAATCAACAAATTTTTCACTCTTTAATCCTTTATCAATTTTCTTTACTTTTTTAATGTTTACAGCTGTTACTTTATATTCTGCTGTTTTTGCGATTGGATCATAGTGTGAACTTGTTAGTTGGTTAACTGGTGTTTCAGAGAAGTGGAAAGTCATATACATAAGTCCTTCTTTTACTCTGTCTGTAATTTTAGCTCTACCAACAACGCTTCCTCTTCTTGAAGTTACTCTAACAAAATCTCCATTTTCTATATCATGTTTTTTAGCATCTTCTTTTGAAATTTCAATCAATTCATAAGGTTGAATAGCATCTAATGCTTTTGAATGTCTTGTCATTACATTGTAATGATACAATACTCTACCTGTTGTAAGAATGATAGGATATTCTTCATTTTCAAGTTCTTTTGGTCCTTCATATTCAACTGGTACCATAAGAGCTTTAGGACCTCTCATAAATTTACCTTTGTGTAAATATGGTGTTCCTGGATCATTTTCATCATAGCATGGCCATTGAATACCATTTTCTTTATCTATTCTATCATAAGTTATACCTCTGTATGTAGGCATTGCTTTTCTTATATCATTAAATACATCTTCTGATGTTTTAAAATCAAATCCTTTAGCTCCAAGTCTTCTTGCTATATCAGCTAATATTTCCCAGTCTACTCTCGCATTTCCAGGAGCGTCAACAGCTTTTCTAACTCTTTGTACTCTTCTTTCAGAAGCTGTAAATGTTCCATCTTTTTCTGCATAACAAGTAGCTGGCAATATAACATCTGCAATTTTTGCAGTTTCTGTTATATTTATATCTTGAACTACTAAAAAGTCCAAATTACTCATAGCATGTTTAACATGGTTTGCATCAGGGTCTGAAAGTATTGGATCTTCTCCCATTACATACATCGCTTTAAGTTTTCCTTCAACAGCTTCATCTAACATTTCTGGAATTCTAAGACCTAATTTTCTGTTTAATTTAGTTCCCCAAAGTTCTTCAAATAATAAAGCATCTTTTTCTTCAACAACTTTTCTATATCCAGGATAATAATTTGGAAGAGCTGCCATATCACATGCTCCTTGTACATTGTTTTGACCACGCATTGGGTTTATACCGCCACCTTTTTTGCCGATATATCCACAAACAAGTCCAAGGTTTGAAAGATTCATTACATTAGAAGTACCTGTTGTATGTTCTGTTATTCCAAGTGTATAGTAAATGGCAGCAACATTTACTCCTGCGAACATCCTTGCAGCTTTATAGATTTGTTCAACTGGAAGAGTTGTAATTTTACTTACAAGTTCAGGAGTATATTTTTCTACAAGTTCTTTAACATTTTCAAATCCTTCAACTCTTTCTTTTACATATTCTTTATCATAAAGTCCTTCTTTTATGATGATATGTAACATTCCGTTTATCAAGGCAGCATCTGTACCTGATTTTAAAGAAAGGTGTAAATCTGCTTCTCTTGCAATCTCAGTTTTTCTAGGGTCAACAACTATAAGTTTAGTTCCTTTTCTGTGAGATTGTTGCATTTTATTTCCAATTATAGGGTGGGCTTCTGTTGAGTTTGACCCAATAACAAACATTAAATCTGTATCAAAAACTTCATTAACGGCATTTGTCATTGCTCCTTCTCCAAGTGTTGTTGCAAGACCTGCAACTGTAGGAGCATGTCAGGTTCTAGCACAGTGGTCAACATTGTTTGTTCCAATTGCCACACGCATCATCTTTTGGAATGTATAGTTATCTTCATTACAAGTTCTAGCAGAAGATAATCCAGCAATAGCATCTGGTCCATAATTTTGTTTTATTTTATTAAACTTATCAACAATTAAATTAAGTGCTTCATCCCAAGTTGCTTTTTCAAAAACACCATTTTTCTTAATAAGTGGATCTGTAAGTCTATCTTCACTGTTTATTAAGTCAACATGAAATCTTCCTTTAACACAAAGTTGTGTTCCGTTTATAGGAGAATCTGGATTTGGTGTAACACCAATAACTTTTCCAGTTCTAGTATTAACATTTAAATCAAAGTTACAACCAGTTCCACAGAAAGGACAAGTAGTTCTTACTTTTTTAACATCCCAAGGTCTTGTTCCCATTAATTGTTTATTTAATAAAGCACCTGTAGGACATACGCTTATACATTGTCCACAAAATCTACAGTTTTCAGTATTAAGGTCTTGATTTTTATGTGTACCTATGTAAGATTCAAATCCTCTTTTAACAAAATCTATAGCTCCTGTAATTTGAACATCTTGACAAACTCTAACGCATTTACCACAAAGTATACATTTGTTTTGATTTCTAATCATAACAGGATTGTTTGCATCTATTTCATGATTTTGCTTTTCACCAATCCAAGTACCTCTTTTAACACCATATCTATAACAATAATCTTGTAATTTACAATTTCCAACTTTATCGCAAGTTAAACAATCATTAGGATGGTTTGAAAATAATAAATCTAATATATTCTTTCTTATTCTTGAAAGTTTTTCGCTTTCAGTATTTACAACCATACCTTCTTTAACAAGAGTTGAACATGCAGTTTGAAGTTTTCTGTTTCCTTCTATTTCAACAAGACACATTCTACATCCTGCAAAAGGTAGAAGGTCTTTTTCATAACATAAATTAGGTATATCAATCTTAATTTTTTTTGCTGCTTCAATAATAGTAGTTCCTTTTTCAACACTAACATTTTTGCCATTGATAGTTAAATTAATCATATTTGCCATAGTCTACCTCCTTATTACCTTCTAATTATCGCATTTACAGGACACGCATCTTCACAAGATCCACATTTAATACATTTTGTAGGATCAATAACATGAAGTTTCTTTTGTTCTCCGGAAATACAATCAACAGGGCATGCTTTAGCACATTTTGTACAACCAACACATTTATCAGTAATAAAGAATTCAAGAAGTGATTGACAAACTCCAGCAGGGCATTTCTTATCATAAATGTGTGCTTCATATTCATTTCTAAAATAATGAAGTGTACTAACAACAGGATTTGCAGCTGTTTGACCAAGACCACAAAGAGAGGCAACAGTTATAGTTTCTGAAAGTTCTTCAAGTCTTTCTATATCACCATCTTCACCTTTACCTTGTGTGATTTTTTCAAGAAGTTCTAACATTCTCTTTGTACCTTCTCTACAAGGAACACATTTACCACAAGATTCTTCAACAGTAAAATCCAAGAAAAATCTTGCAATATCAACCATACAATCTGATTCGTCCATTACAACCATACCACCAGATCCCATGATTGAACCAATCTTAGCAAGAGAACCGAAATCAACGGGAGTGTCAAAATAATTTGTTGGAATACATCCACCAGAAGGACCTCCTGTTTGAACTGCTTTAATCTTTTTATCATTACCAGTGCCACCACCGATATCATAAACTATTTGATTAATTGTAGTTCCCATAGGAACTTCAACAAGACCTGCATTTTTTACCTTACCTACAAGTGCAAATACTTTAGTTCCAGAACTATCTTCTGTTCCTATTGATTTATACCAGTTAGAGCCTTTAACCATTATTTGTGCAACATTTGCAAAAGTTTCAACATTATTTAATACTGTTGGTTTTCCAAAAAGTCCTTTTACAGTAGTTCTATAAACTTTAGTTCTTGGCATACCACGTTTACCTTCAATTGATTCTATAAGAGCAGTACCTTCACCACAAACAAATGCTCCAGCACCAAGTCTTAATTCTATTGAAAAACTAAAATCTGTACCCATTATATTTTTTCCTAATAAATTAGCATCTTCAGCCTTTTTAATAGCTTCTCTTAAATTTATAACGGCCTTTGGATATTCAGCTCTTACATATATAAAACCTCTATCTGCTCCAATAGCATAGCCACAAATAGCCATACCTTCAAGCACTGAATGAGGATCACCTTCAAGAATGGATCTATCCATAAATGCACCAGGGTCTCCTTCATCGGCATTACATACTACATATTTTTGTCCAGGTGGTTGTTGCATAGCACCTTCCCACTTTCTACCAGTAGGAAATCCAGCACCTCCACGACCACGAAGTCCAGAATTTTTCATTTCTTCAACTACTTTTTCAGGTTCATATTCATTAAGAACCTTAGCTAAACCGTAATATCCACCAAGAGCTACATATTCATATACACTATGTTCATCAACTATATCAAAATTTTTTAAAGCAATTCTTGTTTGTTTTTCAAAAAATTCTCCTTTAAGACGAATACCTTTATCGTCAATTATGTACTTATTTTCTTCTTGCTTTAATCTTTCAATTAGTAGAGGATAGTGTTTTTCTTTGATATCATCTAATATTTTAATATCTGCTTTAGTCTTTAGCATAAAATCACCTCTATTTATATTTTCTCAAAATTCTTCTTACTTCTGATTTTTTTACATAAGCATAAACATCTTCATTGACTGTAAGAACAGGTGCAAGGTTACATTCTCCAATACAACGAGTTTGTACAACAGAAAATTTTAAATCTTCACTGGTTCCTCCAACTTCAATGCCTATCCTATTACAAAACTCATCTAAAATTTCCTGTGCACCTTTTACATAACAAGCTGTACCCATACATACAGCAACTTTGTACTTTCCTTTAGGAATAAAAGAAAATTGTGAATAAAAAGTTGCAACACCAAAAACTTTCGCAGGAAATATCTTCATTCTCTTAGCAATAAGATCTAATATTTCTTCTGGAAGATATCCAAAAATAGTTTGAGCTTTTTGCAAAACTGGCATTAAAGCACCAGGAATATCTTTTTTTTCATCAATAAAGTTACAAAGATCATTAATTTTATCTTTGTTTTCTTCAACATTAAAAGTAAAAGCCATAATCCTTCCTCCATTTTTATAACTTAAGAAAAACTTTTGAAATTAGAAAATAGCAATATGTAAATCAAAGTTTTAAAATTTATATAAAACGAATATTTAAGCTATCAACTATTTCTTGGTTATTCTTTATAAAATATAACGTGCTAATTCATTATATTATATTTAAAGTATATCAAAAACCATTGAATTTTTCAAGTTTTTTAAAAAATTTTTTTATTCTTTCTACAGTTTATTTTTATTATGTAAATAACGAAAAAACTCTACACTTTTAATCTACCCCTAAAAAGATTTTTTATAGTGTAATTTTGTTATATTTTATAAATAATTAAATTTTAAATTAAAAAATTATAAAAAATTTAATTTCATGTATTACTTACTTTAATTAAAATTATCAAAATGCTAATAATAGTATATATTTTCTTTAAATTTTCTTTCTTTTATGTTACAATATATCTATGGGTAACCATAAAATTTTTAATTTAAGGAGAGTTATAAAATGGCAATTACAAATGAATTACTTAAATCTTTTAAAGAAAGATTTGACAGTTGTAAAACTAATAAAATTGTGTCTGCAAGTGTCGCTAATGTCGGTATACATGAAGCTTCAGTAAATCATGAAGTTTATAAAAGACATGAATTTAAATTTTCTGATACTACAAAAAAAGGAGAAATCACAAATCAAAAAGCAAGTGGTAGATGTTGGATGTTTTCTGCTTTAAATGTTGCAAGAGTTTCAACTATGGAAAAATTAAATTTAAAAACAATGGAATTTTCTCAAACTTATACTCTATTTTGGGATAAGCTTGAAAAGGCTAACTTTTTTTTAGAAAGTATAATTGAAACATTAGATGAAAAAACTGATTCAAGAATAGTTTCTCATCTTTTAACAGCTCCTGTTCAAGACGGTGGACAATGGGATATGTTTAAAGGTCTTTTAGAAAAATATGGAGTTGTTCCAAAAACTATTATGCCAGAAACTTTTCATTCTTCAAACACAAGAGATATGGAAGCAATCTTAACTAGATACCTTAGAAAAGCTGCTTGTGATATGAGAAATCTTCATAAAGAAAAAAAATCTTTAGAAGAAATTAAAAAAATAAAAGATGAAACTTTATATATCGTATATAATATATTAACAAAATGTTTAGGACAAGTTCCTGAAAAGTTTACTTTTGAATATACTGATAAGGACGAAAAATTCCATAGAATTTCAAATATTACTCCTAAAGAATTTTTTGATAAATATGTAGGTTGGAATTTAAAAGATAAGGTAAGTTTAATTAACGCTCCAACTGATGATAAGCCTTATGGAAAAGCATATACAGTAAAATTCTTAGGAACTATAAAAGAAGCTGAAAAAATTAAATATATAAATGTTCCAATAGAAGTTTTAAAACAAAGTGCTATAAAATCAATTAAAGCAGGTGATCCTGTATGGTTTGGTTGTGATGTTGGAAAGTTTTTGGAAAGAAAAAAAGGAATTATGGATTTAGATATGTATATATATAATGACATTTTCCCTGCACTTGAAAATTTTGATAAAGCACAAAGACTTGACTATCATGAAAGTGTATTAACTCATGCTATGGTATTTACCGGTGTAAATCTTGATGAAAATGGAAAAGCTTTAGAATGGCAAGTTGAAAACTCTTGGGGAGATACTATTGGGGATAAAGGTATATTTTCTATGAGTGATCAATGGTTTGATGAATATAACTATGAAATAATGGTTGATAAAAAATATATTGATGAAAAATATCTTAAAGCTTTAGATGAAGAAATTGTAGAACTTGAACCATGGGATCCATTTGGTGCATTAGCAAGATTAAAATAATTAAAAATTAAAAATCAAATTTATTAAAAAAGCTATTATAAATATTAATGTGTCCAGTTTTTTGGGTACACATCAAAATATAATAGCTTTTTATTTTATCTAAACAAAAAAGAGAGCTTTTGCTCTCTTAATTAACAATTATTCTGCACTATATGGTAAAAGTGCGATTTGTCTAGCTTTTTTAATAGCTGCTGTAATTTCTCTTTGTTGTTTAGCAGTAGCACCTGTTACTCTTCTTGGTAAAATCTTACCTCTTTCTGTAATGAATTTCTTTAGAGTATTTACATCTTTATAATCAAGTGGTTTGCTATTATCTGAGAAATATGCAACAACTTTTTTTCTTGGTCTAAATCTTCTTTGCATATCTTTTATCTCCTTTAAAAATTAAAATGGAAGTTCTTCATCTTGTGCGTCTTGAAATGGCAAATCAAATCCATTTGTATCAGAAGAATTAGAATCAAATGAACCAAATCCTTGTGTAGCTGGTTTTTGAGTTCTATCTGACCAATCTATAAACTGTACTCTTTCCGCCCAAACTTCAGTAACAAATCTTCTTGTGCCATCACTTGCAGTATAACTTCCAGATTGAAGTCTACCTTGAATAGCTACATTCTTTCCTTTTTGTAAAAATTTTTGACAATTTTCAGCTTGTTTACCCCAAACAACAATATTTATAAAATCAGCAGTTGCTTGTCCTTTAGCTTCCATTTCTTGTTTTTTTTCTTTTGACATTCCTTTATCAACAGCGATAGTAAATCTTGCATAACCGCTGTTTGAATTTTGAGTATATCTTAATTCTGGATCTTTTATCAATCTACCTATCAAAATAACACTGTTCATATATTCCTCCACTAAGCATCTTTTTTAACAACCATATATCTGATTATAGCATCGGATATTCTTGATCTTCTTTCTACTTCTGCAACTATATTTGCAGGTGCGCTAAAATTAACTATGATATAATAACCTTCTTTAATATAGTTAATTTCATAAGCAAGTTTTCTATTTCCCCATTGATCAACTTCTGTAATTGTTCCGTTTTCTTCTATTACGGATTTAATCTTATCAAAAGCTTGATTTCTAGTTTCATCATCTAAATTTGGTTTGAAAATAAAAACTCCTTCATAATTTCTCATGATATTCACCTCCTTATGGACTCTTGGCTCATTTAATAGAGCAAGGATTACTCATATAGTATAGCACAAAAAAAATTTTATGTAAAGTTTTTATTTTCAAAAATATAAAATGAATTTCATTTTAATTGTAGACTAATTATACAAAGTATGATATCATATACTATTGAAAGGAATGATTTTATGAAAAAGATTATAAATATATTTTGTAATGATAATGATAAATCGCTTAAAGCTTTTATAAAAATAAAGGAAATTTTAACAAAAAAAGATTTTATGATTTCTGAAAAATTTAATAAAGATGCAGTTCTTAACATTTGTATTGGTGGAGATGGATCATTTATACGAGGAGTGCATGGAACAAATTTTACAAAAATTCCCTTTGTCGGTGTAAATACAGGAACACTTGGTTTTTATCAAGAAATAAGTTTTGAAAATATTGAAAAATTTATTAATGATTATATAGAAGAAAATTATACAATGGAAAAAATAAGACTTTTAGAATGTGAAATGCAAACAAATGATATGAATTTATCTAAAAAATGTTTAAATGAATTTGTAATAAGATCAAACTCATCAGAAATTATTCATCTTGATATATTTATTGACGATAATCATCTTGAAACTTTTGCAGGAGATGGAATTATAATTTCAACGCCTTCCGGAAGTACGGCTTATAATATGTCAGCTGGAGGAAGTATAATGTATCCTACTGTTAGAGGTTTTCAATTAACTGCTGTTGCACCTATTTTTTCAAAAGTTTATAGAAGCTTATCAAATTCTATTATAATTCCAAATACTTCTTCATTAAAAATCATTCCACTAGAAAAATCATACAAAAAAATAGCTTTTACAGCAGATGGAATAGACCACAAATATGAAAATATATCGTATTTTAAATTTAAAAAAGCTTATAAAAAAATTTATAAATTAGTCTTTAATAAAGATTGGTATTGGATAAATATGAAAGATAAATTTTTATAAAAAATTAAAAAAAATAGTTACTAAATTATAATTAGTAACTATTTTTCTTTTATTATATTAAATTTATTTAATCTTTTTTACACAAACTTTTCCTAATTCGCCGTTAAAATCAATTTCTTTTTCATTTAAACTATCTACTCTTGTAAGTTTTACTGCTAGAGTTTCATTTTTGATAAAATCTTTATAGTTTTCTATTGCTTTATTTAATCTGTCAGATGCTGTATATTCAACTTCAATTTCATCAAGTATATCAAAATCTTTTTCTTTTCTTAATTGTTGTATCTTTGAAACTAACTCTCTTGCAAAACCTTCATCAAGAAGTTCATCTGTTAATGTAGTATCCAAAATTACAAAAAGATTATTTTCCATTGTAACATCAAATCCTTCTTTTGCAGAAACTTTAACATCAACATATTCTTTTAAAATTTCAGTTTCTGGATTTAAGTCTACTTTAACACTACCTTTTTGTAGTTTTTCTAAAAATTCTTTTGCATTTACAGAAGATAAGAATTTACTAAAATCTTTTATCTTTGAACCTAAGATTTTACCGCAAACCTTAAAATCAGGTTTTAATGTATAATTCATAAATTCTGATAAATCTTTTTTGAAAACTACTTCTTTTACATTTAATTCTTCTTTAACAAGTTCTGTTAAATCGGATATTTTTTCTTTTAGTGAGTAATCAACAACAACTTCTGTTAAAGGTTGTCTAACTTTGATTTTAACTTTTTCACGACTTGCACGTCCGATTGTTACAAGATTTCTAACTATTTCCATTTTTTCTTCTAATTTATTATCTATCAAACTTTCATTACATTCTGGAATCATTTGAAGATGTACGGATTTTTCATCTGTAAGATTTCTAAATATTTCTTCTGAAATAAATGGAGTTATAGGAGCTACTATTTTTGAAAGTCCAAGCAATATTTCATAAGTTGTATTATAAACTGCCTTTTTATCATCAGTTATATCTGTAGCCCAAAATCTTCTTCTATTTCTTCTTATATACCAATTTGAAAGATCTTCTATTACAAAATCAGAAATTGCACGAACAACTTTTGTAACTTCAAACTTATCCATATTTTCGATATATAATTTTAAGAGACTATTGTATCTTGATAAAATCCAACGATCTATTTGTGGTCTTTTTTCATAAGGTACAAAAAATTCTCTAGGATCCATTCCGTCAGCACTTGAATATAATTGGAAGAAATTATAAGTATTTTTAAAAGATCTAAAAAATTTACTTTCTATTTCTATAAGTCCGTCTACATCAAATTTTGTTGGAATCCATGGTGGTGAAACATAAAGTGAATAAAATCTTACAGCATCTGCTCCAAATTTATCAAAAAGTTCTATCGGATCTATAGTATTTCCACGAGATTTACTCATTTTTTTGCCGTCTTTATCCAAAATTAAGTCATTTACCAAAACATTTTTATAAGGAGATTTTCCAGTTATCAATGTAGATATTGCAAGAAGTGAATAGAACCAGCCACGAGTTTGATCAATTCCTTCACTAATAAAATCCGCAGGGAATAATTGATCAAAATTTTCTTTATTTTCAAAAGGATAATGATGTTGTGCAAAAGGCATAGCTCCTGAATCAAACCAAACGTCAATTACATCTTTTTCACGAGTCATTACATTGCCACATTTTTCGCATTTTATATGAATATTATCTACATATGGTCTATGAAGCTCAATATTTTCATCTATATCTTCTATAGCTCTTTGAACAAGTTCTTTTCTAGAACCTACACTTGTTGTATGTCCACATGAACATTTCCAAACATTAAATGGTGTTCCCCAATATCTTGAACGGCTTATAGCCCAATCATTTAAATTTTCAAGCCAATTTCCAAAACGCTTTTCTCCAACAAAATCCGGATAAAAATTAACGCCTTTAGCATTTTTGATTAATGTATCTTTAACCTTTGTAACTTCAATATACCAAGATGGTTTTGAATAATAAATTAAAGGAGTATGGCATCTCCAGCAATGAGGATAATTGTGTTCTACTTTTTGTTTTCTAAATGCTTTATTATTTTCAAAAAGGTAGTTTATAATATCCATATCACATTCCATTACATTACGTCCTTTGTAAGATGTAGTTGCAAACTTACCTTCTTCATTTACAGGATTTACTAAAGGAAGGTTATATCTTCTACCTGTTTGATAGTCATCTTCCCCAAAAGCAGGAGCAGTGTGTACAATTCCTGTACCATCATAATCAGTTACATAATCTGCAAGTGTTACAAAAAATGCTTTTTTGTTAACTTCTATTTCTGGAATCAATTGTTCGTATTCTAAATATTCTAAATCTTTTCCAAGAAATCTTTCAATTACTTCATAATCATCTTTTAAAACTTTTGCAGCTAAGCTTTCAGCCAAATAATAAACTTCACCTTTATATCTAACTTTTACATAAGTCATATTTGGATTTACAGTAAGTGCTACATTTGAAGGAAGTGTCCATGGTGTTGTTGTCCATGCTAAAAAGTATGCATCTTCATCTTTTTTCTTAAATTTTACATAGACTGTTGTAGTTTTAATCATTTCATAACCTTGAGCAACTTCATGAGATGCAAGTCCTGTACCACAACGTGGACAATATGGTAAAATTTTTGCACCTTCATACATTAAACCTTTTTTAAAAATTTGATCTAAAAGATACCATACAGTTTCAATATAATTATTATCAAGAGTTATGTAAGGATTATTCATATCTGCTAAAAACGCCATTCTTTTAGACATTTCACGCCATTTATTTTCATAAACAAATACAGATTCTCTACATTCTTTACAAAATTTTTCAACTCCATAATTTTCTATTTCTTTTTTGCTTGAAAGACCAAGTTTCTTTTCAACTTCTATTTCAACAGGAAGACCATGAGTATCCCATCCTGCCTTTCTCTTTACTTTAAAACCTCTCATAGTTTTATATCTACAAGTCATATCTTTTAATGTACGACTTATAACATGATGAATACCAGGCTTACCATTTGCTGTTGGTGGACCATCAAAAAATATATAATTTTTACAATTTTCTCTTGTTTTAACTGATTCATTAAGCAAATCTATCTTTTCCCAATAATCAGATAATTTACTTTCTCTTTCTTTAACAGAAAGTTTTGATAATTCTTTAAATTTAGCCATAATACCTCCTTAATATTTTTACAAAATAAAAAGTCCCTTGTAAAAAACAAGGGACGAAAAACTTTTTTTCCGTGTTACCACCCAAATTATTTAAAATAAAATTTTAAATCACTCGTAAAGTTTATAACGCAACTAACCAAAGCTCCAAGCCGATCTTAAAATGCTTCATAAAGTAATTTACACCAAAACATTACCTCTCTTTATTAATTCACACTTTACATTCTCTTCAACGCTTTTATATGAAAGATATTTTAGCACAATTATTTTAAAAAGTCAAATACTTTAAATTAGATTTTTTTAATAAAAAAATCTGATTTTTAAAAATCAGATTTATTTTTTTATTATTTCTTTGTATCTTTTTATATTTTCTTGTGTTAAAAATTCAAAAGCTGAATTTATTTCTTGAAATTTTTCTGTGGCATCTTTATCATGGTTTAAATCTGGGTGATATTTTTTTGCTAAGATTCTATATTGCAATTTAACTTTATAAAAATCAACATCATAGTCTTCTAACTCTAAAGTTCTACAACATTTTTCAAACTTATTTTTAAAATCAACATATGGATCTTGATAGTTTGAATATGAATTTGTATAATCGTTATAAAATCCTTGTGAGTTGTAGTTTTGATAAAATCCACTTTGATTAGATGTAAAAAATTCATTAAAACTATTAAATCGTCTTTCCCATTGTTCTCTTTCTTCTCTTTGTCTTTGTTCTCTTTCTCTTTGTCTTTGTTCTTGTTGCTTTTTGTAATACATTTTAGAATGTTCATTAAAATTTCTAAAAGAATTTATATTTCCTATTAGATAATTTCCATAATCATTTAAATATTCACACATTGTATAGTTTAAATATTTTAAAAATGAAATAAATTTTTTTCCTAAAAAAGGAAGTACAAAAAAGACAAAAATTATAATCCAAAATACATAACTTGTTAACAATATAAACAATATCGGTATTGCAAAAAATCCTAAAAAGAAAATCCCAATTCCAAGTAAAATTAAATATATAGAAAATCTACTTAATAAATCTACTACAAAGGATAATCCAGATATTATTTTTTCAAAAATTTTATTTAAAATTTTTGAAAAGCCTAAAATAAATTTGCCAAAAAATTTTTTCACTTTATTCTCCAAATTCCTCTTTCAAAATTTCAAATAACGCCTTCATCTCATCAACTGTAAAAGTAACTCCCTTAGACATTCTTTCATGAGTTGGATTCCAATCTCTTATATCATATTTTGCATCTCTTTCATTCCAACTAACTAAGTTAAGTTCTTTTCTCCAACCTTTTTCATTTTCTGATAAAACTCCAATTTCTTCTACTATTTCATATTTTAATTCCATATTTTTCTCCTTAATTAAAAAGTCTATTTTGATTTCCAGGAAGCATCATCAAAAATCCAGTCAATAAATTTTCTTTAATATTTGTAAGAGTATCTATTGAATAGATTAAATCTTTTCTTTTTTCTTCAATTTTATTTACAATGCTTTCTATATTTTTTATTTGTTCCTTATCAAAATTTTTTTTGCATAAATTTGTAATTTCTCTTGTTTCTTTATTTAGTATTTCTAAATTTTTCTTTATATTTGAAATATCTTTAGATAAAATATCTGCACTAAAATTTTCATCTTTAACTATATTTTTATTAGCGTCTTTAAGTATATTTTTTAATGTTAAAGTTTCATTATCTGATTTTGCTTTTAGTGCTTTTTTCCAAAGTTCTTTTTGTTTTTCATCAATAGTTATATTTATATTTGGTGAAACACATTTTGCTATATCTTTAAAAGTTTCATCTGATATATCATCTATTTTTTCATCTACATCGATTAAATCTTTCATAAAATAAAGTTCTTGTGCTTTTTTATCCAAACTTTTATTTGAATTTATACTAAATTTTGTTTTATGACGCTCATTTTCGATTTTTTTTATAATTTGAGTAAGATTAATAAAATCATTTTCGAATCTAAGATAATTTAAAATTTCTTTGGCTCTAAATAGTTCCATGATATCTGATTCTAAACTTTTTTGTATTTCTATTAGATATTCAATATTTTTTTTATATAAAAGTTTAATTTTATATTTATCATCAGAAGAAATATCATCTCTTATAGAAATTAAATCTTCTCTTAAAACTAAAAGATTTGCTAAATTATCTTTTAAATTTTCATACTTTTCTAACACATCTCTTTCAAATACCATCTTAATCACCTACTTTATATTCTAAAAGATTTCTTTTGTCAAACTTTGATATGATAGCAAACTTTTCTTTTCTTGAAAATTTTTTTATTTCAATTTCTCTTTTCATCGCTTGTGATTTTGTTTTAAAAGTTTCAAAATACATAAGTTTAACTGGCGTTCTACTTCTTGTATATTTTGAACCTATTTTACTATTATGTTCTTTTAATCTTCTATTTAAGTCTGTTGTGTAGCCTGTATAAAGAGTATCATCTTTGCATTTTAAAATATATACAAACGTCATAGAATTTCTCCTAAAACTTTTTGTATAATATCAAAGCTAAACCCTCTATATGCTAAATAATTAATAATTTTTTGCTTTTTCTTAAATCTATTTTCTTCATTTTTTAATAGATTAAGTTTTTTTATACCCATTTTTAGAGCATTTTCAAACTCATTATCTTCATCAAAAATAAATTCGTCGATAATCTGTTTGGATATTCCTTTTTGAATTAACAAAGATTTAATCTTATTTTTTCCATATCCATTTAATTTTTGTTTGTCCTCAATGAAATAAATAGCATAATTTCTATCATCTACATAAGAATTTTTTTCTAAAAAATTTAAAACTTCATCTATTATATCATTATCAAATTCTTTATTTAGTTTTTTTCTAACCTCCATTTTAGTTTTAAATTTACCCAAAACGAATTTAATAGCTTTAAGCTTTGCTCTTTCAATATCTGAAAAATATTTCATTTCTAAAACTTCATTTAAAGTAAAATCAGTATCTAATGAAATTTTATATTTTTCAAAAGTTTCATAATTTACTAAAAGCTCGTTTTCATCTTCAAAAGAAACTTTAAAAACTTCTCTTTTTTTATCAAATTCAATCTTTTTAACTTTCATTATATAAACATTCCTATAACTGAAGGAAGCATAGCTATGACCATAAGAACGGCTAAAATAAGTGCAACAAATCTTATTATTTTTTCTCTTTTCATAAAATCACCTACTTTTTCTTAACAAGATAACATAAATACTGAGTTATAAACTCATCTATATTACCATTTATAACAGATTCTACATTAGATGTTTCAAAGCCTGTTCTGTGGTCTTTAACTAAAGTATATGGCTGAAAAACATAAGAACGTATTTGTGAACCCCAAGCAATTTGTGAATACTTGCCTTGTATATCATCAATTTTTTCTTTATTTTCTTCTTTTTTTATAATCAAAAGTTTTGCAATTAATTGTTTCATTGCAGTTTCTTTATTGAACATTTGACTTCTTTCTGATTGACATGAAACACTAACTCCAGTTGGAATATGTGTTATTCTAACAGCTGAATCAGTTTTATTTACATGTTGACCTCCAGCTCCTCCAGATCTATATGTATCGATTCGTAAATCTTTTTGATTTATAGAAATATTCATATCTTCTTTAAGTTCTGGAAAAACATCTACACTTGCAAAGCTAGTATGTCTTTTTTTTGATACATCAAATGGAGAAATTCTTATAAGCCTATGAACTCCTTTTTCGCCTTTTAAAAAGCCATAAGCATTTTCGCCTTCAACTTTCATTGTAACAGATTTTATTCCACCTTCAGTATCTGAATTATAGTCCAAAATGGTAAGTTTAAAGCCTTTATTATTTATCCATCTTGTATATAATCTCTCTAACATTTCAGTCCAATCTTGAGCATCTGTTCCACCTGCTCCAGAGTGAATTTCTAAAATTGCATTATTAAAATCAAACTCTCCAACCATAAGAGATTTAAGTTTTAATGTTGAATACTCTTTTTCTAGTATTTTTATATTTTTCATACAATCTTTTTCGTAATCTATAAACTCCTGTTGAGATAGTATTTCTAAAAATTCAATTGTATCTTTTATTTTTTCTTTTAAACAGTCGTAAGAGTCTATTTTTTCTTTTAGTTTTTTCATTTCTTGAAAAATAGAATTTGCATCTTCACTGTTTTGCCAAAAATTTTCTATACAAGTCTTTTTTTCAAGTGATTTGTATGTTTCTTTTAATTTGTTAATGTCAAAGTGAATCACCAATTTCTATTAAATCATTTTGTAAATTTTTTAATTTTTCAATAACAGTACTTAAATTTTCCATTAATCCTCCATAACAACGATGTATATTTTATTTTATACTAATATTATCATAAGGTCAAGAGTTAAAACTAAATTTTAAAAAAGTTATTGTAAATTTTTACAATAACTTTATCCTGCGAAATGAAAAATCTTTCCTTTAGGTTCGATTTCTTTATATTCTAATGCTTTTAATTTTACAACTTTTCCAGAATTTTCTGTATCAATTATAACCTCTGCTAACATTTCATACCATTTTTGTTCTGTTGGTGGTTGTTTGTCTTTATCCATTATAAATTCAAAACCTATTACACTATCATTGTAACAGCATCCCGGTCCTTCTCTTAATATAGCATAAACAACTTCGCCTGTTTGTTTGTCTTCAATTTTTACAACTTGTCCTGAAAGACGAACTTTTTTACCTTCATACTCATTTTTGTTCATATAAATATCATTTACAAGAGGTAAAAATATACCGTCAGAAATATTTATAACTCCGTCTTTTATATTTTCATCTCTTTTTTCTTTTAGTTGTTTTCTTGTAATATTATCTTTACTACTTGGTGAAGAATTATTTTTGTTATCTTCTTTATTATCTTTAGAGTTATCTTTTTGATAATCTTTAGGATTTTGATTTTTATCTGTACCTGCATCATTTGGATCGTCTTTTAATGCTTTTTGTATATCATTATAATTTTTTCTATTTTTATTTATAAGTTTAGAGTTTGTTGATTTTTCTCTTGCACAAGAAGTCATTAAAATCAATACTAAAAGCAAAAAAGATATTTTTTTCTTTATTTTATTCATTTAAAAACCTCCTTACTATGCT
Organism: Tissierellia bacterium KA00581; assembly: GCA_001552895.1. Lineage (GTDB taxonomy): Bacteria > Bacillota > Clostridia > Tissierellales > Peptoniphilaceae > Parvimonas. The sequence continues at coordinate 25,298 of KQ959652.1, forward strand.
AGATATTAAAAATATAACAAGGTTAACTATTACAATACTAGCTCCCGTAGGACTAGAAAAAACATATGAAAGAGTTATTCCTATAAAAAGAGAAAGTGCTGATATAATAACTGATGATATAACAACATTTTTATAAGATTTAAAAATCTTCATTGCAGTTATTGCTGGAAATATTATAAGTGCAGAAATTAACATACTTCCCATAAATTTCATTCCTATAACTATTGTTGTAGAAATTAAAATTGTTATTAATGTGTTATATAAATCTACATTAAGTCCACTTGCTCTTGCAAAGTCTTCATCTACAGTAATGGAATATATTTTGTTGTACATAATTATATAAGAAATTAAAACTATAATTCCTAAAACAAAACTTATATACATATCAAGCCTTGACATTATAAGTATACTTCCAAATAAGTAATTACAAACGTCTATGTTAAGTCCTTTTGTTATTGCTGTAAAAGTTACTCCTATAGATACAGAAACACAGCTTAAAATGGCAATTGATGTATCTGTACTTACTTTATATTTTTCGCTATACTTTAAAAGTAAAACCCCTGCTATTACAACTATAGGAAATGAAAATTCCATTGCAGATAAATCAAATGATAAAGCTATTGATAAAGATGCAAAAGCTACATTTGAAAGTCCTACTCCTATCATTGAATATTTTTTTAAAACTAGGGTTATTCCTAAAAGACTTGCACAAACGCAAATTAAAAGTCCAACAATTATCGCCCTTACCATAAAAGGATAACTTAACATTTCTAAAATAAGACTAATCAAATTTTATATCCCCCTTTTGGTATGAATCATAAACATCTGAAACAATCTTTGCTTTATCAGATAGTACTAATGCTTTATTTGCGTATTTAAAAGCTTCTTTGTCATGAGTTACCATAACGATAGTAAGACCTTTATCGTTTAATGTTTTTAAAAGTTTATAAAGGTCTTCTCTTACCTTTATATCTAGAGAGTTTGTAGGTTCATCTAAAAAAATTATTTTATCAGAAATACAAAGACTTCTGCAAAGCAAAACTCTTTGTCTTTGACCTATTGAAAGAGAAGTTAAACTTTTATCTTTAATTTCCCAAAGATTTAAACTCTCTAGTTTTTGTTTAACAATTTTTTTATCTATAGAATTAAAAAAAAGTTTATTTGCACTTCTTGCTGACAATACAAATTCATAAATTGTAGATGGAAAATCTTTATTTAAAATAACTTCTTGAGACATATATCCACAAAATTTAAACTTTTTTTCTATTGTACCATTTGTAATATCTTTAAGAGCTAAAATCGCTTTAAGTAATGTTGACTTTCCAGCTCCATTTTTTCCTAAAATGAGAAAAAAATCTCCTCTTTGTACGAAAAAACTAAGATTTTCTATTATTTTATTGTTTTTATAACAAACTGTTATATTCTCACAATTTAAAATTTTATCAAGCATTAATTAAGTCCTTCTTTTAAGGCTTTTACATTTTGTTGCATCAAGTCTACATAAGTTATTCCTTTATCAAATTCATCTTTAGTTACAGTATGAATAGAATTTAAAACCATAACTTTGATATTCATATCTTTAGCAATAGCTTTTGCCATATCGCCTTTTCCCATTTCTATATGATAAACAACTGGAATATTATTTTCTTTTATATAATCTTCCATTTGTTTTACTTGTGCTGCACTAGCGTTTGATTCTACACTACAACCTGAAAATAAAGCTCTATATTCAAGATGTAAATCATCAAATAAATATCTAAAAGGAAATCTATCAGCTATAACTATTTTTTTTCTTTTTGCATTATCTACAACATCATGTAAATCTTTATCAACTTTTTCTAATTTTTCAATATAATTTTTTGCATTTTCTTTATAAAATTTTTCATTTTTTGGATCTTTTTGTGATAAATTCTTTTCTATATTCTTAACCATCAAAATCGCATTCTTTACAGAAGTCCAATAATGTGGGTCAATTTCTTTTTCATCTTCATCATTATGTTCATCTTTTTTATCTTTATTTTCTTTTTCATCACCTTTTTTATCTTCGTGATTTTGTTCATGTTCATGTTCTTTTTCATGATCATGGTCTTCATCTTCATCTTTCATTCCTTCAACAGTTTCTTCTTCAAGTTGTTTAACACAATCTAATAATTTTACCACTTTTTTATTTTTAAAATCAATATTTTTTGTAAGTGGTTCAACCCATTTGTCATGTTCTGTACCTCCATAAATGAAAACATCTGAACTTTCAATTTCTTTTATATCTTGAGGAGATGGACTAAATGAATGTACATCAACTCCAGGTTTTATAATCATCTTTAAATCAACTTTATCTTTTGCTACTGCTCTTGTTAAATCATATTCTGGAAAGATTGTAGTAACAACCTTTAACTTTTTTTCTTCTTTATTTTCTAAAGCTTTTTTACTTTCTTTTCCTTTACAAGCAGTAAGCATAACTCCAAGTGCTAAAAATAACACCATAGATTTTTTTAAAATATTCTTCATAATTACCCCCTAATTTTTTTCTCTTATATATTCTACCACAAAACAAAAAAATATACTACAAATAAGAACCATTTTTATTTACTTTTTTGATATTTCTTAAATTACAAGTAAAATAAATATTACTTGTAATTAATTTTTCTATTTGCTATAATGTTATTTGTTATTAGATAAATATTTATAAATCTTAATTGTAATAGATTGTTGTATTAATCTAGTTTTGATATTTTAAGGAGGGAGCTTTATGAAAATTAATGTAAATTCTGAAATTGGAAAATTAAAAGCAGTTCTTTTACATAGACCATACAAAGAACTATTAAATTTAACACCTTATTTGTTAGACGAGCTTTTATTTGATGAAATTCCATATTTGGAAAACGCTCAAAAAGAACATGATATGTTTGCAGATGTCTTTAGAAAAAATGGCTGTGAAGTTTTTTACCTTGAAGATTTATGTGCACAAAGTCTTTACAATGATGGTATACGATGTAAATTTATCGATGAGTTTATATCAGAGGCAAATATTTCTTGTGAATATGTTAAAAATATTTTAAAAGAATATTTAATGTCTATAAAATCAAATAAAGATTTAGTTTTAAAAATGATGGAGGGCATTAGAAAAAATGAATTAAATTTAAAAAAGCCTACAACTCTTTCACAAATTGTATCAAGAAATGATTTTTTCATCTCTAAGCCTCTTCCTAATTTATATTTTACAAGAGATCCTTTTTCTTTTATAAAAGATGGAGTAAGTTTAAATACTATGTGGTCTGTAACAAGAAGAAGAGAAACTCTTTTTGGAAAATATATATTTACCTATCATAAAGAATTTAATAAAATAAAAAAATGGCATGATAGATCTGATCTTCCATCAATAGAAGGTGGAGATATTTTAGTTTTATCAAAAGATATTGTAGCTATTGGAATTTCACAAAGAACAACTGCAATCTCAATCGAAAAGATTGCAAAAAAACTTTTAACAGATAAAAATGGTATAAAAACAGTTTTAGCTCTTGTTATTCCTAATAATAGAGCTTTTATGCACCTTGATACAGTTCTTACTATGGTCGATTATAATTTATTTACACTTCATCCAGAAATAGAAAAAACTTTAGAAATATATTCTTTAACTTTAGATGATAAAGATATCAAAGTAAATAAAGAGTCAACCGATATAGAAACTGTATTAAAAAAATATCTAGAAATTGATAAAATAGAATTTATCAGACAAGGTAAAGGCGGACTTTTAGATACTCATAGGGAACAATGGTCCGATGGCTATAACACTCTTGCAATAGCTCCAAGAGAAGCTATTGTTTATGATAGAAATACAATTACAAATGAACTTTTAGAACAACACGGCGTAAAACTTCATAAAATAGATTCAGGAGAACTTTCAAGAGGTCGTGGAGGCCCAAGATGCATGAGTATGCCTTTGATAAGAGAAGATTTTTAAATAAAAAACTAATTTAACAAGTTTAATTTAAAAATTTAAGGTTATATATAAATTAAGGTGGTATTTAAAAACAATAAAACTCCTCCCATAAGTTTTCCTTTTCTATACCACCTATACATAGAGTTTTTTAAAATTTTTTTCATGATAACACTATCGAGTAGGGAGGACTTTCTCCTCCCTCTCACA
>KQ959653.1:0-3242 GCA_001552895.1 Tissierellia bacterium KA00581
TTTTATCTAAAACTTTCTTCTCTTTCTTTTTAATTGTTCCGATAGATAGAATATCACTATCTATTACCTTTAGTCCTTTTATATCTTTCGACTTAAGTTTTACATCATACATATCTTTATCTGTATTATTTTCAACGCTTACAGAAAAATTTCCGTCATCGTCTGATGTAAGGCTTAGTTTTATTCCGTCTTTATCATAAAGTACAGACTTTGTATCTGCAAAGACTAACCCTGAACTAAACATAATTCCAAAAGCAAGTGTCGCTTTTAATAAATTACTTTTTTTCATATCTTCCTCCTTTAAAAATAACTAATATGTAACTAAATGTCTTAAAAATATAATTGATAGCAATTATTTATAAAAACTTCTCTCAATTCTATCATATAAATTACATTTTGTAAATAATAATTTTTATCAACAAAATACAAAATTTGTATTATTTTATAACAATTTTTTTATTTTAATTTTTTTATTCTATTTATAATATTAACATTCATTTTACAATTGAAATTTAATATCATTATAGCTATAATTATACTTTATGTTTTTACATTTTTTAATTTTTATTACTATATGCATAAATTTATTTTATGATTGTTTTTTTAAAAATTTTTAATACAAAGTTTTCTTTATTTAATTCATTTTTATTTCTTTTTGTGTTATAATTTAAGTTGGTTATTAATTTACTTAAAGGAGTGTATTTTAATGGAATATGATATTGTGATAGTAGGAGCAGGTGCAGTTGGAGTTTTTGCATCATATGAATTTACAAAACTTAATACAAATGCGAAAATTTTACTTATTGATAAAGGTCTTGATATAGAAGATAGACTTTCTCACTATGATAAAAATAATAAAAAAAATTCTCGTGTTGATATTATGCATGGATTTGGTGGTGCTGGTGCATTATCTGATGGAAAATATAATATAACAACTAATTTCGGAGGAGATTTGCACAAAACAATTGGAAAAGAAGAAGCACTAACTCTTATGGAATATGTTGATGAAGTTTTATGTAATTTTGATGAAAAAAAAGATTTAAAACTTTTTTCAACAGGAGATTGTGATTTAAAAACAATTGCTTTAAGACATAATCTTCACCTTCTTGATGCAAAGGTAAGACATTTTGGAACAGATAGAAATATTGAAATATTGAAAAAAATAAGAAAATACATTGACAAAAAAATAGATACTAAATTTAGTTGTACAGTTGAAGATATAACCGTTTTAGATGATAAATTCATTTTACAAACTTCAACAAATGAACAAATTGTTGCAAAAGATGTTATCTTAGCAGGAGGACGTTCTGGTTCAAAGTGGATAAGCAAACTTTGTACAAAACTTGATATTCCATTTTTTTCAAATAAAGTTGATATCGGTGTAAGAGTTGAACTTCCAGCTGAAATTTTTAAACATATAACAGATGAAGTTTATGAAAGTAAGTTAGTTTATCAAACAAAACAATACAATGACCTTGTAAGAACTTTTTGTATGAATCCATACGGACAAGTTGTTATGGAAAAGTCAGATGATTTAATTACAGTAAATGGTCATAGCTTTACGGATAAAAAATTACATTCTGAAAATACAAATTTTGCACTTTTAGTTAGCAATACATTTACAGAACCATTTAAAAATTCAAATGAATATGGCGAAAGTATAGCAAGACTTTCTAATATGTTAGGTGGTAATGTACTTGTTCAAAGATTTGGAGATCTTGTAAAAGGTAGACGTTCTAGTGAAAGAAGAATGCAAAAATGCTTTACACGTCCTACGCTTAACGCAACTGCTGGAGATCTTAGCCTTGTTTTACCAAAAAGACAACTTGATAATATAATAGAAATGATTTTTGCGCTTGATAAAATAGCTCCTGGAACTGCAAATGAAGATACTCTTCTTTATGGAGTTGAAGTTAAATTTTACAATTCAAAAGTAGAAGTTGATGAAAATCTTGAAACAAAAATAAAAGGACTTTTTGCTGCAGGAGATGGCTCTGGAATAACTCATTCTCTTTCTCAAGCATCAGCTTGTGGAGTTAAAGTTGCAAGAATATTAAATGAAAAATATAATAGATAGGAGGATTTTATGGAATACAAAACAATTTTTGATGAATTTTCGCCTTATAATTGTGGATATTTAAAAGTTGATGATATTCACAGTATTTATTTTGAAGAAAGTGGTAACAAAAATGGTGCTGCCGTTGTTTTTGTTCACGGTGGCCCTGGATGTGGATGCGGAAATTTATCAAGAAGATTTTTAGATCCTACTTTTTATAGAATCATAACAATAGATCAAAGAGGTTGTGGAAAAAGTAAACCATTTTTAGAACTTAGAAATAACACAACTGAAAATCTAGCAAAAGATATGGAAAAAATAAGAGAACATTTAAAGATTGATAAATGGTTAGTATACGGTGGTTCATGGGGAACAACTCTTTCACTTTATTATGCAGAAAATTATCCAAAAAGAGTTGTTGGATTAATTTTAAGAGGAATATTTCTAGCAAGAGATGAAGATATAAAATGGCTTTATCAAGGTGGTGCTGGTATGTTTTTTCCTGAAGCGTTTGATGAATTTACAAAACATTTTAATGATACAGAAAAAAAAGACTACATCAAAAGCTACTACAAACATCTAACTTCTCCAGATTATGAAGAAAAAAAGAAATATGGAAAGTCTTTTAGTAACTTTGAAAATTCTGTTGTTAAACTTGTTCCAAAAGAAATTTTAGAAGATGTAACAGATGAAGATATATCAATGGCAGTAATGGAATGCCACTACTTTGTAAATAACTGTTTCTTTGAAGAAAATTACATTTTAAATAATGTTGAAAAAATAAAAGATATTCCAACTATAATAATACATGGAAGATACGATGTTGATTGCAGACCCGTTGGAGCTTATCTTCTTTCAAAACATTTAAACAATGTAAAACTTATATTTCCAATATCTGGACATACTTCATTTGACCCGCCATTAACACATGAACTTATATTAGCACAAGAAGAATTTAAAAAATTATTTAAATAAAAAGGGAATTAATTTAAATTAATTCCCTCTTTTTTTTATCTTTTTTTCTTTTTAGAAACTATAGATCCAAGTAAACTTAAAGCTGTTAAAGATACTCCTATTGTAGAAATAGATGTTTTTGGTAATTTTTCTTTTTTACCTTTTGGAGCATTTATATTTTCGATTTTCTCTTTTGCTTTTTCTAAAACTTTTTCTATTTCTTCTTTTGAGT
>KQ959653.1:3342-20977 GCA_001552895.1 Tissierellia bacterium KA00581
TATTTTCTTTATCTTTTTCTTTTGCATCTTCTATTACTTTATCAATTTCAGCTTTCTTTGTAGCGTTATCGATTTTAGTTTTAAAGTCGTCTTTTTCTTCTTTGCTTAAGTTATCTAACTTATCTACTTCTTCTTTTGCTTTTTCTTTTTTTGCATCTAGATCTTCTTTTTCTTTTGCTTTTTTATTTTCTTCATTTTTTGCTTTTGCATCTTCTACTACTTTGTCAATTTCAGCTTTCTTTGTAGCATTATCGATTTTACTATCAAAGTCTTTCTTTTCATCTTCACTTAAATTTTTAAGATTTTCTATTTCTTCTTTAGCTTTTGTTTTTTTCTTATCTTTTTCTTCTATTTTTATTTCATCTAGAGCTTTTAGTCCATTTTCTTTTTCTGAATTTACTTCAGCTTTTGTATCTTTTGTTTCAATAGAATTTTTAATTTCTTTGCATTTTTCTTCTACTTTTTTCTTTAGCTCATCTTTTTCTTCATCTGTTAAGCTTTTATCAGTGTTAATAGCATTTGTTTTTTCTTTTGCTTTTTGTTCTATTTCAGATTTTGCTTTTGTTTTTTCATCTTCTAGCTTTTCAGCTTCTGTTTTTTCACGAACAACATCTTTTGCATCAATCTTATCTACGATACCATTTTCAAATGTTATTAAACAAAGTCCGTCATTTTCAACAGTTACTTTTGTTTTATCATCAAAATTATTTACTTTTTTTACATTTTCTATAATTTTTTCTTTATCTTTTTGTTCTAATTGTGCTAAATTGTTTACTACTACTAATTTTGTAGGATTTTTTATTTCATTTTTTGTTACAAAAAATGAAGGAGTAAAACTTTTGTTGTTCTTATCTTTAGTATCATAACTATATTTTAATGTTTTATCTTTATCTATACTATCTGATGTAAATTTATGATTTTCTTTATCATAAGTATAAAAGTTAGAACCATCAGCTGTTTTTATTTTATCAAGTTTATCTTTTGGAACGAACTGTTCTAAGTAAATTTCATATTTTTTTGTATCTTTATTGTATTTATAAATAGCTTTATCGCCTAAATATTGATCTGTATCATCTTTTAAAACAATTTTTTCAGGTAAATCAAGGTGTGAAATATGATTACCAACTATAGATAATTTTAACTCTTTTTCTGTGTTAGTCGGTAATTTTAATATTTCTAATCCATCATAATAAGCAAAAAGAGCAGTAAGCTTTGAGTTGTTAGTTAAATCTATTTCTTTTAAATTTTTATTCCAATATACATGTAAGCTTTCCAAATCAACATTGTTACTTACATCTAGTTTATCAATATTATTATTTGTTATAACATATTGTTTTAATTTTACATTTTTAGAAATATCCGGGTTAAGTCCTTTATTACCTTCTATTGAAAGAACTTCTAAATTTACATTATTTGTTACATCTAAAGTTTTTAATTTATCTTTAGGATTGTTTTGATCTTGATATAAAGCCAAACTTTTAACAGCTATATTTTTACTTACATCAATAGTAGTAAAATTATTTTTTCCTAATTGTATTTTTTCAAGTGCTGTTGCTTTATCTAAATCGATAGATGATATATTACAACTATTCATATCAAGTTCTTTTAAAGTAGTAGTTTGTGGTAATTTTACTTCTGTTAAATTTTTATTGTCTGGAAAGTTTATTTCTTCTAATATATTACAATTACTTAAATCAAGACTTGTTAATGCACTTTTACTTCCTTTAAAAACTTTAAGCTTAGTTAATTTACTTAAATCTACATTTTTTACATATTTAGAATAAAACCAAACTTCATGAATTTCTGTAAAATATTCAATACCCTTTACATCTTTAACATCTGCATTAACCTGAAGTTGTTTTCTAGCTCCTGTAGCTGGCCATGTTGCATTTAATTGCTCCTGTTTAGTTAATTTATTGTCTTTGTTTAAATCAAAATTATCTTTTACATATTTTCTAAAATTTTCATCTGGAAAATTTGTTTCGTTTATATCAACTCCTGCATCAACTTGAACATTTTGATTGACTGTATTTTCAGCTTTAACTGTTCCTAATATAGCAGTAGATAAAAACATAACAGAAACAAGTCCTATGCTAAGTTTTCTTAATTTCCATTTAAAATTTTTTATCTGATGTTTCATTTAATTACCTCCAATTATTTTTTTAAGACATTTGAAATCTTGTACCTACTATTATATATATGTATATATGTATTTGTCAAGTTTTTTTATAAAAAAACTCTTTTTTAACAGATGTAAGTTTTTCTATTAAAAAAGAGTTTATTTTTAATTTAAAAATTTCTAAATAAGTAAGCTATGGTGTTTTTTGTGTTATTTAAAAATTTTGAAAAGCCTTTTTTCTTTTTTGTTGGAAGTTTTTCTCCGTATAAAACTTCATAGGCTTTTATTGCTTTATTTACTTTTTTTACATAATTTTTTGTCTCTTGTGCAGGAATGTTTTTTAAGCTAACTCCGTCTGAAGAATATTTTTCATCTTTAAGCCAATTATTAACATTTCCAAATCCAGCGTTATATGCCGCAAAAACTGTATCCATATTATGAAAATTATTCATTAAATATTTTAAATAATACGTCCCTAATTGAATATTTGTTTCTGGATCATTTAAATCTATGGAGTTTGGATTTAGTTTTAAAAGTTTTGCTATGTGTTTTGAAGTGTCAGGCATTATTTGCATGAGACCTTTAGCATTTGTATGGCTTTGTGCTGATGGGTTAAAGTCGCTTTCAACTTTCATTACAGAAATTACAACCTTTGGGTCAACTTTATATTCTTGTGAATATTTTTCTATTTCATCAAGGTAATTTAAAGAATAATTTTTTCCACCATATGCAATGCTTGCAAAAAATAGAACAAGTAAAATAACAACTATGGTGATAATTGTAATTACAAATTTTTTTAATATACTCATTTTCTTTTTCTTTTTTCTTCCTTTTTTATTTTCTTTTTCTTCATCTTCATCGTTTGAAATATTTTGAATAACTTGAAAACTATGTTTTTTTAAATCATCTTTATCTAAATATTTATTCTCATCTTCAAAAGAATCTTTGTTTTCTTTGTTAAAAAAATCATTTAAATCTTTTTTTATATTTTCAGAAGAGTTATTTTTACTATAAGCTGAAAAATCAACATTTTTTAAATCAATTACCTTTGTTTGTTCAAGGTCGTTATCTAAAGAAGGCATTGGAACTTTTTTTGTTTGTTCTAAATCTTCTTCTTCATTTTTTTCACACATCAAGTTATCATTTTTTTCTTTATCTTTATTTATATCTTTTAACATTTCTTCATTTAAAAGATCTTCATCTGTAAGCAAAACAGGCTCATTGATTATAGGCGTTTGTTTTTCTAAATCTTTATTCTCTATATTTTCTTCTTTATCTTCGTTAAAGTTATAAACTTCTTCATTTGGTTTTTTTCTTATAAAAAAAGATTCATCAACAACATCTTTAAGAATTCCATTTTCTACAAAAAGATCTATTTTTTTGTCAAGTTCATCTAAAGAGCCGTTGTTTTCAACAGTTAAAACATCATAATTTTCATCTTCAAACTCTGTTTGTATAGACATTAATTTTCTTGCTATATCTGGTGTGATATTTTTTCTTTGTAGTAATCTTTTAAATCTTATATCTTCACTAGCATCTATATTCCAAACTTCATCTAATGTAATTAATTTTTCTAAATATTTTATCGACTCATTCAAAAGAGGTATTTGAAAAAATACAACTTTTTTATCAGAATTTTTAGCTATATTAACCATATTTTTTAAAATAACGCTATGAGTTAAAGAATTTAATTTTTCTCTATTTTTATCATCTAACAACACAAACTCTCTAAGTTTTTTCTTTGAAATATTGTGTTTTTCATTTAAAATATTGTTTCCAAATTCATTTACTAAAATATCGTATAAAACAGCTCCTCTTTTATATAGCTCTTTAATTTGATCATCTGCATCTAAAACAAGAAAATTTTCATCTCTTTGCTTTAGAAGGTTTGAAAAGGAACTTTTACCACTTGCTATTTGTCCTGTTATAGCAATATATATTTTATTTCGCTTCATACCAGTTTTCCCCCTTACAAATATCAACTTTCAATGGTAATTTTAATTTATATACATTTTCCATTGAAGATTTCATAATTTCTTTAACTTGTTCACACTCTGAAATATCACATTCAACTATAAGTTCATCATGAATTTGTAAAATTAATTTTGCATTTAATTTTTTTTCTTTAAGCTCATTATAAACTTTTAACATAGCAAGTTTTATAATATCTGCTGCACTACCTTGAATTGGCGTGTTAAGTGCTATACGCTCTCCAAAACTTCTTATGTTAAAATTTTTTGAATTAAGCTGTGGAATGTATCTTTTTCTATCTAAAATTGTAGTTACAAATCCATCTTCTTTTGCTTGTTGTACAATTTTTTCCATATATTTTTGAATTTTTGGATACGTCTTTAGATAACCTTCTATATACTCTTTAGCTTCTTTTCTAGAGATGTGTAAATCTTTAGAAAGTCCATAGTCGCTTATCCCATAAACAATTCCAAAATTAACTGCTTTTGCTTTTCTTCTCATATCATCTGTTACATCATCTATTGAAACATGAAAAACTTCACTTGCCGTTTTTTTATGAATATCAAGATTGTTTTTAAAAGAATCAATCATAACATCGTCATTTGCTAAATGAGCAAGTACTCTAAGCTCTATTTGTGAATAATCTGCATCAACTAAAATTTTTTTATCTTGTGCTATAAATGCTTTTCGTATATTTTTTCCTTCCGATGTTCTAACTGGAATATTTTGCAAATTAGGATCTACAGAACTTAAACGCCCTGTTGCTGTTACAGTTTGTTTAAAAGAGGTTCTTATCCTACAATCTTGCATGATATATGGTATAAGAGCTATTATATATGTAGATATAAGTTTATTTAATGACCTATACTCTAAAATATAACTTGCTATTTCATAGTCTTTAGAAAGTTTTTCTAAAACTTCAACATCTGTTGAATAGCCTGTTTTAGTCTTTTTTATTACAGGAAGATTTAACTTTTCAAATAAAATTTCTGCAAGTTGTTTTGGTGAATTAAGATTAAATTTCTCTTTAGAAATTTCGTAAATTTTTTGTTCATATTCTAAAGCTTTTTTTTGGTAAATTTCTTTTAGCTCAAATAGTTTTTTTCTATCAACTAAAACGCCAACACTTTCCATATCAGAAAGAACTTTAATAAGTGGCTTTTCAACTGTTTGATATAGCTCTAAAAGATTATTTTCTTTACATTTTTCTTTAAAAATTTCATATAATTTTAAATTTATATATACAAATTCAGACATATATTTAAAAATATCTTCTTTATCAAGGGAGAAAAAAGTTTTTTTGTTTTTTCCTTTTCCTTTAAGATCATCTAAATTTAACATTTCAAAATCTAAATAATCTAAAGAAGCTTTTGAAATATCGTATTTTCCTTTGTTAGAATCTAAAAGATATTCTAAAATCATTGTATCTTCATAATTATCATTAAAAGTTTTAGCATTTTTTAATAAAAAATAAAGTTCTTCTTTTATATCATAACCTATTTTTTTTATATCTAGATTAAAAAGTTTTTCTATATCTTCTAAGGATGAATTTTTTGAAATATATGCTTTTTTATTCTTTTTAGAATATATTGCTAAATAAAAATTTTTTCTATAAATATAATTTTCATCGCTAAAAAATTTTACAGAAATTTCACTATCCTCTTTTATTTTTTGAAAAATTAAAGGAAAATCAATATTTTCATAATCAATTTTTAAATTTTCTTTTTCTTTTTTATTTTCAGGCTCTTTTAAAAATTTTTTTATAATGCTTTTAAACTCTAGTTTTTCAAGCTTTTCAATATATTTTTCATAGTCAACATCTTTTATTTCAAAATCAGAAATTTCATTTTCAATAGGAACAGATAGAAAAATTTTTCCAAGATTATAACTTAAATATGCTTTATCTTTTTCATTTTCAAGGTTTTCTTTAAGCTTTCCTTTTAAAGAGTCTAAATTTTCATAAACACCGTCAAGACTTTTATAATCACAAATAAGTTTAAGTGCTGTCTTTTCTCCTATGCCTTTAACGCCTGGAATATTATCTGATGTATCTCCTTGAAGAGCCTTTACATCAATAAGTTGTAGTGGATTAAGAGAAAATTCTTTTTTTATGTTTTCTTTAGTCATAACTTTAATATCTGTTATGCCCTTTTTTGTTAAATAGACGGTTATATTGTCATCTACAAGTTGTAAATAATCTCTATCGCCTGTAAATATACAAACATTAAAATTTTCTTTCATTGCCTTTTTTGAAATTGTTCCTATTATATCATCAGCTTCAAATTCATCCATATCTAAATATTTTATATTCATAGAAGAAAGAAGGTCTTTTAAAATATCAAATTGATACTTTATTTCATCGGGAGCTTTTTCTCTGTTCGCTTTATATAAAGAAAAGTCTTTATGTCTAAAAGTTTTAGAACCTTTGTCAAAAGCAACAAATATATGTGTCGGTTTTATAAGGTCTATGGCTTTATAGTACATATTTAAAAAACCATATACTCCATTTACAAAAAGTCCATCTTTAGTTGTTAAATTTCTTATAGCATAAAAAGCTCTAAAAAGTAAACTTGAACCATCTATTAAAAGTAATTTTTTCATAATAATCTCCAAATTAAATCAAATATTTTATTTGACGCATCGTATAATTTTAATAATATATTATAATTAAATTCAAAATACATACTATTGTAATTATATCATAATTAAATTAACAATTAAAGAAGTTATAAAAAAGAAAGTTTAATTTAAATTAAAACTATATACAATAAAAGTTAATTTATTACTATTTTACAATTTTTTTATCATATGCAAATCTTTTAAGTTCGTTTTGTAAAAAAACAACTCCACAATAACTAAAGCCAGAAGATAAAATAAAATATTTCATTTTTTCATTATTTTCATGCGTGTCTATTCTTAGATTTTTTGAATTTTTCTTTGCATAAATTTCTATAAAAGACATCAGTTTTTTTGCAAATCCTTGTTTTTTAAATTCATTTTTTGTTGCAAATTTATGTATGCTGATGTAGTTTGTGTTTGTATTCCATTTTCCATTTATATTTTCATAGTCTTTATCTATTCCTTCTACTAAAGATGCTGTTGCAACAATTTCATTTTTATACTCCAAGACAAAAAGGTCTTTTAAAATATGTTCATCTACATCTTTCATTGTTGGATAATATTTATCTTGCCATTGATTTACTTTATCTTCTTTTAAAGCTTTTGCTCCGTCTGTATAAATTTTTAGTACCTTTTCTTTTTCATTTTCTTTTGCTTTTCTAAAGATGATAGTTTCTTTGTTAATATTTTTTATTACATATATTGTAAATATAACTATCGTAATAACAATTAATGATACTAGAATGTATAAAATTTTTAAAAAATTAAAAAAAGAAAGATATGCTAAAACAAATATACAATCAATTTCTATATTTATTAGATTTAAAAAAATTTTTATTTCTTTTATAAATTTATTGGATAGATAAAAACTTACATTTTCAATATATTTTGTGTTAAGTAAAAAAATAAAATCTAAAAATATAGCTACAAATAAAAATGTATATTTTAAATAGTCTAATTTAAAAATAACTGCTAAAACTATTAAAACAATATATATTAAAATTTTTAAAAAAATATTTTTCATTAAATTTTCTCCTTAAGATTAAATTCTTTTTTTAAAAAATTTTTTATTTCAAGAAAATCTTTTAGACAAATATCTGCTTTACTTTGATCTTGATTAAACCTTTCATCTTTTATTGCTATAACTTTAAACCCAGCACGTTTTCCAGCTTCTATGCCCATAGTAGAATCTTCAATTACAAATATATCTTCTGTTTTAATATTTAACATATCTTTTGCTTTTAGGTAAATTTCTGGATTGGGCTTTACATTTTTTACATCTTCTGCTGATATTACAATATCGAAATATTTTTCTATTTTACAGTCGATTAAAACTTTTTTTATTAATTTTTTATCGCTTGAAGAACAAAGTGCTGTTTTAACATTATTTTCTTTTAAAAATGATAAAAAGTCCTCGCTTTTATCAAACATTATATCTTTATAGCAAATGGGATGTTCTTTAAAATATTTTGTATTCATCTGTTTGATTTCATCAATAGTATATCTTCCATTAAGCATTTTATAAAGCAAATTATACGTTCCTGTCATATCTGTACCTATAAGCTTTAAAACTTCAAAAAAGCTTCCTTTAAAGCCTTTTTTCTTTATCCAATCATATGTTCCTGTCATATAAAAGTTTTCAGAATCTATCAAGACTCCGTCCATATCAAAAAATATAGCTTTCATTTTTTTCTCCTATTTAATAGTTTAGTTTTACAAAAAAAGTATCTGTTATGTTAAGACCTTTTCTAGTAAAAAATATTCTACCGTCTTTAATATCAATAAATTCTTCTTTAATAAAATCATCTATCAGTTTTTGATTTTCTAATAAAAAATTACAGTTAAAAGTTTTGTTAAAATCTTCTATAAAAAAGCCAGATAGTAACCTCATATTCATGATTATATATTCAAATTTTTTTTGCTTTTTTGTAAGTTTTTCTAAAAAATCTATTGGCATTTTATCTTCATTTAAAAATTTTATATATTTTGACAAATTTAAAGTATTAGAAAATCTTTTAGAATCTAAATATGAATGTGAACAAAGTCCAAGTCCTATATACTCTTTACACTGCCAGTATTTTTTGTTATGAATTGATTGTTTATTTTTTTTAGAAAAATTTGAAATTTCATATTGAAAAATATTAAAGCTTTCAAGTTTTTCACATATTGTTTCATACATTTTTCTTTCTAAATCTTCATCAATTAAATTTAACTTTCCTTTATCTAGTAAAGATTTAAACTTTGTTTTATTTTCGATTATTAAAGAATAATAGGAAATATGTTCTGGATCTATTTTTTTTATCATATCTAAATCATATAAAATATCTTTTAAAGTTTGATTAGCATATCCAAAAATAAAATCTAAATTTAAATTAAATGAAAATTTTTTTACCATTTCAATAGAACTTAAAACATCTTTTTTTGTATGATTTCTACCTAAACTTTTTAAAATATCATCATTTAAGCTTTGCACTCCAATTGAAATTCTATTTATATTTGCATCTTTATAAATTTTAAGTTTTTCACAGTCAAAAGTATTCGGATTAGTTTCAATTGTTATTTCCGCCATTTTTGATATATTATAATATTTTTTTAAATTCTCTAAAATATCAAATATATACATAGCGTCTATAAAACTTGGAGTGCCACCTCCTATGAAGATAGAATCCACTAAATACTTTTTTGTAGATTTTAGCTTTATTTCTTTTTTTAATGCTTTTATATATTCATCTACTTTAGATTTTGCTCCTTGAAAAGCTGTAAAATCACAATAATTACAAATTTTATCGCAAAATGGTATATGGATGTATATTCCTAATTTTTTCATTTTTATAACCTTTTTAAAAAGCCTTTTAGAAAAAAACTAAAAGGCTATAAAATTTACTTTTCATCATATTTTAAAACTGCTAAAAATGCTTGTTGTGGCACTTCTACATTGCCAATTTGTTGCATTTTCTTTTTACCTTCTTTTTGTTTTTCAAGAAGTTTTCTCTTTCTTGAAATATCTCCACCGTAACATTTTGCAAGAACATCTTTTCTAAGAGCCTTAACTGTTTCTCTTGCTATTACTTTTGAGCCTATAGATGCTTGAATTGGAACTGCAAATTGATGACGTGGTATTTCATCTTTAAGACGTTCTACAATATTTCTTGCTCTTTCATAAGCTTTTTCTCTATGAACAATTATAGAAAAAGCATCAACTAAATCACCATTAATTAAAATATCAAGCTTTACAAGGTCTGATATTTGATAGCCAGTTAATTCATAATCTAAAGATGCATATCCTTTTGTTTTTGATTTAAGCGCATCAAAAAAGTCGTAAATAACTTCATTAAGTGGTAATATGTATTTAAGAGTAACTCTATGTTGATCTAAATATTCCATATCTTTAAAAATTCCACGTTTATTTTGACAAAGCTCCATGATTGTTCCAACAAAATCTTTTGGTGTCATGATACTTGCCAAAACAATTGGTTCTTTTATATATTCTATTTCTGTTTCTTTTGGTAAATTACTTGGATTTTGAATGTAAAGTTCTTGATTAGTTTTCTTTTTAACTTTATAAATAACAGATGGAGCTGTTGTAATTATATTAAGATCAAATTCTCTATCTAATCTTTCTTGAATAATCTCCATATGCAAAAGCCCAAGAAATCCACATCTAAAACCAAATCCTAATG
The DNA here is from genome assembly GCA_001552895.1 of Tissierellia bacterium KA00581. Classification (GTDB taxonomy): domain Bacteria; phylum Bacillota; class Clostridia; order Tissierellales; family Peptoniphilaceae; genus Parvimonas. The sequence continues at coordinate 13,732 of KQ959653.1, forward strand.
CAACTGATGTTTCTGGTTCAAACGATAAAGATGCATCATTTACTTGTAGTTTTTCTAAAGCTTCTCTAACTGAATTAAAATCTTCACCCTCAGCAGGATAAATTCCACAATATACCATAGGTACAACTTTTTTATAACCTGAAAGAGCAGTTTTTGTTTGATTTTCAAACTCTGTTATCGTATCTCCAACTCTTGCATCTTTTACATTTTTTATACTTGCAACAACATATCCTACATCTCCTGCTTTAAGAATGCCCGTTCTTACATTTCCAGATGCAGTATATCCTACTTCTGTAACTTCAAATTTACCTTTTGTTGCCATCATGTAAATATTCATTCCTTCTTTAATAGTACCTTCTACAACACGAATGTAAGAAACAACACCTTTATATGAGTCGTAATAAGAATCAAAAATTAAAGCTTTAAGTGGTTTATTTTCATCTCCACAAGGAGCTGGAACATTCTTTACTATATCTTCTAAAACATCTTCTATGTTAATTCCTTCTTTAGCAGAAACTAAAGGAATTTCATCTGTATCAAGTCCAAGAATATCTTCAATTTCTTCTTTTACTTCATCAACTTCTGCAGAAGGAAGATCTATTTTATTTATAACAGGTAAAATCTCTAAATCTTGTTCTAAAGCTAAATATACATTTGCAAGAGTTTGAGCTTCAACTCCTTGAGTTGCATCTACAACTAAAATAGCTCCCTCACAAGCTGCAAGACTTCTTGAAACTTCATATGTAAAATCAACATGTCCTGGTGTGTCAATAAGATTAAGCATATAGTTTTGTCCATCTTTTGCTTTATAAAAAAGTTTAATCGCTTTAAGTTTTATTGTAATTCCTCTTTCACGTTCAAGATCCATGCTATCTAAAACTTGCTGTTCCATTTCTCTTTTTGTAAGCATACCTGTCTTTTCTATAAGCCTATCTGCAAGAGTTGATTTCCCATGATCTATATGTGCAATTATAGAAAAATTTCTAATATTTTTCTGTTCTATATTCATAAATTAATTTAATCCTCCAAAATTATTAAATGGATAAAATCTAAATATAATTTTTCCAACAATATTTTCTCTTGAAACAACCCCAAGATCTCGTCCGTCTCTACTATTAGATCTATTATCTCCTAAAACAAAAATATATCCCTTTGGCACTTGCCATCTAGTAGTTTGATTGTGTGGACTTGTTACATTTGTACTTACATAAGGTTCGTTTTGCATTTTTCCATTTAAATATAGCCTATTATCTTTTATTTCTACAATATCTCCTTCAACGCCTATAACTCTTTTTAAGTAATACTTTTTCGCTTCTGGAACGTAAAAATCTATAATATCTCCTCTAGTAATATTTTTTTTCATAAAAAATATCTTATTAACTACAAGACGATCCTTATCATTAACAGTAGGATTCATACTTCTACCATCAACAACTGTAGTTGTTACAACAAAAGTTTTAATTGCAAAACTTATTATAAGTGCAATGATTATAACTTTGATATAATCTACAAAAACTTTCCAAATTTTTTCATTTTCCTTTTTATTTTTTTTCTTAATAAAAATTTCTTCATCATTTTCTTTTATAAAATTTTCATCCATAACATACTCCTAAAATTATAATTAAATTAACAATTAACTACTTAAAAGTAAATTTAATTTAACAATTATTTTAAACTAATACCTAAGTTATTATAACACAATTTAGTGTTTTTGTATAATTTTTAATTAAAACAAAAACTTTAATAAATGTTTTATTTTTGATATAATATAGTAAATTTAAAATAAAATAATTTTAGGAGGACTTTATGAAAAAATCATCTAAAAAATTAATATATACATTTTGGATTTTTGTTGGATTTTTTGCAATTATAAAATATATTTATCAAGTTATATATGAAAAAACTTATATTTCAAATATATTAACACTATTTTTAGGAATTATACTTTTATTTTTAGGAGCAATTAATTTTAGAAAGAATATTTAAAAAAGGAATTTATAAAAATAAATTCCTTTTTGTTTTATAATATTTGTTTAAATTTAACATCGATATTTACACAATCTTTTATTGAATTATAGATAAAGCAATTATCTAATACCTTTTTTAAAAAATCATCTAATTTTTTATCAAAAAGTTCTAGATAAAAATATATCGTTAGATTAATTTTATCTATTTTTGATTTTTCGTTATATCCTTTTACATCTAAAATGGTTAAGGGATTTTTTAAATTTACATTTATTCTTCCTTCAACATCTTGCAAGTCTAAATTTTCTTTTTTAGCTTCTAAAAGTAGTCCATACATTATATCTGATAGGATAGATACAGAAAAATAATTAAAAGATGTTTTGTAATTTTTTTCTATATCAAAGCTAATTGAGTTAGAAACTTCAATTATATCTTTATCTGTAAAAACTTTAATACTATCATCTAAGTTTAGAACGGCTCTATAAGAAACTTCATAATTATATGATTCATACAAATCACTCATAAGTTTTCCTTAAAATATTTTTTGCAATTTCTAATTGTTCTAATTTTTTTTCAATTATATCAAAAGTATTTACAGGCCTATTTGCAAATGTAGCAAATCCACAATCTGGATTTAGCCATAATCTTTCTTTATCAATAAATTTTAGTGCTTCTTTTGCTCTTTCAACGATAGATTGTGCTGTTTCAATTGTATCTGTTCTTGGATTTATAACGCCAAGAGCAAGTATTATATTATTTTTAATTTTTTCGCTTTCAAAAAGAGAGGCTATTTCTCCTGCACGAGGAGTTGAAAATTCTAAAGCTAAAACATCTGGCAAAACTTCTTCAAAAAGTTTAATAAGAGGAGTGTACGGACCTGTAAGTAAAATACTTTCATCTTTACTCCAATTTCCCCTACAAACATGAACAGATGATAAAATATTTTTTTCTTTAACATAATCTATAATCGACTTTATTAAACTGCTTGCAAAATTTAACTCTTCAGTTGGATCTTTTTTTTCAGAAAGTGCAGCACACATAAACGAACGTGTTTGCCCTGTAGAAAAAACTACTTCTGTTAAAACGGGTTCGTCAAATTGAATTATATCAACACCCTCTTTAACTAAATTATCAACTTCTTTTTTTAAAATCTTTATTACATCTTTTCCTAAATTCTCTTTACTACCATAAAAATTTTTACTTAAAGAAGCTAGCCACATAGACCTTGTCATAAGATAAGGCCCTGGTAATGTTGCTTTAACTTTACTAGATGTAAGTGTTTTTAATTCTTTTATTTCATCTGCAACTAACTTTTTGTCATACTCTAATTTACCATTACAAATGGCGTTTTTTATGCTAACTGATGGAACATCTAGAGTTTGTAAAATTTTTTCAAAAGCTTTTTTATCTTCTATATAATCTAGCATATCTGACATATTCATCATAACAACGCCTTTAAGTCTATCTGAAATAAAAGATACATAATTGTCCCTTGTAAGTTCTCCATTTGTAATTATATCAATAGAATATTTTTCTTGAAGTTTTACAACTTTTTTTGTTTCTTCTTCTAAAAGATTATCATATTCTTTTTTAAATTTTTTATCTAATTTTAGTTTTCTTTTTAAACTTAAAAGCTCTTTACTTCTTGGAAAGCTTCCTATTAACGAAGTTGTAAATGGTTTAAATTTATCTTTCATAAACATTAACCTTATTTATATACATTTTTAAAAAAGTCTATATATTCATTAGCTTTAGTAATTTGTTCAAATCCAGAAGTTCTACCTTTTACCCATTTTTTTAACCCTTCCATATCCATCATTTCTTTATGTTTAGGATTATTGTAGTCCATTTTGTGTAAAATTTCTATAAATTTTTCAAAAACTTCCTTTTCAATTCCAACTCTTGAAGAAAAAATACAATGATCAAAATTAGGTGTTTTATATAAAATCTTAACTACATTTTCATCAATACTGCCATCTTCAACCCAAGCTTTATAATTTAAATCAAGCATAAAAGTTGCATCAACTTCTCCATTTAACATAGCCTTTGCACTATCAAGTTCTCCTCCTATATGATCCCCATGAAGCCCTACTCCTACATCGAATCTTTTTTCAATATAATCTTTTTTATATTCAAGTCCATTTTGATGTAAATTAAAAATAGGTATAAGTCTTGCTTGTGGTGAGTCTATTGCACCAAAGCCAATTGTCTTTGATTTTAAATCTAAAATTGAATTTATATTTTTATCTTTTCTTACAACTAAATATGTTTGTCTATCTCTATCTGTATCTCTCATTGAACCGTTTAAAGATTTGCCTTGTGTGCGTATATTAGCATCTAACCATGCAAGAGGCGAATTCCATGCAACATCAATTTCTCCATTAACAAGTGCATCAACTTGTGATCTATAGTCCTTAAAATAAACTGGTTCTATAGAAAAATTTTCATCTTCAAAAAAATCTTTTATAATTTTCCATATAACTGTAACTCTTGGAGCATAAATTACTGCTCCTACTTTTAACTTTTCCATATAATTTTCCTCCTTATATTTACTTGTGTATAAAAATTGGAAGATATTTTCCCCCAATTAATAACTAAATTAATGGAAGTCCTGTTAAAGCTCTTCCTAACCAAAGAATCAAAACATCTACACTTGGTGCCATAATTTGTCCGGCATAAGCATCTCTTAAAAGTCTTTCCATTATTCCCATTTTATTGTAAGCTTTTCCTCCGCCTATTCTCATGCCATGCCTTGCAGTTTCAATAGCAGCTTCTGATGCAAAAATTCTTGCAGAAATTACCTTAGCGATTGCATCTTTTTCACCAGCATCGACAGCTCTTGCAGCTTCATTAGTTCCAAGAATAGCAGCATTAGTTAAAGAATAAATTCTTGAAATATGAGTTTGTACTGTTTCATATTCTGCAAGCATTGGACCAAATGTATGTTTTCTACTAGTTGCATGATGTAATGCTTCTTCTAAAACAGCTTCACAAACTCCTGTATAAACAGAAGCTAAACCTGTAATAAAAAATGGTGCAATAACTTCAAAAATATGTCTCATAGCATCTCCAGCTTTACCAATTCTGTATTTTTTAGATAAATGAACATTTGTAAATTCCATAGGACATGAGACATTTCCTCTCATACCTAATCCGTTCCAGTTACCTGTTTTAAATTCTACTCCTTTAGTTTCAATTGGTACAATCCAGTTATCAATTCCTTCTCCTATTTCAGAAGAAGATAATAAAAGATAGTATGAAGCGTATGTAGCTGATGTAACCATGCTTTTACTTCCGTTTAAAATTACTTCATCTTTAGTAAATTCTGCTTTAATATCTGGAAGATAAAAATTTGTTCCAGAACCAAATTCTGAATAAGCAAAGCCTAAAAATTTATTATTTTCTACAACATCTGTAACAATTTTTTTCTTTAATTCTTCACTACCATATTTTAAAACAATACTTAAACATACATTATGCATCATATAACAAAGTCCACAACTTGCACTTGCTTTAGCAAAAGCTCTACAAGCATAAGAATGTTCAGCCATTCCTTTACCAAGACCACCAAGTTCTTTAGGAACCATTAATTTAAAATAGCCTTTTTCACCCATTTTTTTAAAAGATTCTTCTGGAAATCTCATTTTTTCGTCAATATCTTTTGCATAAGGCAAGATATATTCTTTAGCAAACTCTGTTGCTTGATTAAAAAATTCACTCATTTTAATACCTCCGTAAATATCTCTATTCTCTTTAAAATTATTACATAACAATATCATCGTAACAAAAGTAAAGTTGATATAATTATATCATAAAAATAAAAAATATAAAAAAATGTAAATATATATATTTATTTATATTAATTTTTTTAAAAATCATTGAATTTTAAAGATTAAAAAAGATATTAAATAATATTTTGTTATTAATATTATATTTAAAATTAATATATAAAATGTAATCGTTTGTATATTTATGATTTTTAATTCGATTTAAAACCTATCATTAAAAATTTTAATATAAAAAATATATTTTTAAACTATTTTTAAAAATAAAAATACACCTAAAATCTTCTATCTAAAAATCTTAGGTGTATTAAAAGTTTTTATCTTTATTTTAATATTAATTTTTTATTTATTTTTCCAATAAAATCCTGCAGGATCATTTTCAGATACTCCAAACCAAACAAAAGAATAATCTCCGTCAATTCCAACTCCCATTACTTTTAAGTTTGACCAAAAGCCTGTTCCTATTATTACATCATTATGTAATTTAGAGCCTTTCCAGCCATCTAAAGCGCTTTTAGCAGTTAGATTATAGGTATTAATATATGCTATTTCAAATCCATCATCTTTATATTCACTAATTTCAGCAGGTTTACTCCACATATATTTTGCATATTTATGATCTGGAGTATAAACTACTGGTGTCCAATTTCCATGGTTAGACCATGAATGTAAATTACCTTTTATACCACGAGAATCATATTGCTTTTCTGGATGATATTTATTTGAATCTATAACATGTGTCCTTGCAACTTTTGTTAAAGATTTAGATACACTAAATTCTCTAAGACCAAGTTGTCGTCTATATTCATTTATTCTTTCTGCAAGTTCTGCTTCTTTATCTGTTAATCCATTTTCAACCATAAGTTCATATCTTCTAGTATGATATTTTGAATTTGAAGTTGCATATTTACCATTTACAAAGTAGTGATCTCCATTTGCATCTGTTCCTTCGCCTGTTAGTTTCTTCCCGTCTTTGAAATAGTACCAATCATTTCCGTCATCATGCCACCAATTTGCTAAATCTCCGTCTTCGTAGAATAAATTATTTGCATATCCTGTTAGATATTTCCCGTTTTTAAATTGATGTTTTCCATTTGCATCTGTTCCTTCACCTGTTAGTTTCTTTCCGTCTTTAAAAAAGTACCAAGCTTCTCCGTCGTCATACCACCAGTTAGCAGGTTTTTTATTTTCATCGTAGAAAATTCCATTTACATAACTGTTACAACTTGCATCAACGCCATCTTTGTATAAATTTCCTTTATATACTCCATTTGCATATTTTCCATTTACAAAGTATCTTTTTCCATTTCCATCTACTGCTTCTCCTGTTAGCTTTTTCCCACCTTTAAAAAAGTACCATGCATATCCATCATCTGCCCACCAATTACATGGGTTTCCGTCTTGATAAAATACATTATTTTTATAACCTTGAAGGTATTTTCCGTTTTTAAATTGATGTTTCCCGTTTGAATCTATTCCTTCGCCTGTTAATTTCT
>KQ959654.1 GCA_001552895.1 Tissierellia bacterium KA00581
CATTTCGTACTGGAAGAGTAGATACTTGCCAAACTCCTAGATAGCTCAACGGTGGAGCACCCGGCTGTTAACCGGTAGGTTGTGGGTTCGAATCCCACTCTGGGAGCCAATGTGCCGGGGTGGCGGAACTGGCAGACGCACAGGACTTAAAATCCTGCGATGTTAACTCATCGTACCGGTTCGATTCCGGTCCTCGGCACCAATTTTATATTTTATCGCGGGATGGAGCAGTCTGGTAGCTCGTCGGGCTCATAACCCGAAGGTCGTAGGTTCAAATCCTGCTCCCGCAACCAATTTTGTTGTGGGAATTTTTTTATCATATATTTTGTTTTTAAATTAGTTGGACGTTTAAATTTCAAAAGATTATTTTACATTAAATTTTAAGTAATCATTTTATGGGTTTACTTTTTTTATTTTTGTAAAAATAAAAAATTTAAGAAATGTTTGAATACTTTATTACATGGCTCTATGTTAAGTAGTGAGTTTCAAGCCAAGCCGAAAGGATTCGCCTTTGGAAATTCTTACATTGAACCTACTAAAACTCCTAGCAAAAGCTAGTCGTTAAGTTAGGTTCGAAAAGCGGTTTAACCGCTATATAAGATAAAAAATAAAAAAAATTTAAGAAATATTTGAATACTTTATTACATGGCCCTATGGTCAAGCGGTTAAGACATCGCCCTTTCACGGCGGTAACCCGGGTTCGAATCCCGGTAGGGTCACCATGTGGCGGAGTAGCTCAGTTGGCTAGAGCATGCGGTTCATACCCGCAGTGTCGGCGGTTCGACTCCGTCCTCCGCTACCATTTTTTTATAAATAATAAAACGTTATTAAAGTAAATTGTTTAAAATAGTATGATTTTGGGTGCATAGCTCAGTTTAACATTTTGACCCATTTTATGAAATAAAATGGCAAGGCAAAATTTATGCAGATTTTCCCAAGACGTTCGAAGAACGGATTGGTAAGAAAATCACGCAGGGAGAGCATGTTTGCGAAGCAAACACAAAATATAATAAAATAGTAAATTGTTTTAAAATAGTATGATTTTGGGCGCATAGCTCAGTTGGGAGAGCATCTGCCTTACAAGCAGGGGGTCATAGGTTCGAGCCCTATTGTGCCCACCAAGTATTTAATTATTTTTTTGTTATAATCTGCTGGTGTAGCTCAATTGGTAGAGCAACTGACTTGTAATCAGTAGGTTAGGGGTTCAAGTCCTCCCACCAGCTCCATTTTAATTTAATATTTGCGGGAGTGGCTCAGTGGTAGAGCATCGCCTTGCCAAGGCGAGGGTCGCGAGTTCGAATCTCGTCTTCCGCTCCAAAACTTAAGAATATTTTTCTTAAGTTTCTTTTATATATGGAGTATATTTTATTTGTATAAATTTTTATTAAAAATTTTGCTTAGAAGATATTTAAAATATTTTTTTAACTTTATAAAGATGTATTTATGTTGTAAAATTAAAACCATCTTTAAATAAAAATATAATATATTTGTACCATTAGCTCAGCTGGATAGAGCGTTTGGCTACGGACCAAAAGGCCGGGGGTTCGAATCCTCTATGGTACGCCAAAAAGAGATTATAATATATAATCTCTTTTTTATTATAAGTATTTATTTGATTTTTAAAAATGCTATTTATTTTCGTATATTGTAAAATTAAGTTAGCTACAAAACGAAAAAATAGAAAAAAACATCTCAAAGAGGTAAAATATAGTTAATCCAAAAACTAAAGAAAAAACCTTAGAGAAACGCATAATTGTAACATAAAACATAAACTTAACAATAGATTTAAGAAAATTAATAGAAAAATGGAATAAGAAAGAAAAAGCAATAGAGAAATAGCAAGATACTTGTTAAAAATCATCAAACAATAAATAATGAAATAAAAAGAGGATTAGTAATTCAAAGAACATCTTATGGCAAATTTAAGAAAGTATATAAAGCAGACTTTGCTCAAATAATTTATGATAAGAACAAAAGAAAATGTAAAAGAAAATTAAAAGTTGATTATGTAATAAGAGATAAAGTAATACACTATTTAAAATATAAACATGCTCCTTAGATGATTTCAAAAACAAAAATAGATGGAAAAATATCAACATCAACGATATATTATTGGATAAACAAGGGATTTTTCGGATTAAAACGAAGTATATTAAATTATGCAAGGAAAAGAAAAAAAAGATAAAGTAGAAGAAAAAAAAGTAAGAATATTAGGAAAATCAATAGAAGAAAGACCAAAAGAGATAAATAATAGAGAAGATTGGACATTATGAAATAGATACAGTAATATTAAGAAAAGAAAAGGGACAATTGCTATTAACATTAACAGATAGGAAAAAGATATGAAATAATAAGATTAATTAAAGATAAGACAGCTAAATCAGTAAATAAGGCATTAAAAGAAGTATTAAAAGAATATGAAATAAAAAGTATAACAGAGAATAACGGCTTAGAGTTTAAAAGATTATATGAAGTATTTGACTATGAAAAAATATATTATGCTCATCCATATAGTAGTTATGAAAGAGGAAGTAATGAAAATCACAACAGACTCATAAGAAGATTTTTACCAAAAGGAACAAAAAATACTACTCAGAAAAGAGTAGCATTTATTGAAAATTGGATAAATAATTATCCTAAAAAACTATTTAACTATAAAACACCTTTTGAAATTTTTTCAATTGGCTAACTTATTCTTGCAATTTGTAATAAAGTTATTTTTTATTTAAAGGATTTATTTTATATAGTATTTTTAGTATTTGCTATATTACTTTTTTAAAAATTTTTTAAAAAATTATTTATTTTCATATTTTAAAAAGTTGTTAGAAATGTATAAAAATGTTATTAATTCTACTATTGCAAAAAGAGATAGTAATTTTAAATCTTTTGTTTTTATAAATCTTAAGTTGTTAGATTCGATTGCTAAAAAGCTTAGGCCTATTATTTTTAGTTGTTTATATGCAGTTATAAATCCTAATATTGTAAAGATACTAGATAAAAGTACTGTTATTCCAAATGATTTTATCTTTATAGCAATAGCTCCAAAGAGTGCTATAATAGGAATTGATAAAAATATGCTAATGATTATATAGTAAAAGTAAATATTAAAGTTTATAGTTGGAAAATTTCCTATAAATTTTCCTGACAAATAAAACAATGTTAAAAAATATATTTGACAAATGCTTATTATTATAAAAGCTAAAATTAATTTAGCTATTATAAATGAGATATTTTTCTTTGGACTTAACCTAATGAGTTTAAGTAAAGTCTTGTGTTCCACAGACCAAAGAGTTGCTATTACAATTGCAATTAATGGGATGTAGAAAAAACAAAAGTAAAACAAACTTACTTGAGTCCATAGACTTTGCCATTTGTTAGTTAATGTTTCCTTGTTTGCCATGTAGTTTATAAGACCAAATGTATTTGCTAATAGTGGTATTATAAGGCTTATTAGTAAAATATTTATAAATTTTATTTTTTTTAATTCTAATTTTAACATTTTTTTCTCCTAGTCTTTTGATAAGTTATAAGATTTCATTTTTTTTAAATAGATAATACTTAGTATTAAAAGTATAGAAGAAATAATTAATGCATATAGATTTATAGGATTTAATACTTCTATAAATGCATTTTCCTTTTTAACATAAGAGATACTAAGTAAACTTGACATAAGTGCAAATGGATTTAAAAAAGATAAAGTTTTAGATGTTAGCATAGTAATTATTCCAGTTAGTCCTCCTATTATAGCAATAAACGATAGGGCGTAGACTTTTTTTGTTTTTATTTCTATTATCATAAAAAAGCTTAAGAAAAATAAATTTATGATAAGAGCTGATATATTTACTATTAAAAATCTTAAAATCATTTCATTATTAATAATGAAATTTTCTGACTTCATTGCTAGTTTAATAAAGACAATAGCTTCTATTATTTGTAATAAAACTAACTTAAAAGATAAAGTTTTAAATTTATTAATCATAATAGAATTGATTTTTTCTCCAAGAATTATTTGCATCTGCCACATTTTATTTTTTTCTTCAATCTCAATTACTTTTTTTACAAGCGAGGATATCAATATTGGATTTATAATTAAAGATATAAACAAATATGCATCTAAAATGTAAGCAAGTGGATATTTATTTTCTAAAAAAGATTTTGAATGACTAACACCTACTACCATTAGTATTTGAGATATAAATACTACTATTATCAAAAAGTTTATTTTAAGTCTTTTATATTTTTTTCTCTCTAAGTTTTTCATATTAAGACCTGCTTTCTTCGATAAATAGTTTTTCTAGACTTTCTTTTTCTTCCTCTATTCTATAAATAGATACTTTTCCATGTAAAAAGTTTACTATATCTGCTATATCTATGTTAGATAATTTACCTAAAATTATTTTTTTCCCCTTTATTTTGTCTGTATCAAGATCTAAAAGTTCTATAGCTTTTTTGTTATCTGAAGTAGAAATAGAGATAAATGGTGGATGAAGTTTTCTATATTCTTCTAAGCTTCCGTTGTAGGTTAATTTTCCATGTTTAAGTATTCCTATATGCGTTGCGATTTTTTCTATTTCATCAAGAATGTGTGAAGAAATTAAGATGCTTGTAGAAGTATTTTTTATAATATTTTTAAATAAATTTCTCATCTCTTCTATTGATTGAGGGTCAAGACCGTTTATAGGTTCATCTAAAATTAAAAGTTTCGGCTTACCGATTAGTGCCATGGCAATTGCAAGTTTTTGCTTCATGCCGAGTGAATATTCTCTTGTTTTCTTTTTTCCTACATTTTTAAGGCCGACAAGTTCTAAAGTTTTTGAAATTTCATCTTTTTTTATTCCCTTTAGGCTTGATATTATTTCTAGATTTTCATATCCTGTTAGGTGATCATAAAATGATGGATTTTCAATTATGGCACCAATATTTTTGTTTAAATCTTTTTGGCTTTTTAAGTTTAATTCATATCCAAAAGCTTTAATTGTTCCTTCATCTTTTTTGACAAGACCAAGTATAATTTTCATAATAGTAGATTTTCCAGCTCCATTTTTACCTATTAGTCCATAAATAGAGCTTTCTTCGATTTCTAAATAGTCAATATCTAAAACTTTTTTACCGTTGTATGACTTTTTTAAGTTTTTTATTTCTAATATTTTTTTCATAATCATTCCTCCTAAAAATATGATATCATGTATGAATAAAAATAAAGTTTAAACAAGATAACTTTTACATAACAAAGACAAATAAATTAAAAAATTGTGGTATAATAATGCTAATGAGGAGGGTTAAATGGATTTTAGAAAAGATTTTAGTATATTAGTAGTAGATGATGAAAAAAACTTATTAGAAAATTTATATAATTTTTTAAAAGATAAAGGCTTTAAAAAAGTTTATACTGCTAAAAATTTAAAAGAGTCTAGATTCAAATTAGAAAATTTTAAAATTGATCTAATAGTTTTAGACTTAATGCTTCCAGATGGAAGTGGATTTGACTTATTAAAGGAAATTAGATTAACCTCTGATATAGCCGTTATAATTCTATCGGCACTTGATGGAATAGATGATAGAAGAGAAGGCTTTGAAAATAAGATAGATGACTATATAGTAAAGCCTTTTTTACCTGATGAACTTCTTTGGAGAATCGATGCGGTTTTAAGAAGAAGCATAAAAAACAAAAATAAAGAAAAGATAAATTTAGGAAATGTAATTTTCGATAAATCAAAAGCAGTACTTGAAAAAAATGGTAAAGAAATAGTATTAACAGCTAAACAATTTAAAATTTTAGATTACTTATCTGAAAATATAAATATGATTGTTTCAATTGATAAAATTTTAGAAAATATTTGGCAAGATTCTTACAGTTATGAAAGTACTTTAATAACACATATATACAGACTACGAGAAAAGCTTGAAGATAATCCAAGAGAGCCTAAAATCTTAATTACCATAAAAGGTCTTGGTTATAAGCTTGTTAAAGGAAATAAAAATGATTAACTATATTTTAAAAAGATTTAAAAAAATTGTCATTAGAATATTATTTTTAATGTTTTTTCTCATACTGTCTATTATTACTTTTTTGTATATAAACTATAGATTAAATAACGAATATCCAAACCCTAATGATGTCTATTCTTATGTGCAAAGCAATAAAAGTAGTAGCTATCTAAACGAAAAGAATAAAGAATTTTTAAAACAAAAAGATATTTGGTCGATAAGACTTGATAAAACTGGAAAAGTTATAGAAAGTTTTAATAAGCCAAAAGAAGTTAAAGATAAATTTGAAATTACAGATGTTGCAAGATTTACTAGATTTTATTTAGCCGACTATCCTGTATTTACATATATTATACAAGATGGCTTAATTTTATTTGCTTATCCTAAAAATTCTTTAGATAAACTTCCGTTTAATTATTACAGTTACAACAAGTTTATTTTTAATTTAGAATTAATTTTAATATTTTTAATTTTATTTTTGCTATTTGTCTATATAATTTATAGAATGGATATTAAAGACATCTTTAAAAATATATTACCATTTCAAAAAGCAATAAATAATCTCTATGAAGATGACTATGAAAAATTAGATGAACATGGAGAATTAAAAGAACTTGCTTTTAGCATAAATAAGGCAAATGAAAAATACAATAAATTAAAACAATCACAAGTTAAATGGATTAGAGGAGTAAGCCATGATGTAAGAACTCCACTTTCAAAAATTTCATGGAAGATAAATACAGCAAATAAAGAAAATATTGATACTAAATATATACAACAACAAGTTTTAAAAATTTCAAACATACTAGAGGGGTTAAATCTAACCATGTCGCTTGCTAATATAGATAAAGAAACTTTTATAGAAAAAAGCCCGGTAAAAGTGATTAGAAAACTTATAGTAGATAAACTAAATGAAAATCCGAATAGAGAAATTATTTTTGAAAATAATATAAAAAATCAAAATATAAAGATTAAAATGGATGAAAATTTATTTTATAGAATGCTTGAAAATATTTTAAAAAACTCACTTACTTACACAAATGGAAAAATCAAAGTTACAATTTCAGATTTTAAAAACAGTTTAATCATTACTATATTAGATGAAGGCATGGGAATAGATGAAAATATTATAAATAGAATTAATAAAGAAGATTTAACCAATATTACAAAACACGGTTTAGGTATTTTTATTTCTAAACAAATAGCAAATTTACACGGAGCAACTTTCATTATAGAAAATAATAACCCATCTGTTAAAGTATCCTTTAAATTTAAGTGTATAAATTAAATTCTACTAAGATATTTAAAATAAAATAAGCACTTAGAAACGTTTGTTTATATAATAAAAACCAATACTATCTACTTGATTTTATTTTAAATAAATGATATACTAATTAAAATTATTTAAAAATGGTAAAGTTTAATAAAGTATATAATATCACATAAAGATAAATATTTATATTTTTTATCTTATAAAAGTGATTTTTAACTATAATTGTTATTTATAAAGGAGAAAAAATTTGGATAAAGTTATTTCAATAAAAGATTTATCTTTTTCCTATAATGGAAATGTTAATATTTTAGAAAATCTTTGTTGTGATATTTATAAAAAAGATTTTATAGCTATTATCGGAGCTAATGGTAGTGGTAAAAGTACGTTCTTAAAACTTATTTTAAGAGAGTTAACTTTTACAAAAGGAAAGATAGAAATAGATAATATAGACATAAAGAATTTTAAAAATTGGGATAAGATAGGATATGTTCCACAAATTACTGAAGGGAGCATTCCAACTTTTCCTATAACTGCACTTGAAATTGTAACTCTTAATCTTTATAAAAAGATGGGACTTTTTAAATTTTCAAAAAAGACACATATTGAAATTGCAAAACGTGCCTTGTCGCAGGTTAATATGCTAGATTTTGCAAATTGTCCTGTAAATAAGTTAAGTGGCGGTCAAAAGCAAAGAGTGATGATTGCAAAAGCGTTGATAAATGAACCAAAGATTTTAATTTTTGATGAACCTACTACAGGAATAGATAAAGAAAGTAAAGAAACTCTTTTTAAAATTTTAACTCATCTAAATAAAATTCATTCAATTACAATAATTTTAGTAACACATGAACTTGAAATTATGAAAAAAAATATAACAAAGATTTTTGAAATTAAAGATAAGAAAATGAGGCAGTTATAATGTTTGAACTTGAATTTATGAGAAGAGCTTTTCTTGTTGGAATTATGCTCTCTATAATAATTCCCTGTATTGGGGTTGTAATGGTAAATAAAAGAAATTCAATGATAGGAGATGCACTTTCTCACGTTTCTCTTGCTGGAGTTACAATAGGACTTATATTTAGAATAAATCCTATAATAACAGCTATTGTATCTTGTGCAATAGCAAGTTTTACCATAGAAATAATAAGAAGATATTTTCCTAAAAACTCAGATATATCAACAGCGATAATAATGAGCCTTGGAATAGGTCTTGCTGGTGTCCTTTCTGATTTTGTAAAAGGATCTGCAAATTTTAATAGTTTTTTATTTGGAAGTATTGTTGCTATAAGTGATTTAGAAGTTACTTTGATAACTATTGTGTTTTTTATTGTTTTAATTTTATTTATAATGCTTTATAAAGCTCTTTTATATGTTTCATTTGATGAAGTAGGAGCAAGACTTGCAGGAATAAAAGTGCAAAGTATAAATATAATATTTACATTTTTGATTTCTCTTACCATATCGATAGCTTCAAGAACCGTTGGAGTACTTATGGTATCTTCACTTATGGTAGTTCCAGTTGCCTGTGCTTTAAGAGTTTCTAGCTCGTATTTTAAAACTATAATTTTTTCGATAATATTCGGTTCATTTTTTACAATATTTGGAATAGTATTTTCATTTTATAAAGGCTTAAAACCCGGAGGAACGATGGTCTTAACAGGAATTATAACATTGTTTTTAATTGTATTTATACAATTTACAACAAAAAAACTTTTAAAAAGATAAAAGAATTAAATCTCTTTTATCTTTTTTTATTTCTATCATATTGTAAATAATAGTATAATTAAATCTTCAATAAAAAATAATCAAAACAAGATTTAATTTCACGTATTGTTTACAATATTTTTTATTTAATATTTTATATCTATTTAGCTTTT
>KQ959655.1 GCA_001552895.1 Tissierellia bacterium KA00581
AACTCGTGATGTAACATACGTCGCTCAGTGGAAGCGGATTCAAAGAACAGTTACTTTCAAGGATGGCAATAAGACTCATGCAAAAGTGAAAGTGGAAACTGGTAAGGCTATTAATACTGATGCGTTGACTAATGAGTCCATGCCGAAGAATCCAATGAAGGACGGTTATACCTTCAAGGAGTGGAATACGAAGGAAAATGGTAAGGGTGAGACGTTTACGGGAGAAAGCGTAGTTAATGGTGATATGACTGTGTATGCCATTTACACGAAAGATTCTGCACCGACACCGGCTCCAACACCAACTCCAACACCGACACCGGCTCCAACACCGACACCGGCTTCAACACCAACTCCAACACCGACACCGGCTCCAACTCCAACACCGACGCCAGCTCCTAAGCCGCAGCTTGAAAAGCGTATTGGCATGATTCCTAAGACGGGTGAATCGGCGTCGTTTGCAGGCTTGCTTGTAGCACTTGGTTTCTCGATTGCCGGACTTGCAATTCTTCTTAAGAAGAAAATGACGGAAGAAAACAATAAGTAAGCACGCTTGTTTTAAGTAACTAGCATTGTTTATTATACGAGAAAACATGTAAATGGTGTAACAGGTAAGTTTATTGCTGATATTGTTTTACAAATATTATCCTACGTGACTCAAATAGAAAGAGAAAACATTAAGCAGAGACAGATGGAAGGAATAAGAGAAGCAAAGAAAAAAGGTATTAAATTTGGAAGAAGCAAAAAAGAAATTCCGAAAGAATTTGATGATGTAGCAAAGCGGTGGCGTAATAATAAAATTAGTTTAAGAAATGGAGCAAAGCAACTTAATGCAAGTCACACTACTTTTTCTAATTGGATAAAAGAAAAAGGATATATGAAAGATAATAAAAAAAGAGACTTTTAAAAGATTTGAAATTTATAAGAACATCTTATGTGTCAAAAAAGGTATGATATAGTTGCCATTAACATATATTGTTAACTGTATAAGACTGTATATATAAATGTTATAACCGAGGAATAAAAGAGATATTTGAAAATACAAGGAGAATAAATATGACAGGAAGAATAATAAAAAAATGGATGAGCCTATTACTGGCGGTGACCATGTTTATAAGCATGGTTTCATTAAATGCAAGTGCAAGTGCAAGTG
>KQ959656.1:0-9083 GCA_001552895.1 Tissierellia bacterium KA00581
TAAATTATGGTAAACAACCGTGAAATTAAATTTTAAAAATTTTAATATTTTTTATATCCTTTTTACAAACAAAAAGCAATTGTGGCTAAGACAATTGCTTTTATATATTTTTATACGATTGTTTCCGTTTTGATAACTTAATTTTGGAAAACAATACGTGAAATTAAATTTACTTTTCAATTTATTTAATTGTTAATTTAATTATACGATTATTTACACTTTGATAACTTTAATTAAGGTAAATAATGCGTGAAATTAAATTCTCCTTTTGATAATTTCTTTAAAGTAAATTTAATTATAATAACTTTTACATAAGAGGTGCAAATAGTTTTAATATTGATTGAAATAATCTTACTATTTTATTTTCTCTATCTATAAATTCTTTATCTATTTCTATTGAATTTTCTAAAGTTTTAAAAAAATCTTCTTTTATATCTTTAATTATCGGAACTTTATACATCCAAACTGCACATTCAAAATGTAAATACAAACTTCTATAATCCAAATTTATACTTCCAACAACAGAAAATTGATCATCACAGACTAAATTTTTTGAATGAATAAATCCGTTTTTAAATTCATATATTTTAACGCCTGATTTTACAAGTCGTTTGTAATACGAACGCGACAATATATGAACATATTTTTTATCGGGTATATGAGGAGTTATTATTCTTACATCTACCCCTGTTTTTGCAGCGGAAATTAAAGCATTTTCCATCTCCCAAGTTAAGATAAGATATGGAGTTGTAATGTAAATATATCTATTTGCCCGTCTTATCATATTAAGATACATATTTTCTCCAGTAGAGTCTACTAAAGGAGTTTCTGAAAATGGAAGCACAAGCCCAAGAGTTGTATCTACCTTTTTAAATTCTTTATTATTTTCTATAAGAGTATTTATATCGGTAGTATCTCCTGTTGAGTAGTCCCAAACAGAAATAAACATATTTAAAAATGAAAAAGTCGCAGAACCTTTTAATTTTATTACAGAATCTTTCCAATATCCATATTTACTTGTAAGATTTATATATTCATCAGCTATATTAATTCCACCTGTATATACAATATCTGCATCTATTATGGTCATTTTTCTGTGCGTTCTGTTGTTATGTTTTGGTAAAATCATTCCATGAATTTGG
This sequence comes from Tissierellia bacterium KA00581, assembly GCA_001552895.1. Taxonomy (GTDB): domain Bacteria; phylum Bacillota; class Clostridia; order Tissierellales; family Peptoniphilaceae; genus Parvimonas. Next base: position 1,143 of record KQ959656.1, read on the forward strand.
TTAAATTCAATAACTTTTATTCCAAAACTTCTCATTTCGTCAATTTTTTTATTTGAAAGAGTAAATATACTTCCTATATCGTCAATAGTTATTCTTACATCTACCCCTTCTTTTACTTTATCCTTTAAGATGCTAACAATAGAATCTAAGAAAAATCCTTCAGATATAATAAAATATTCCATAAAAATAAATTTTTTCGCATTGTTAAGATCATCTATATATTCTTTAAAAGAATCTTCTCCTGATTCAAAATATTTTGTCTGTGTATTAAAAAATATTGGACTTTTAGTTTCTTCATTTATATATTTTGCTTGTCTATATACATTCATATCTGAAATATTAAGATCTTCAATATCGTAATTTTTTGTAAAATCCATAGAATTTTGAAATTTATATGAAAAATTACGAAGCTTTTTTCTTAAAGATTTTAAAAGTCGTTTTTCACCAAAAAGAAGATAAACAAACCCTCCAAGTATCGGTATTGTGATGATGATTAATATCCATGTTATCTTAAAAGCTGGATTTATATCATCATTTACAACAATCGAAGTAAAAACAATAGCTACAATTAAATTTATTCCGTATAAATAAATAAAATACTTATTAAAGTAAATTAAAAACAAAATAAGTAATGTAAGCTGAAAAACAAGCATAAGAGAAATGAAAAAAATTCTACTAAAAATAAAATTAAAAAATTTTTTCAAAAAATACCTCCTAACTTTTTTTATACAAAATATCTAAAAGTTCTTTATAACTTTTAACTTCAAATGTTGGCTTTACATTGTCATAGTCAATTGAATTTTTATAGTTAAACCAAACTGTATCAATTCCAAAATTTTTAGCTCCGTAGATATCTGCCAAAATATTATCTCCTATCATAAGAGCTTTTTTCTTTTCAAAACCATCAATATTTTTTTCTATATATTCAAAAAATTCTCTTTTTGGTTTTAAATAGCCGATTTTTTCAGAAATAAAAACATCTTTAAAATATTTTGAAATAGAAGAATTTTTAAGTCTGTTTTTTTGAATTTCAAAAAGTCCATTTGTTGCAATGTAAATTTCAAAATCTTTACTTATCTTTTCTAAAAATTTATCTGCTCCATCTAGAATTATCCCATATTTACCTATAAACTTTCTATATTCTTTTGCATATTCTTTTCCGTCAACAATTTTTCCAAATTCTTTAAATGTTTTTTGAAATCTCGTATTTACTAAATACTCTCTTGTAATTTCTTCACGCTCTAACTGTCTCCACATATCTGTATTTATCCTAACATACGCTTTATAATACTTTTGTATATCAGAAACTTTTAGATATGTAAAAAAATCTCTTATAGCATTTTTTTCAGCCGATTTGAAATCTAAAAGAGTATCATCTAAATCAAAAATTAAAAATTTATACATAATATCTCCTATTATTCATAAAAAGGATTGTTTTTTTCATATTTTTCATTAAACTTAACTTTATGTGAATTTATTTCATAACCCAATAAAAGATTTATATTTACATTTTCTGCTGCTTTAAAGATACAGCTATCAACATTTTGAAAATCTTTTTTTAAATTTTCGATTAAATCTTTTATTTTATACCTTTTATTACCTATCTTCTTAGCTGCAACCATACAAGCACAATTAAGAGGCATAAGTCCTGTTGATTTCATCCACCTTATTATGTATTCTTCCTCTATCAAATAAAGAGGTCTTATTATTTCCATGTTTTCAAAATTTTTTGCTTTAAGTTTTGGTGGCATAGTTTTAAAATTTCCAGCACATAAAATATTTAACATCGTAGTTTCAATAACATCGTTAAAATGATGCCCAAGAGCAAGTTTATTACAAGATAACTCTTTTGCTTTTGCATATAAAGAACCTCTTCTCATTCTAGCACACATATAACACGGATAATCTTTTGCAATTTTATCTGCAACTGAAAAAATATCTGCCTTGTAGTAATTAAGTGGTATATTTAAATATTTTGCATTTTCTAAAAGAAGCTCTCTTATAGAAGGATGATAGCCCGGATCCATTGCAATAAATTCAAGCTCAAAGTTATCTTTTCCATTTCTTTTAAGCTCTTGAAAAAGTTTTGCCATTAAAAGACTATCTTTTCCACCAGAAATTGCAACAGCAATTCTATCGCCATCATTTATCAAGTTATATTCTTTAATTGCCTTTATAAACTTTGCCCAAATATTTTTTCTATATCTTTTTATAAGAGATCTTTCAATTTCTAAAAGACTTCTTCTTTCACTTTCAGGAAATAATACAGGACATGTAGCTTGTAAATTATTCGTTTCGTTTTCCATTATTTGTTTTATTTCACTATTTTCTTTCATATTTCTCCTATTTATGATAAATTTGGTTGTTCATAATCTTAAAAGCTCTATAAATTTGCTCTAAAAGTACAACTCTAAAAAGCTGATGAGGCATGGTAAATTTAGAAAATGAAAGCTTAAAATTTGCTCTTTTCTTTACCGTTTCACAAAGACCAAAACTTGATCCAATTACAAAAGTAAATTTTGAATTTCCATCTACCATTTTTTCTTTTAACATTTTTGAAAAGCCTTCACTATCTAACATTTTACCTAAAATTTCAAGAGTTATAACATATTCATCATCTAAAATTTTATCTAAAATTCTTTTTGCCTCTTTGTTTAAAATATTTTCTATTTCTAAAAAACTTGGCGTTTGATTTAAAATCTTTTCTTCAGAAATTTCTACAATCTCAATTTTTGAAAAAGCACCAATTCTTTTTTTATATTCAAAAACAGCTTCTTTGAAAAATTTCTCTTTTAAATTTCCAACACATAAAATTTTTATATTCATCACTTTATCTCCGTTAAAGAACTATTTTCAAACCTATTTGCAACTTCAAGATTAGCATATTTAAGAACTCTTTCAAACTCTAAAGCATTTGAAACTTCATCATATGCTATTTCTTTTTTATTATTCGTTTGACTTAAATGTCCTAAATATATTTTTTTACATTTGTCAGTTACAACCTTAGATAAAGTTTTAGCAGAAACTTTATTTGAAATATGCCCCACATCACTTAGAATACGCATCTTTAAAGAATATTCATACGGGCCTTTTATAAGCATATCAACATCGTGATTTGCTTCAAAATAAAAAATTTTTGAATCAAACATCTTCTCTATCATCCTATCTGTAACTATACCAGTATCTGTAATAGCACTAACTTTTCCATAATCTGTATCAAAAACAAACCCAAGCCCTCTTTTACAATCATGAGAAAGCTCAAGCGTTTCAAGATCAAATTTAGAAAACTTATGCCTTTTATTTGTCTCTAACATAACAATATTTTCATCTTTAAGCTTTCCAAGTTTTTCTTTTCCAGCTGTAAAAGTTTCAATATTTGCACAAATTTTTATATTAAAACGCCTTGAAAGAACTCCTGCCCCTCTTATATGATCAATATGTTCATGAGTTAAAAAAATTAAATCAATACTTGAAGGATCAACACCTAAATTTTTTAAATTATTTTCAATCTTCTTGCCACTAAATCCAGCGTCTATCAAATATCTTTTATCATCTATTTCAAGAAAACAACAATTTCCATCACTTCCACTAAAAAGTGGACAAAATCTTAAAGCCATACATTCCTCCAATACTTTCACAAATATTATAACACAAAAATTAAAACAAGTTATATTTATTAATTATAAAAATTTAGAAAATAAAAATTTATTCTTTAAAAAATAAAAAATTTAATTTAAAACAACACAACTGTTTTATATTTGATAAATTAAGTTTTTGTAAATAACCATTAAATTAAATTTTAATATGTTTTTTATTTTTTCACTATTACTGTTTTAATTTACCTTTAGTAAATAATGTGATATAATTAAGTGTATGAATATTTAATAAAAATATTTTAATTTAATAAAAATTATTTTTTAGGAGGTTATTTATGAAAAAAGCCCCAATCATAGGATTTTATAATTATTGGGTCGTTTTAACATACTTAGGACTAATCTTTGCTGTAAGTGGTATTTTAACCGTAATAAGTGGAAATATCAAACTTGCAATAGCTTTTCTTATGCTTTCTGGAATTTGCGATTTATTTGACGGTGCAGTTGCAAGAAAAGCAAAAAGAACTGAAGTAGAAAAAAACTTTGGCATTCAAATAGATTCATTAGCAGATCTTGTATCTTTTGGAATACTTCCTGCTGTTATCGGTTATGTAATATTTTTAAAATCTGAAAATTACAGTTGTGGAAAAACTATTTTTACCGTTATAGTTATAGCTATTTACATTTTGGCAGCTCTAATTAGACTTGCATATTTTAATGTTATAAAAGATGAATTTGAAAAAAATCACAAAGAGTTAAACTTTTATAAGGGACTTCCGGTTACAAGCGTAGCACTTATCATTCCAGTAGTTTATTCAATTTGTATTTATCTTGATGTAGCTATTTGTAAAATATTTACGCCCATGCTTTTGCTTATAGCAATAGCTTTTGTTGTAAATATAAAAGTACCAAAATTAAAACTTAAAAATATGATTATAGTATGCTTAATAGCTCTTTTATTCATTCTTTATTTTTTAATTTCTAAAGGCAGTATATAATGCAAAAAAAGCCTTTTAAAACAATAAGTCTTTACGAAAAAGACAATTTTAGCATAAATTTTTTGTATAAAACAGTTATAGGTAGATTATTTTTAAAATTTTTAATAAGCAAAAAAATATCAAAATTTTTTGGAAAACTTATGGATAGTAAATTTTCAAATATCTTTATTTCAAGATTTATAAATAAAAATAATATTGATACTGAAATTTATGAAAATAGAAAATATACATCTTTTAACGACTTTTTTAAAAGAAAAAAACTTGATAAGTTTTTAGAATTTCCAAAAGATAATACAGCTTTTTGTTCTCCATGCGACGGAAAACTTAGCGTATATAAAATATCTGAAGATGCAATTTTTAAAATAAAAAATTTACAATATGATTTACTTTCTCTATTACAAGATGAAGATTTAAAAAATGAATTTAAAAATGCTACTATATTAATTTTTAGACTAACACCGGATAATTACCATAGATTTCATTTCATAGACGATGGAAAAATTATTTTTTCAAAAAAAATAGACGGAAGCTTACATACAGTAAGACCAATTGCCTTTAAAAATCATAAAGTTTTTATAGAAAATCAAAGAGAAATAACTCTTTTAGAAACAGAAAATTTTCAAAGAATCATACAAATTGAAGTTGGTGCTCTTTTTGTAGGAAGAATAAAAAATAAAGATATTAAAAACTTTAAAAGAGGTCAAGAAAAAGGATACTTTGAATTTGGTGGTTCAACTGTAATTTTGATTTTAAAAGAAAATGTAAATATTTTTGACGAAATTTTAAAAAACACAAAAAACAATAAAGAAACAATCGTACAATGTGCAGAAAAAATAGGAAATATAATAAAATAAAAAGATTCACTTTAGTGAATCTTTTTATTTTAACTATATCAATATGTCTTTAAGACAAATTCTAAAAATTTATCTAAAACTTTTTTTACATCTACATCTAATTTATCAATCCATTTTTTATCGATAACAGAAAATCCAACTCTACTTGCACAAATGCTTGATGCTATTGAAGAAATAGTATCTGCATCTCCTCCATGATTTACAGAAGATAAAATACATTCTCTAAAAGTTTTTTTACTAGCAAAATAAATAGCGTTATTAAAAGTGTTTACGATATATCCTGAAGGTTTTAAAAGTTTTCTTTTTTCTAATTTTGTATCTTTAGAAAAAATATTATTTTTAATAATATCTGTATATTTAATCAAAATATCGCTACAAACTTTATTATTATGAGTTATTTCTCCTTGAGCTACATTTAAAGCGTAAGAATTTTCTGTATTTAATAAAGCACAAGGAAGAGCTCTCATAAGGCTTCCATTTCCTAAAGCACTATCATCAACTTCTATATATTTATTTGTCCTTTTATAAAAACTTAATGCACTTTTACATTGTTTTCCTATATCTTTAGGATTTGTATCAAACCAGTTTAAAAACTCATCTGCAACTTCTTTTTTAAAAACATTTAAATCAATATTCTTTAGTTTTTCTATACCAATTTTCATTAAAACACGCATAATACATAAAGACATTTTCGTATCATCGGTTACTTTACCAGCTTTTAAACAAAGCCATCCACCTCCTATAAGATCATCTACTACGCCATATTTTTCTTTTATTTCATCTTCATTCATAAGCTCGGTTGTAGCACCCATTGCATCGCCTAAAGCAGCAGCATATAATGCACCTTTTAATTTATCTTTAATATCGTTCATAATAACCTCCTTATAAACAATCAATTATATAATATCACAATTAAAATTTAAATTAAATAATGTTTAAAATTTTTACATCTTTAAACCTTATTATAAATTATAATCTTTACAAAGATATTTTTTCATCCTTTTCTTTGCAATTTTATAATGCTCTTTTGCTGTATCTTCTGTTATATTCATTATTTTGGATATCTCTTTATATTTTAAATTTTTAAAAAATCTAAAATATATAACTTCTTTTTGCCTTTTAGAAAGAAAAGAGATAGCCTTTTTAACATCTTCTTTCATTTCTAAATCTAAAATTTCTTTTTCTACATCTATATTTTCATCGACAATATTCTCAATTACATCAAGTTCTTGTTCATCTTTAAAAATATATGTATTACTAAAAGTCTTTTCTAAAATATTTTTTTGTTTAAAATATTTTTGCATATAAAAAAATTTCAACCTATATTTCAAAAAACATTCAAAGCTTATATTTGTATTAGAATTAAAGATTTTTATAAGCTTTAAAATTTCTAAAATCCCATCTTGAAAAGCGTCTTCAAAACTGTCATTATTTCTAAAATATTTTTTAATAGAGGACTTTATAAGAGGAGTAAATTTTTTTATTATCTCATTTTGTAAATTTACATCTTTTTTAATTGAATCATTAAATTTAAAAAAATTATTTTCCATAAATTCTCCTTTAACATGGTAATTTTATTACTATATTTTTCTACTAATAAGCGAAATTCTAAAATAATTATATCATTATACCACATTTAAGTCAATTAATAATACTATTTATTTGTTTTTTATAAAAAATAATCTAAAAAAGTTTCTTTAAAATATACTTTTGTATTTTATGATAATAAAAAAGCACACAATTTCTTGTGTGCGTTGGTGGAGATGGTGGGTGTCGAACCCACGTCCGAAAAAATCTCCATATCACTTTCTCCAGGTTCAGTTAATTTTAAAAATTCGCCTAAAGTTTATAAATTAACAAAATAAACAAAAAGCTATCTTGTAAATACTTTTATGACTACAAGATTTTTCATAAAAGTTGCCTGCAAATTTAATGATAGAAAAAAACTTTTCGCAGGAAAAAAGAATTTTTCCAAAAAGCTCAACCTAAAATTAGGCAGCTAATGCAAAATTATCTTCGTTTGCGTTTATATTTAATTTACCGCTTTTTATGTTGATCGGATACAACAACCTGCTTATGATACTTTAACGTCCCCGTCGAAGCCAATTCATCCCCATAAAAGATTATTAAATATAACTTGATAATTCATTTTCGGTAAATAAGTTAATCTAAATTTTTTTTAAAAATTTCTTTAAGGTTAATTTAATTATAGTTTTATTTACAATATTTCATATAAAAAATTATTTTTAAAGAACGTGTAAATGCAAAAAATTACAGTTTTTAAGGAAAGTATTATCGAGGGGAAGGGCGAAGGGAGTTGTACCCACAGGGCATTAAAACCTTCTTACAATTTGCTATTAGCAAATTGAGATAGGTATTAACGATTCTCTCTTAAATTTTTAAATAACTTTTTTATTTAAAATTACCCTAAGACACCTCTAGCTTTAAGCGTCTGTTTTTATTTTTGGTAAAATAAAAAATAAATTCTACCTTTAA
>KQ959656.1:9183-32561 GCA_001552895.1 Tissierellia bacterium KA00581
AATAAATTCTACCTTTAAGATTTTCATATTTTTTTAATTTTTAATACTTTTTATATTACTTAATTTTTTATTTTTATTCATTGTTTTCGTTAATCCGCTCTGCGTTAAAACGGCATTAAAATATTGTAATAGCACAATCTTAAATAAACATAAAATTTTTTTAAATTTCTTTAGTTGTTAATTTAATTATATGATTATTCCCATTTTGATAATTTAATTAAAGTAAATAATCATGAAATTAAATTTTTTCTTTGATAATTTCTTTAATTGTTAATTTAATTATACCATAATTTAACTCCATGTCAACATAAGATATATTTAATAAGTTTACTTTAGCTAAATAATTGTAAAATAAAAGTTTCAAATATTATATCTGAAACTTTTATTTTTTATAATTCTAAATTTGGCAAGACGTTTAAAGAAAAATCATCTCTTGTTCCGTCTAAATATTCAAAATACCCACTTGATGCAATCATTGCTGCGTTATCTGTACAAAGAATTTTTTTAGGAAAATATGTTTTATAATTATTTTCTTTTGCCATTTTTTCTATTTCCTTTTTTAAGGTATTGTTTGCAGAAACTCCACCTGCAACAACTAATTTATCCAAATTTTTTTCTTGCATAAGTCTTTTTGTTTTATAAATTAAAACATCAAAGACGGCTTTTTGAAAGCTTGCACATACATCTTCTTTAGAAATTTCTTCATTTTTTTGTTTTTTACTATTTAAATAGTTTAAAACTGCGGTTTTAAGACCGCTAAAGCTAAAATCGTAACTGTCTTTTTCAAGCATAACACGAGGAAAATCTATTGCTTTTTCATTTCCCGATTTTGCACATTCTTCAACGCATGGACCTCCCGGGTAAGGCATACCCAAAGACCTTGCAACTTTGTCGTACGCTTCGCCACAAGCATCGTCCATAGTCTTTCCAATTACTTTCATATCGTTAAAATCTTTAACTTCAACTAAATATGTATGTCCTCCTGAAATCAAAAGGCATATAAATGGTGGATTTAAATCTTTATGCGTAATAAACGCAGCACAAATATGTCCTTTCATATGATTTACGCCTACAAGTGGCTTTTTTGTAACATAAGATAGAGCTTTTGCCTCTGAAATGCCAACCAAAAGTGCACCAACAAGGCCAGGGCCTTTTGTTACTGCAATAACATCAACATCTTCTAAACTCATTTTTGCCTCTTTTAACGCTTGATCTACAATATTATTTATAGCTTCAAGGTGCATTCTACTTGCAACCTCTGGAACGACGCCACCAAATCTTTTGTGAATATCAATTTGCGAAGAAATTATATTTGAAATAACCCATCTACCATTTTTAACAATTGCACAACTTGTTTCATCACAACTTGATTCAATTGCTAAGACATTTATATCTTTCATTTTATACCTCTTTTAACATAGCATACCCGTCCACTTTAGGATTAGTATAGTAATCTTTTATTTTTCTTAATTTTTTAAAATTAAATTTTTCATAAAAACTAATAGCACTGCTATTATCTACTCGAACTTCTAAAAATATTTTTAAAACGCCTTTATCTTTCATTTCATTTATAAAATATTCCATAAGTAAAAGTCCCAATTTCTTTTTTCTATGCTCTTTTTTAATAACAAATTTATAAACTTCTGCTTGATCAAAAATAAATTCAAAACAAATAAATCCTACAAATTCTTTATTAAACTCTATTATCAAAATTTTTTCATCTAAAATTTTTTTTAAATAAAAATCTTTATCATAAAAAGATTTAAAATTTTCTCTATCAAGCTTTAAAATATCTAATAAATCTGTATCTTTAGCGTATCTAACAGTTTTTATTTCTTTCATTAAAATCCCTTTGTGCTTGAGATTGTCTTACATATACAGGACTTAAAGTAAAGAAATCATCAAGCATATTACATTTAAATTTTTTCTTTCCAATAACAAGAGCATTTCTAGAAATACAACTATTAAAAGATGCACTTGCAGGTATTAAATTTTTACAAACAGAAATTTCATCTTTATAAAGATTTAAACAATCCCCAACTAATACAAACTGTTCATTTTGATTTTTCAAATACTCTAAAAGCTCATCAATCGTAAAAAGAGATGGCTTTTTTATTTCTTTATTTTCATAACCTTGATAAATTCCATAATAAACCCTTCTAGATCTTGCATCAACAATACCAACCTTTTTTAAAGAAGAAAAAACCCCAAAACAAAGAGCTTCTATGGTGTTAACAGAAACAATCGGCTTATTTGTAGCAAAAGCAAGTGCTTTTATCGTCGTAACACCTATCCTTATCCCTGTAAAAGAACCAGGGCCAGTAACTGCCACAAAAAGATCAATATCATTTATACTCATATTAAGTTTTAAAAGCATTTCATCTATCATATTAATAAGTATTTCATTATGACTCATACTTTGACTTATACTAAAATCACCAACAACATAATCATCTTCCATAACAGAGCAAGAACTGTGTGTAGTTGAAGTATCTATAGCTAAAATTTTCATTTTAATTTATTTATTATCTCTCTTTCTCTTAAATTATTACCATTTATTACAATCTTTCTTTTATTATCATCAACCTTTACGATAAAAACCTCAATTAAATCACAAGGAAGAAGCTCTTTTGCATTTTTCGCCCATTCAATAATCGTTACACCATCAGGGTAAAAGTACGTTTCATAGTCAATTTGATAAAGCTCATCAGGATTTTCTATCCTATATAAATCCATATGATTTAAAACAAACTTACCATAATAAACATTTACAATATTAAAAGTAGGAGAGGTAACATCTTCTTTAATGTTTAAATTTTTAGCAATAAACTTTGTAATAGTCGTCTTTCCAGCACCTAAATCGCCACAAAAAGAAAACACATCACCATTTTTAAAACAATCTGCTAATCTTTTTGAAAAATCCCTCGTTTCATCTAGTGAATTTAAAACAAGCTCAAACATAAAACCTCCTAAATCAAATAAATCACCTTTTAAACAAATTAAACTTACATACATATAATTATAACATAAAATCAAAAAAAGCTAAAATACAAGTTAAATATTTATTTATAAATATCATACATTTAATAACCGTTAAGTTAATTTAACTTTTAAAATAATTTTTAATATTTCATTATCGCAAAACAATTAAATACCGTTTTAACGCAAATGTTACACGTTGTGTGATGTGTTGTGTGATGTGTTGTGGAAGTTACAAAGATTATATAAGTTACTTAAGTAAAAACAAAATTAACAAAATTTAATAAAAAAGAATTTAAAAAATAAAAAAATAAACTTATCCCATTTTTAATTAAAAGCTTTTAGATAATTATTCTATAGCTGAATAAATAACCTTATATTTTTATAAAAATATCAATAAAAAAGCAACTATCATTTTTGATAATTGCTTAAACATTTAATTCTTTCTTTAAAGCCTGTTGCAAAAGCTTACTAAAATTTATTTTTTTCATTTTTCCTAAATCAACTAAATATTCTGGAAGAGTTACAGTTTTATTTACAATTTTATTTTTTTCTTTTTTTCTTATAAAATCAGTATCAGCAAAAAACAAGCTAACGAAATCTTCATTTTCACACTCTTTTAAAATCTTTGAAAAATCAGAAGCTTTTGGCATATCTTCTTTGTAATCTTCCATAAGCATTAAATGATAAGATAAAGCTTCACCTGCATTTTTAATTGCATTTTCAATTGTTTCTCCAGAACTTGTACAACCTAAAACATCTGGAAAATAAACACAATAACCACTTTTTGATTTTTCAACAATACCAAAAAAATTATATTTCATAACAACCTCCTACCAAAGAACAGACAAGGACTAAAATTTTAGCCCCGCCTGTTTTTTAATGCTGTTTAGCGTTTTTATAGCTATATCCTTATTAGGATGTGCTACAGTTACTAAACCTTTTTTTGTTGGGTGCTTAAAATGATGATGACTTCCCTCAACTCTTACAAGAAACCAACCATCGCTCTTTAAAAGCTTAATCACTTCTCGAGAATTCATAATTAACCCCCTAACAGTTATAAGTATAACACGTGTTTAAACAATTGTCAATGCACTTTAAAAAATTATTTTTTATTTGAATATGCCCCTATCATTAAACTATCTAGTAGAATAAAACAAAATACTAAACAACCTAAAATAAAAAAATACAAAAGTAAAATTATAAAATGTAAAAATAATTTTTTAATATTTTGTTTTCACAAAACAATTAAACACCGTTTTAACGCGAAATGGTTAAGCGGGGGTTGTGGAGGTTTGCGAATGTTATGGAGGTTTGCGAATGTTGTGGAGAGTTTCGAAGTTGTGGAAGTTTTGGAGGTTACAGAAGTTACGGAAGTTACAAAGATTATATAAGTTACTTAAGTAAAAACAAAATTAATAGAATTACAGAATTAATAGAATTTTAAAATCACAAAATTTATTTAGATGTTTTTAAAATTTAAGTTAATATAACAAGTATTAAAAAAGAAAAGTTTTTACTTTCCTTTTGTTAATCTAATTGTTCTTGTTCTTTTTTTCTTTTTATAACAAATAAAATTATAAAAAAGAAAATCTGTAATAAGCTTGTCATTACTGGTTTGTATAGGTAGTATTTAAAAAAGATAAAAAAATTTTTTTCGTATTTTTTAGTTTGTGGTTTTTTTCGTTTCATTTAAAGTGGTTTTATCGTTTTAAGGCTTTTATTATATTTATTTGTAATATAAAAAAGGGAAGTAAAAAACTTCCCTTTTGTTAATCTAATTGTTCTTGTTCTTTTTTTCTTTTTATAACTAGTAAAATTATAAAAAAGAAAATCATTGTAATAAAGCTCATCATTACAGGTTTGTATATGGCAGTATTTGGAAATGGTTTAAAAATTCTTCCTCTTTTTATTTTTGAGTTTGTAGGTTTTTCTTCTTCATTTCCTGGAGGTGTTTTATCGTCTGAAGGTTTTTTATTATATTTATTTATAAATATAATATCTTCACATTTATGTCCTGTATCGTCCATAATGGTATACAACTTTCTTTTAACGCCTTGTTGCACCTTTACAACCTGAACTTTTATGGTATAGACTTTTTCGTCTATTTTTACGTTTTTTAAATTTTCATTTTTTTCTTGATAGACTTTATAAACAAAATCTCCTTCTTTTGTAAAGTTTATATCAAAAGTTTTTTCTTCATCACCTTTTAATGAAAAGTTAAAAACTTCTTTTTCATCATTTGGTAATGGTGCATCTTTTGTTATAGCTTTAATTACATAGTTAAAATTATCTTTTGGTTTTATAAAGCTATCTTCTATTTCTATTTTTTGATTTACTTTTATTGAATGAAAACAATCTGCATTTAAAATATCTAATTTCAAGAAAAATGTAAAAAGAAAAGCTAAAGTCGTACATAAAGATAAAGTTTTAAATATTTTATTTTTTTTCATACATATTAGCCTCCTTTTATAACATATAATTGATATTTACTTTTTATTAGTAATTAAGCTATAAATTTATTATAACTTTTTATATTTCATTTTTTGATTATTAACTCTTTGTAAATAATCGTGAAATTAAATTTTATTTTTTAATAACTCTTTTAAAGAAAATTTAATTATACGATTGTTTCCTTTTTGATAATTTAATTAAGGTAAACAATGCATGAAATTAAATTTAATTATAGAAATTTTTGTAGATCATGTATAGAATTAGGACTAAAAGCCATAAGAAAAGTATAATTTTTAAAAAGTCAAATGTATATAATTTATTAAAATATTTACTAAATTTATCTTCCTTATCATTTTCTTTAAAAGTATTTTTCTCTACTTTATCTGTAAGTTTTCCAACTAAAACGTAACGGCCGTTTGTTTGGGTAAGGTTACATGTATCTAACATGATTATTTTATCTTCTTTAGTAATTTCTATATTTCTTTTAAAAATGGAATGTTCATATATATATGAAATTACTTCTTTATTGTAAGTTTTTGTTGGAGATAGAAGTTTAAAGTCCGTTCCAACGGTATCGACAAGAGAAAAAAATGTAATACCCTTTGTAGAATTATTTACTCTATAAAGACATCCATATTTATGCGTATTAAAAAAGTTCTCGTCTTTAAAAAGCTCCATATCGCCAAACATCTTTCTTTTTTCCATGTAGTGTCCATAGAGAATGCTTTTAAAATCAGAAAAGTCCTTTTCATTTCCACTATCTAAAAAGATACTTCCAACGGTTGAAAACTCTCCTAAAACGGTCTTGTTTAGATATTCTGTATTGTCCTTTCCCTGAACAATAGGGTAGTCAATTTGCGTTCCATAAACATCTATCCAACCTATTACATCTTTATTTCTATCTACTAGCTCTCTAAAAGTAAGACGATCTTTACTGTTAGGTTTATACATCTGATAACTTTGTGTACTTGCTATTTCAAAAATCTTATGCGTATCAAAAAAGGCATATAAACAAATTAAAATTGCAATTATTGATAGAATAAGCACGAAATAGTCTAAAGATCTTGAAAAAAACTTTATTACTTTTAATGCTTTTAACCTATTTTTTGTTTCAAATTGTGGGGGGATATCCCCCACAATTTCTTTATCTACATTTTCATTTCTTTTCACAAAAGAAATTCTCCTTTAAAAGTTTATGCTCTTTGTTCTTCTTCGTCTTTTTCTTTTTTGTTTTTAACAAAGAATAAAATACCAAATCCTGCAAAAGCTACAAGAACGATAAAAGGTAAGTTATTTAAAATAAAACCTACAGCAGTTTGTTGGCTATTTTTAACTGTAACAAAGTTATCTCCATCTTCACCGATAACTGTATCTGCAAATATAATCTTGCTATTTCCACTAGCTACTGTAGCATCTAAAGTTATAGCTGTTCCATTTAATTTACTATCAGCTTCAAGAGATGGCAAATAACCTTTAGTATCACTTTCTGTTGCTTTTACTTTAGAACCAAGTAAAACATCTGAAAAAACAATTCTTTCTCCATGTTTTAATTCAACTTTAAAATCTTTACCATATTCTACTTGAGTTGCTTCACTAACAGAATCTTTTGAAGCTATTTTGTAGCTAAATTTTGCATTATTATCAGCATGTGTTCCTTCTGGTCTTGTTACTTTAAGAGTAAATTCAAACTTTTCTTCATTATTAGCATTTTTACCGTCAACAATTTTCTTTAATGTAAAGCCTTTTTTATCATTTTCACCTGGAGTTTCTTTTTGTTCAGGAGTACCATTACCGCCTTTTTTGTCGTAATTGTTGTTAAAAACAAGTCCGTTTCCTTTTCCATGATCATCATCTGTTCCTGGAGTGTATTCGTTCTTTTTTGGATCGACTATAGCTGTACCATCATCATTTTTATCTTTTTTTATTTGAATATCACTTACAACTATTTTACCTTTCGAATCAGTTTGTGTAAAGATAGATACAGTGTATACAGCTTTAGAATAAGTCATATCTGTTGTTTTTGTATTTGGTGTAACTTCTTCTATTTCATATACATATTGACCAACGCCTTTAAATTCAACATCTTTTAAAGCATCATCTGTTAATTTTATAACTTGCTTACCTACATTATCAGTATCTTGGTCTGTACTATCAGCATATGTGTAACTTACAGTTTTATTAGCTATTGTAGGTACAGTAGTTGTTAAATCAGTTGTTTTTCCATTAAATGATTTAGCTGTAAACTTAAAAGTAAAAGTTTCAGTTGGTGTTTTAACTCCAGATGTAGGTAAGTTTAAAACTTTCTTTATTTTAAGTTCTTTTGCTTTTTCTACTGCTGGTTGAGGAACTCCAGGGTGTACTGCAAAAGTAGTTCCTCCTAGTCCTGCTACCATGGCAAGTGATAGCACAAGGCTTAGTGCTTGTTTTTTAAAATTTGTTTTCATATTTTCCTCCTTAGATTTTATGTGCTTTTATTTTAAATAAATTAATGATTAATTTATTTTTAAATACAATTTAATTTTTCTTTAAATTTTAGATAATAGATTTTGTTTTATTCATTTAATCAAAAATAATTCATCTTAAATTATACGATTATTTACCTTAATTAAAGTTATCAACAAGGAAATAATAGTATAATCAAATCAACTTCTAAAAAGTTATTAAAATAGAATTTAATTTTTTTATTACTTTAGATTAGTTATTTTATTTAAGAACAATTATTTGTAAAAATTTTTTAATTATATTCCTCGCCGTCTAAGTAGCGTAAAGATTTTTCCTTGTATTTTTTTCTTTTCTACTGCGCCAAAGATACGACTGTCAAAGCCTTTATCTCGGTTATCTGAAAGAAGAAAGTACTCATTTTCTTTAAGCTTTAAGGGAAATTTTACCCCTTCTTTAAAGGCGAGTGTTTCTTTATATATTTTACTTTCACTTTGAACAGAACCATTTACAACAAGTCCATTTTCATTTATATCAACAGTATCTCCAGATTGTGCAACTATCCTTGCGAGGTGGTTTTTTCCTTTGTAGTTAAATACTACAACTTCTGTTACTAAAAACTTTCTATCTAGTCTATAATACAATATAAGATCTCCCGGGTTTACATTTGGAACCATGGTAGCATCTTTTATGCGAAAGGCACCGAAGATAAATGTAAATATAAGTGCGATAACAAGTAAAATGGTTAAAAGCTTTAATAAAAGTTTTAAAACTGCATAAAAAATGAGATTTTTCGGTCTAGCTCTAGCTCGTTTTTGTATTTGTATCATGTTTAACTCCTTTAATTTTATAATTTTTTTAATTAAAATTACGCCTAAGACGCTTTTAGCTTTACGCATCTTTTACTTTTAGTAAAAAAATAAATTTTACCTTTAAGATTTTTATTTTAATTATATTTTTTTCTTTTTAAATTTTTTTAAAATTATAAAGCTTATGATAGCTAAAGATAGAATAAGTACTATTAAAAGCTCTTTATATATTCCAACTTTTTCTCCAACTGGTACAACTGCACCGTTTACGGAGTATCTTGCATAGAAGTTTATTTTTGGTTGTTCTTCATTTTCAGTTATTTGTTTTTTAGGTATTTGTTCTACAGTTATTTTTTTTCCAGTTATTTGTGTTAAGCTTTTATCTTTTTCATAAGTTATAACATTACCTTCTATACTTCCTACACAAAAGTCTAAAAACCACTTTTCATCATCTAAAGATGTGTCTTCTTTAACTGGTTGAGGTAAGATTCTATCTTTATTTTCTTCATCTTTATCTGATTTTATAAGATTTAAAAATGCTTGTTTAACTTCATCGTCTGAAAGCTTTGTGCCTCTTTTTATATCTATTGCATAAACTTTGCTTGAATCATCAAACTTACCTAATTGAAAAGTAGCTTTTTCAGATTCTTTTTTCCAGTCTTTTTTATACATTCCGTCTGCATTAAATATACATCTTACATATCCATCTGGTACAGCTACAAAGTCTGTGTTATCTTTATTTTTTGGCGGGATAATGACGTTTGGTTTATATGTTATTGTTATAACATGATTTTCTATATTTTTATCTGGTTTTTTATCTTTATTTTTATTTTCAACTGTTGCTATTACATAGCTATAGTCTTTTTTCTTGTTATTATCACCAGAGTCTGTAATTCTTAAGTTGCCACTAGTTCCTTCTTTTGTTAAACCTTCAAAATCTTTTCCTTTTATCGTAACGGATAATTTTTCTTTTTTGTTTAAATCAAGAACTTCAAAATTATCTGTTATTTTATTTATTTCATCTTGTTTAAAAATATCATTTTTTTGGTTAATGGTTTTTAAATTAAAGTTACAAGAAGATGTAGGAATACTTAAATATACTCCGTCTTTTAAATCAAAATGTATTTTTCCTAAAGAGGTTTTAAGTTGTCCATCTTGCAAATCATTTCCGTATGGGTCAACGTATTTAACTAATATTTTTGTATTTGGTATTTCATAAAGTTTTAGGTTAAATGTTATTTGCCCGTTAAGTCCTTTAGAAGTTTGTTCTTCTACCATTACTCTGTCATCATCGTTTATACCTTTTATTTCATAATGAATAGAGTTTACATCTAAAACAGGCCAGCCGATGTAAAACTCTTTATGAAAATCATTTTTACTTCTATAAGTTACAAACCCACCTGTGTCTATTTGTGTGTTAGATGAGTTAGTGTATTTAAACTGAAGGACAAAATTTTTATTTTGTAGAATATCAAAGTTAAACTTAGTACCATTTGTATCATTTATTCCAAAGGCTTTAACATCTACAATAGTGTCAGGGTCTTTTTCTGCAAAACTTATAAAGGGCGTAAGAACCATAACAAAAATAATTAAAAAATTAAGTATCTTTTTTTTCATAATATCCTCCATAAATAATTTGTGTAAATTTTATATAAACTTAAGATTTAATTAACAATATTAACATAAAAATTATTTTTATATGAATTGTTTACTTTTTAAAAAGTATAAAAAGTAAACAATTCTTTATTAAGTTTATTAATCTATTTAACAATTATATCCATTGGGTTTGTTTTGTAAGTTTTTCCACCTTCTGTTGTTTGTGCTTCTATACGAACACGATCTTGTGATTTAAGTCTATATTCGTCGCTACCATTTTTTAGCTCAATTTGTTTAATAGCCGTTGTAACATCGCCTTTGAAAACTTTAGTTCCACTTTCGCTAAATACTGTAACAGTAAGAGATGCGTTTTTATCCGACTTAACTGTTATAGATTTTCTGTTAGCGTAACAATCTAATACATCAACATAGATAAGAGGTGTACGTTCATATGGTACATCTGATACAGAAGCATTTCCAAAGCTATCTTCAGCGTTTAACTTCATATCACTAATCGATTCTTTTCTTTTTATGTTGTTTAAATATTCTATAATATTTAAATTTGTAGGGATATTTGTAGAGATATTTTTATTATCACATTTATATGAAAGTGTTACGTTGTTGTTATATGGTGCTTCATTTAACATACCTTTTATATCAACGAAACGTCTAAAGAGTTCATCAAAGGACTTTACTTCTACCTTTGGGCCTTCAAGGTCTAAGATAACATATTCTTTATTTTGTCTTTTTTCCTTTTCGCCGTCTTTTGTTTCAGGTTTGGCAATTTTTGCATTGTTAAGATCATTTACATCTCCACTTGTAACATTACTGTTTGAGTAGTTTGGCTTAGAGTAGCCGACTTCACAACCAGCGTTTATTTCATCTTGTGTGTAGTAGTTATCTCTTTTTTTTGTAAGATCATTTTTTTCTAAAGATTTTATCCTTATGATATCACCGTCTGTAAGTTCTTTACCGTCTGTAACTTTATCAAGTTCTATTTCATAAGTATTTCCTTCAAAAGTTCCATTTTTCTTATCTGTATTTTCAAGAACTTTTTCGCCGACTTTTTCCCATTGTTTTTTATCTTTGTTGTATTTTTCAGCAATGTATTTTGAACCTTCTGAAACTTTATCAAGGGTTTTTATCGGTACTACAAAGCTTATTTTTGTTTTTTCGTCTTTGTTTTTATGAAGCTGATTCATATTTGAAATCTTTTCAGATATTTTCTTTGCAACTATCGGCTCTGTACTTGAGCTTTTTATTTCTCTACCTTGGTCTGCCTTTTGGTAGTATGTTCCAGTAATGTACATTCCGCCTTTATTTGTAAAGTCAAAGCCTGTTACTTTAAGTTTCATCTTTCCGTGGTCGTTTACTAAAGTCGCCCTATACTTACCTGTAGAATCTACAAAATTACCCTCAGATTTTTTTTCTAAAGTGATTTCTTTTTTTTCATCTTCTGTAAGAGCTTTTCCGATAGCTTGTTGATAGTTAAAACTTATCTTATGGATTTTATCGTAATCTCCTTTAGTGTGGTTTTCATCAGGCCAATGTAAGAAAAATTCTTTATCGCCGTCTATAATCATATCGAAAACAGGTTTTGGAGTTTCATCTCGATAGTTTGTCATAATTATATCATAACCTGAAACTTCTTTTATTGTAACAGCTTCTTCTCCTTCTTTCCTTGTAACCTTTTGAGGCTTCTTTGTTACAACCGACATTCTAGATGTTGCAGATGTAAATGCATCAAAGCTACCATCACCTTTTGTAAAGCTAAAGCTTTGTGTTTTAGAAAGAGGCATTCCATAAGGGTCTCTGTATGAATTTCCCATGTTACTTTCTACATCTGTTAAGTTTCTTGGTGCGCTATTGTTTAAAGACTGTCCATGTATCTTAAGATATGTTGTTATCCCAAGGTTTGCCCAAGACTGTTCATTAAATGGATTTGCAAAGTTTGTATATTTATCCTTTTTATTTCCCGGAACTACAATCGAAACATAAGATTTTCTTCTTCCAAGTTCATCGTATCCTGGAAGGGTCCACTTTACAGTTTCTCCAACATTCCATAACTTATAGCCTTGTTCGCCTTGTTTTAGTCCGTCAATAGGAGAGTAGTTGGCGTTAGCTGCAACTGTTGGATCTTCAAAGTTACTTACTGCAGTTCTTTGTAAAAGCCCAATGTTTAGTCCAGAAGTCGGCGCATCGTTTTTAAAATCTTCAAACATACCAAACTTATGATTAGCATCCCCTTTTGAGTTTAATTTTTTATATCTTGGGTGAACGGTTATGTCGAAGTAAGGTCTATAAACTGCGTAAAGATGAATTTGTTCTACATTGTCTAAAATTTCATCTAAAGTCTTTAGCTCCTCTCCATTTGCCTTAAAGTTTGGTGGCGTTATAAGAAAGCTATATCCGTTTGGAAGATAGGCTTCTTTATTGTGTCTTTGCATGTAAGTTAAACTTTCAGTTTGCTTAAAATACGCATCGGCACTTGTAGTGTAAGCAAGACGCAAGTTGTTGTTTCCTGCTAAAAAGTTATTTAATGCATTTTGTGCAGTTTGTGCATTTCCAAAACTTTTAGCATTATCCGTGTTACAGTACCAGCCGATAAATGTATTGTCTTTTTGTTTAAATTCTTTAAATATCGAATTTTTTGTTTCGTTTGTTTCTTTACTATCGAAAGAGTACGGAACTTTTGGAATCTTTTTTAATATTGCGTATTTTAACTCTTCTTTTTTTTGTGGCTGTGGCTGTGGATTTGGTTTTGGATTAGGTTTCTTTTTATCATCATTTGAAGTTGCTCCTGTTATCGAGTCAAATTCATTGTGGTGAATTTCTAATATTTCATTTTCTTCAACGGGCATTGTCTTTGTAGTTTCAACACCACCCACGATAGAGTGAAATACAAGCTCAATATTTCCATAAACTGCATAAACTTCTCTATTTTTATCAACTGGAGATAGTTCATCAAAAACTTGGGTTTCAGATTTTTCCCAGTCGGAGACATTTCTAACTATTTTACCACTATTTTTTAATTCATAAAATATTTCTTTTGCAGTTTTTCCATTTGAATCGTATAATCTCTTAGTTGTCCAGCCGATAATCTTTTTTGCTTTTGGAAGATTTACATCTATCCTTTTTGGAAATTGTCTTTTTAAAAGATCTTTTGTTCCTTGTTCCTTTTCAGAAGATGGTTTTTCAACCGCTTTGTCCATATTTACATCATATTCCATTTTTCTATGGTTTATAAAGTTTATAGCTTTTATCTTTTTACCTTCATAGTACATAGTGATGATAGGATTTTTACCTACTTTACTGTTTTCTACTCCAACTGCTTTATTATCTTCTACTTTTCCAAAGCAGTTTTCTTTATATTTAGGATTTCTTTCAAATCCTGTTATTTTTTTATTTTCATCGTACTTTGGAAGGTAACGGTATTCTTTATTTAATGGAACAATTTTTTCAAAAGTACCTCCACCACCGTTTAACTGACTTGCATTACCTCCACCGTTTAGGTTAAATGTAACTTTTGCCTGAACTTGTTCTACAACTTTATCTGAGTTTGAAGCTCCTCTTTTTATGTTGTTGTTGCAGATATATATCGGAAGATCTTTTGTTAAGCTTGGCATTTGAAATTCGGGGTAGGTATATATTTGGTTATTTGTTGTCGGGTTCGGGTTAGATGTATCAAAGGCATACGTTCTTGGATATTCTTTATAATTTAATTTTCCATTTTCATCTATTTCTCGTATTTTTCTATACGCTCCAGAGTTTGTAGCAGAAATTCGTTGTACTTTCGACTTAGTATTATTAAAATTATCTCTAGTTGTAAATACAACTTCTGCTCTTTCATGGAAAACACGACCTGTTATCTTGTTACTATCTGTAAAAATTTCATCAACATTTGGTGTAAAAAGTGTCTTTTCCAAAGAACCACCACCAATGTTATCAGAACAATATATTAAACGAGGCTTAAAATCTGCATTTTCTCCAAATTCAAGTATATGAGAGTTATAAGAATCTAATCCACTTATAGTAAGTTCATTATATCCTGCTGGAGTCCAGTTTTTCCAGTATCCTTCAGCGTATACATTAAATTCATCGCCCTCTTTTAAAAGAATATCATAAGGTACTGTCCATTTAAAGTTTTTCAAACTTCTATCAGATGCCGAAATAGAATTTCTAAATGTTACGGCGTTTACTCCTTTTCCTATAGTAATTAGAACCTTACCGTCACCTTGTGCAATTTTAAAATTAAGCTCTACTTGTGTGCCTCTTTTTAAAAGTCTTTCTCCATTATATAGTTCACTATTTTTCATAGTATGAGTCCACTTAAGATATGGATATTCATTATTTGGCTGAACAACATAAGCAAAATAAAATCCATAAGTTTGTAGCCCAGAAGGGTCAAAGTTTTTTTCTATTTTGTCTGTATCTACAAAAAATCTTACCGTAGTTCCATATCCGTTACCATCAGATCCTGCATCACAAATAAGTGATTCTGTAAATCTTCCTTTAGTTATAATAGTTTTTATGCCTTTAGTTTTATCCCATTGATTTTTAGTCCAGCGTTTATCTGATGCTTGAATAAAAGCAACATCCTCATCGACAGTATTTGTATTTTCTCTTGTATTTATATCAGACATTTTTATAGGGCATATTTTACTTGTATTCCAATCAATGCTTCCATTTTTAAAAATACTATCTTTAGCCCAGAAAGTGTCCTTTGAATCTGTAGTTGCGATAAAGCCGACGTGCCCATCTTTATCAGGCTTTAAAATATTTAAAAGTTTTTTATCAAACGATTCGTAAAAAGCGTAAGGTTTACCATAAAAATCATCTGCAGATCCTTTTTTAGAGTATTTATTTATAACATCGATATATCCTTCTTGTGCGTTATACCTTAAGTAAAAATCACTATTGTTAAAAACAAAATTGCTTCCAGGCTCTAAGAAGTAATTTAGATTACCATTTAAATCTACATCTTTTGGAATGATAGTAGAAAGCGTAAAATTGTTATAAGGTACTTTTCCGTCTTTACCTGTTTGAAGGTTATCAGATCTCATTAAAATTCTAGAAAATGGTCTAGCTTCTTCCTTATTCTTATCGTTATTGTAGATTCTAGCTTGAACAAGACCAAATCTTTTTAATTCTTTTACGCTTCTACCAGGCTTTAAAACGAATTGAAAAGGCGTAGAGTATCTATTACTTCCAAGTCTTCCTAACACATTATCACTTGTGTTTTTTGTTGCAAGTAAGTCTATATATCTTGCATCTTTTATGCCGACTTTATCTTCTGAAACGGAAGCAAATCTATTTATAGTTTGAAAATATGTATTATCTTCTAACATTCCTCTATCTCCACCTGTAAAGAATCCAGTTTTTTCGCTTCCCCAGTCAATTAAATCGTCAAGTTCTTTATTTACTTTTATAACAAGATTAGTAAAATACTTTGTATGTCTAGCTCCTGCTTCTCTTCTATTAAAGGTACATCTTACAACTTCACATTCGTCTCCGTCATTATTTTTAGTTTTATATGTTCCTGCATAGCTTATAGTTGGAACACGCATTCCATTGTTATTATCAACATTTTGTTTTTCAATACGCTGACTTTCTAAAACGGGCCAAATATCTTTACTTGTATCTTCATTAATTTCTTTACTCCAGTTAGTTGGCTCAACTTCTGCTTTCGTTTTGTTTTGTGTAGGAATTGAAATCATGGAAAAAGAAAGAATAACTGCTAATAGTTTTTTAAATTTTGTACTTTTCAAAACACACTCCTCCAAACGTTATTATATCATGTGATTATTTACATTTAATATACTAGCAATAGTAAATAATCATAAAGTTAGTTTTTATAAAAATTATTTTTTAAAATATGTAAATTAAAGTTTACATCTATATTTTGCTTAAAGAATCTTTTTAGTTTTGATAAAATAAATACAACCTTTAAGATTTTAAAAAATAATTTTTGTTTTTGTATTTAACTTAAAATTAAATTAACCTTTAAAAATTATAAATAAAGAAAATTTAATTTCACGTATTGTTTACCTTAATAAAAATTATAAAAAAGAAAACAATCGTATAAAGTTTTTTACATTATATAAAAATATATTAATATAATATATCCCTAGTATTTATTATATCAATATAATTTAAAAAGTCAATATTTTTTTTAAAAATTTAATTTTTTATTGCGGTAAAAATTAGTTATACTTTGCCACGATATATATATATATATATATATATATCAATGCGTTTTTTTATTTCTTTTTTCTTATTTTTAAAAACTTTTTTAATTTTTATTTTCTTTTTTTAAGAAAAAAATTAAAATTTCTATTTTGTAAAATTATTACTTTTTTTTAACAATTAAATAAAAATGCACTTAATTTTTAAAAGTGTTTTTATATTTTTTATAACAAAATATTTAATAGTTACAAAATAGCTTTATAAAAATCATTTTTTAAGAACGTGTAAATGCACAAAATTACAGTTTTTAAGGAAAGTATTGTCGAGGGGAAGGGCGAAGGGAGTTGTACCCACAGGGCATTAAAACCTTCTTACAATTTGCTATTAGCAAATTGAGATAGGTATTAACGATTCTCTCTTAAATTTTAAATAACTTTAATTAAAATTACCCTCTGATGCCTCTAGCTTTACGCGTCTGTTTTTACTTTTGGTAAAATAAAAAATAAATTCTACCTTTAAGAATTTTATATTTTTTCTTTCTATATTAATTAATCTTTTATTTTTATCTATTATTTTATATAATTTCATTTGCATAAAACGGTGTTTAAATGTGTTTATATTAAAAAATGCACTGAATTTTTAAATTCAGTGCATTTTTTTATTTTTTAAATAGTTTTGTAACTTCTGCAACTACAAATGGTATAAAAGCAAGTAATGTTGCAATTGTTACCTCTTTTACTCCTAGTGTTACAGTTTCAAAGTAGGGTTGTAAAAATGGGATGTAGATTACAATTAGCATTAATACAAATGAAAGTGCTGTTCCGTAAACTAATGTTTTGTTAGAAAATATTCCTATATGAAAAAGTGTATGTTTACTACTTCTAACTGAGTAACTTCTTAAAAGCTCTGCTGTTATAAGTGTAAAGAATGCTACGGTTCTTGCTCCTTCTATGTGGTTTTTGTAATGGTACATTCCATAGTAGTAGGATATAAGTGTTGCAACTGTTATTGCTATTGATTGTGTAACTATGGATATTATCATTTCTTTATCTAAGATAGCTTCATTTGGATCTCTGGGCTTTATATTCATGATTTCTTCATCTCCCTTTTCAACTCCAAGTGCAAGTGCTGGAAAGCTATCTGTTACAAGGTTTAACCAAAGTAATTGTATTGGTACAAATGGAACGGGTATGTTTACAAGTATGGAGATTAAGACTATTAAAATTTCTCCAACGTTACAAGAAAGCAAAAATGAAACAAATTTTTTTATATTTGAGTATATTATACGTCCTTCGTGTACGGCAGATACTATTGTTGCAAAGTTATCATCTGTTAAGATAACATCTGATGTGTTTTTGGCAACGTCCGTTCCTGTAATTCCCATGGATACGCCTATGTTTGCTTTTTTTATAGCTGGTGCATCGTTTACTCCGTCTCCTGTCATCGCAGCTATATGTCCGTTTTTCTTTAGTGCATCTACTATTTGTACTTTGTTTTCAGGGCTTACTCTAGCAAAGACTCTTGTGGTTTTTACAACTTCACAGATTTCATCTTCTGTCATTTCGTTAAGTTCACGTCCCATTATAGCTTTAGAATTTTCATCTAAAATTCCTAAGTCTTTTGCTATTGCAACTGCTGTTTCAAGGTAGTCGCCTGTTATCATTATTGGAGTTATCCCTGCTTTTTTGCATTCTTTTATGGCTTCTTTAGCTTCTTTTCTTGCCGGGTCTATCATCGCCATAAGTCCTACAAATACCATATCTTTTTCGATTTCTTTAAAGCTTAAATCTTTAGGCATTTGGTCAAATTTTCTATATGAAAATGCAAGGACTCTAAGTGCATCTGTTGCAAAGGCACTATTTTGTTTTAGTACTTTTTCTTTTAATTGTTTTGTAAATTCTTCTTCTTTTCCATTTAACAAGATGTATTTGCAATTTTCTATTACAACATCTGGTGCTCCTTTTGTTGAAGATAGTATTTTAGCTCCCAATAGATTTTCATTAAATGTTGTCATCATCTTTCTTGTTGAGTCAAATGGAAGTTCAAATATTCTTTTGTGTTCTTTGTTTAGTATATCTTTATTTATTTGTACTTTTTGTGCTAGTGTAAGAAGGGCTCCTTCTGTTGGGTCGCCTATTATTTTGTAGTTTTCTTCTTTTATAAGTTTTGCATCGTTTGAAAGAGTAGCTATTTTTGAAATGGTTAAAAATGAGTTGTCATTTTTAGCATCGAATATTTCGTTGTTTAGTAATATATTTCCTACTGGTTCGTATCCGTTTGCTTCTATATCAAAAACTTTGTTATCTACATATACTTTTTTTACGGTCATTTCGTTTTGTGTTAGTGTTCCCGTTTTGTCTGAACATATAACTGTTGTTGTTCCTAGCGTTTCAACTGCAAGAAGTTTTTTAACTATTGCATTTTTCTTTACCATTTTTGTCATACCAAGCGATAGTACTATTGTAACAATTGCAGGAAGTCCTTCTGGAACTGCTGCTACGGCAAGTGAGATTGCTGTTAGAAGCATAAGTAAAAATGGTTGTTTGTAGATTAGTCCTACTAGAAAAACTAAGATGCAAACTCCTATTGTTATTAGTCCTAAGGATTTTGAAAGTCCTTCTAGCTTTTTTTGTAGTGGTGTTTGTTCTGTTTCAAATGAGTCAAGTGTTGTTGCAATCTTTCCTATTTCTGTATCTTGTCCTGTTGCTGTTACTACTGCTAATGCTCTTCCGTATGAAACTATTGTTGAAGATGCTAGCATGTTTTCTCTATCTCCTATTTCAACTGTTCCTTGATAGATTTTTTCTGCGTGTTTTTGCACTGGAACGGACTCTCCTGTAAGGGAAGATTCATCTATTTTTAAGTTAAAGCTTTTTATAAGCCTTGCATCTGCTGGAACTATATCTCCTGTTTCAAGTTCGATTATATCTCCTATAACAATTTCAGAAGATGGAATGTGAACAAGTTTTTCATCTCTATAAACTTTTGCCATTGGGCTTGCCATTTTTTGTAGTGCTTCTATTGCTTTTTCTGCTTTTCCTTCTTGATTTAATGAAAGTATTGCGTTTACTATAACTATTGCGATGATTATAACAGAGTCTGTTATTTCTCCAACTAATGATGAAAGAATACACGCTCCAAGTAAAATCAAAATCATTGGGTCTTTAAATTGGTCTAAAAGTTTTGAAAGAATTGTTTTTTTCTTTTTTTGTTTTAGTTCGTTTGTGCCGTTTTTTTCTAAAAGTTCTTTTGCCCTTTTACTTGTAAGACCTGTTTTTTCATCTGTTTGTAACTGTGTTATACAGTCTTTAATGCTTTTGTTGTACCAAAACATAATATTTTCTCCTTTAATTTTTACATAAAAAAAACCCATGTTTAATAAAATTAAACAAAGGTCTTGCTTCCTATTTGAGTTAGTTAGGTGTTTAGCCGGGATAAACCGTATTGACGACTAAACAAAATTAGCTACTCCCCTTTATCAGTTATATTATATCAGATAAAATTTTTTGCGTCAAGTAAATTAATATTTATTTTAATCTATTTGGAAATATTTTACATTCTATCTTTTTAGCAGATGGGCATGCTGCACATCCTCCAAGTGCTGTTTCTCTTAAGGTTTCAGGTAGTGCGTTTCCTACTTCATACATTGCTTCAACGACTTCGTCAAAAGGTACAATTGACTCTACTCCAGATAGTGCTATATCACTTGCTACAAGTGCGTTTATCGTTCCAGAGCCGTTTCTTAAGGCACATGGAAATTCAACAAGTCCTGCAACGGGGTCGCAAACAAGTCCTAAAACCATAAGAATGGTAAAACTTGCAGCTGTAAGTGATTGCTTAGGAGTTCCTCCGCAAAGTTCAACTATTGCTGCTGCACTCATTGCTGTTGCTGCTCCACATTCTGCTTGACAGCCACCTTCTGCTCCTGCTATGGTGGAGTTTGTTGCGATGATTCTTCCGATTATTCCTGAAACTAATAGTCCTTCTAGCATTTTTTCGTCGCTAAAGCCGTATCTTTCTTGCACCCATGAAAGACTTCCAGGAATTATCCCTGCTCCTCCTGCTGTTGGTGCTGCAACGATTTTTCCCATTCCGGCGTTTACTTCTGAGGTTGAAAATCCTCTTGCTATTGCTGTTACGATAGATTTACCAAGGATGCTTTTTCCACTTTGTGCATATCTTAAGATTTTTTTGGCGTTTCCTCCTGTTATTTTGTAAGGATTTATCTTGTCGTTTGTTATTACATCTGATGCGGAGGCTTTCATAACTGAATATGTTTCTTTTAACATTTCAAGAAGTTTTTGTTTTGAGATTTTCATCTCTTTTGTTTGATCTTCAAATGCTATTTCGCTTATTTTTTTGTTTTGTTCTTTACATAATTTTAAAAGTTCTTTTCCTGTTGAAATCATAATTTTCCTCCTAGAGTGCTCTTAAGATCATACATTCAAACATATCTTTAAGTTTTTTTATTTTTTCAACGATTTTTTCGTCTACATCACCATCTAATTCTATTATTGCTGATGCTACATTTTCTTTTCTGTTTACTATTATGCTACCCATGTTTATTTTGTTTTCTGCTAATATGTTGCTTACTTTTGCTATCATACCGTATTTGTCAGGATATTTTAAAATTAGGGTGTCATATAGTCCTGAAAATTTAACTAAAACTCCGTTAATGTTTGTTATCTCTATTGCTCCGCCACCTATCGATGAACCTATAACATAAAAGCTTTTGTCTTTGTCTATAAATTCTATCTTTACGGTATTGGGATGTTGAAAAGATAAATCTATTGGCACAAATGAGTAGTCAATTTTCTTTTCTTTTGCAATTTCAAGTGCATTTCTAATTCTACAATCGTCTGTGTCATAACCAAGTATACCGGCTACTAATGCTTTGTCTGTTCCGTGGCCTTGATATGTATTTTTAAAGCTTCCATGTAGGTGGAAAATTACTTTTTTTATTTCTTTGTTGTAGATTATTCTTGCCATACGACCAAGTCTACAAGCTCCTGCTGTGTGTGAGCTTGACGGTCCTATCATTATCGGTCCAATAACATCGAATAGTCCATAGTTTTTCATTTTTTCTCTACTCCTTTAAATTCGTTAAATAAATCTGCTTGTTTGTAGTTGTTTTTTTTCATTTTTTCAATTATTTCATCTCTAATCTTCCACCAACTTGTATTCCAATTACAAAAAACGCTGTTTTCTTCTGGAACACGTCCAAGTAGTCTTTGAACAACGATGTTTTTATCTAGATGTCTTAAAAAGAGAATTACATAGTCAATAAATGTTTCTTTATCTATCATGTTTATTTCTCCATTTAGATACATTTGACAAAGTTTGGTGCCTTTTACGATGTATAGAGAATGTAGTTTTACTTCTTCTATGTTAAGGCTTGATAAGATTTTTGCCCCTTCAATAATATCAAGCTCATCATCAAATGGAAGTCCTATGATCATATGTGTGCAAATTCTAAAGCCAAATTTATGTATTATATTACTTGCATGGATAAACTCTGCTAGGGTGTGTCCTCTATTTATCTTTATCAATGTCCTATAATTTACACTTTGAAGTCCTAGTTCAAAATCTATTTGAATGTTTTTTTCTTTTTCGATTTTTTTTAAAAATAAAAGATGTTTTTCTAATACGCAATCTGGTCTTGTTGAAATGGAAATTCCAACTATATCATCTGAAATTAGACTATCTAAAATCATTTTTTTAAAATCTTCAAAATCAAGGTATGTGTTTGTAAAATTTTGAAAATAGACGATGAATTTTTTTGCATTATATTTTTTTGAAATGTAAGTTTTGTTTCTTAAAATCTGCTCTTTTACGCTCATATTAACGCTACAATTTTCAAAAGAGCCACCTTCTTCAGAGCAAAAAATACACCCTCCATTTGCAAGCGTCCCGTCTCTATTTGGACAGGTTATATTTAGCTTAACGGGTAGTTTATAAACTTTTTCTTTGTATTTATTTTTAAGATAAAAAGAATATGTTCTATAAAATTCTTCTTCTAGCATTACATTTCCTTTAATGTTTGTAAAATAAAATTAGCATGTCCTTTTGCTTTTACATTTCTAAATTCTTTTAAAATATTTAATTTATCATCTAAAATAAATGTACTTCTTACTGTACCCATGTACTCTTTTCCACACATTTTCTTTAGCTTCCAAACGTCAAAATATTTTAAGATTTCTAAAGATTCATCAGAGATTAAATCAAGGTTTAAATTATTTTTTTCTTTAAACTTTTTATGACTTTCTAGAGAGTCTTTACTAACACCTATTACAATGGCATTTTGTTTTTCAAACTCTTCTTTTAAAGAAGAAAATTCTATCGCTTCTAAAGTGCAACCTTTCGTATTGTCTTTAGGGTAGAAATAAAGTATGATTTTTTTACCTTTAATATCATTTAAATTAAGTTTTTCTTTTAATGTTTCTAAATTACAAGCCATATTATCTTCCTTTACTATAATTAAATTAACAACTAATTATTTAAGAGAAAATTTAATTTCACGTATTGTTTTCCAAAATTAAGTTATCAAAACGGAAACAATCGTATATTAATTTTTACAATAAAATATCTGTATTTTTATTATATCACAATTTTTAATTTATAATCTAATATTTAAAATATTTTTAAAAATTAACTTATTTTACTTACAATACTTTTTACTTTTTGTATTAATTAATTTTTATATTAATTTTTTTACTTTCTACTACCCATTGTAACTTTTGTAAACTTTATAACTTTTATAACTTCCATAATCTCCATAACCCCCGCTTAACCATTTTGCGTTAAAACGGTATTTAATTGTTTTACGATATCAAATGTTAAATAGTTTAAAAATTGCTTTTTAAAATCAATTTTTAAAGAATGTGGCAAGGCAAAAAATTACAGTTTTTAAGGAAA
>KQ959657.1 GCA_001552895.1 Tissierellia bacterium KA00581
TTTTATCTAAAACTTTCTTCTCTTTCTTTTTAATCGTTCCAATAGATAGAATTTCACCATCTATTACCTTTAGTCCTTTTATATCTTTCGACTTAAGTTTTACATCATACATATCTTTATCTGTATTATTTTCAACGCTTACAGAAAAATCTCCACTCTCATCTGATGTAAGGCTTAGTTTTATTCCGTCTTTATCATAAAGTACAGACTTTGTATCTGCAAAGACTAACCCTGAACTAAACATAATTCCAAAAGCAAGTGTCGCTTTTAATAAATTACTTTTTTTCATATCTTCCTCCAAAAAATTTATATATTTTATTCTATCATCTTATCTTAAAAATGTACAATAATTTATTTTTATTGATTTTTAATATCCATAAATTTTTTTAATAATTGTAATATGAAAAAAATTTTTAAAATAAAAAAAGAGCTTTTTGCTCTTTTAATATCCAAGTTCTATTGCTTTATTTACTAACTGTTTTGACATTGGTATTGTTTTAACTCCCATAAAGTCGACTCCTTCATATACAATGGTGCAAACAAGCCTTGGGTCATCTGCTGGGTAGAAAACTGTTGACCATGCGTTTAAAATATCTTTTGTTACTTCTGCAGTTCCTGTTTTTCCACCAACTTTTTGTCCGTTTACAAATCCTCTAAAATTTACATCTCCGGAGTTTTTTAAATATTCTTTCATTGTTTTCATTGTTTCTACATCAGAAACTTTTGATAAAATTTCAGGTTTTGTTTCTTTTATAACTTTACCATTTGGATCTAAAATTTCTTTTACAACAAATGGTTTCATCATATTTCCATCATTTGCTATTGCCGATGTGAAAAGTGCAACTTGCATTGGAGTTACTAAAACTTTTCCTTGTCCAAAAGCTCCTGTTGCAAGTTCAAGTGCTGTTGTATTTTTATTAAAAGCAAGAGGAGATTTTGTAAGTTTAAAATCCGTATCAATATCTTCTCCGAACATAAATCTTTTATTAACATCTATCATCTTATCTACTCCAACTTCTCCTACTTTATCTGCAAAGTAAGTATTAGCTGAAACTTCTATTGCTTTTTTTAAATCAATATTTCCATATCTTTTATTTAAAAGATTACGGATGGTATAGTTTTCTATCGTTGTAGCTCCTTTGTCGTTATACTTTAGAAAAGTTCCCTTTAAATTTTCCAAAATAGCAGTTCCTGTAACGAGTTTATATACAGATCCTGGAGCAAAAAGTCCAGATGTACTTCTTTGCAAAAGAGTTGCATTTTTTTCATCATTTATTATATTGTTCCATTCTTTTTCTATATTATTAGGATCAAAAGTAGGAGAATCTGCCATTGCTAAAACTTCACCAGTTTTAGGATTCATAAGTATAACAGAGCCTTTTTTTCCATTTAATAAAGAAAGTGCAAACTCTTGAAGTTGTGTATTTGTAGTAAGTTTTATTGTGTTTCCTTCTTTTTGGTCAATAACTATCTTTTTTAGCTCGGCAATAGGAGTTTTATCATGTTTATTAATCAAAACGGAGTTAAATCTCTTTTCAAGACCGGTTTTTCCATACTTTTTGCTATTATAACCAACAAGATGTGCATAAGTTTTTCCATAAGGAAAATTTCTAATTTTTTCTTTATTTTCACCGTCAATAGTTTGTGCTAAAATATTTCCATCTCTATCTAAAATATTTCCTCTTTTTAATTTATTATCATCAACCCAATTTCTTTTATTGTTTTCGTCATTTTTTAATTTATCAGCCTTTACAACTTGAAAATAAGTCATATATCCAAGTATTATAAGAAAAAGTATACTAATAAGGGTAAGAACTCTTATATATCTTTTATTTTCAATCATATTAACCTCCAATATTTTCTTCAGAACTATATTGTAATACGCCAAGTGCTATAAAACTTGAAAGAATAGACGAACCACCATAACTTACAAAAGGAATTGTTATTCCTGTAAGAGGAATAAGTTTTAATATTCCACCAAACATAATAAGCGATTGAAAAGCAAAAATAAGTGAAAGGCAAAACGCTACATATCTGTAAAATTTATTCGATTGTTCCATAGAGATTTTAATTCCTCTATATGTTAAAATTAAAAACAACATTACAATGCCCATTCCCATTAAGATGCCCATTTCTTCACAAATGCTTGCAAAAATATAATCACTTTCTGCAAAAGGAATATAATCTGGTCTTCCAAGTCCAAGTCCACTTCCAAAAAAGCCACCACTTGCAATAGCATAAAAGCCTTGAATTATTTGATATCCCATTCCATCAGCATATTTAAACGGGTCTATCCAAATTTTTACACGAACTTTAACGTGAGTAAATAAAACATAGCCTAAAATAGCTCCTAAAGAAAGTATCATAAAATTTATAAACATATATCTTCTATGTGGTTCATACATATATTGTGCAAAGATAAAAACGCCAGAAAAAACTAAAACTGAGCCTAAATCTTTTTGCAAAAATAAAAATGCAATAAATGTATAAAAAAAGAAATGCAGTTTATTTCTTTTAAGTAATCCATTTTCAAATTTTTCTCTATTTTTATAAAACGAAGCAATCAAAAATATAAAAGCAATTTTTATAATTTCAGAAGGTTGAAAAGCAAAATTACTTCCAAATCTAATCCAGTTTTTTGCCCCATTTATAGTTTTTCCCAAAACTAAAGTTGCTAAAAAAAGTCCATAAGAAATAATAGCATAAAAATAAAAAAGCTTACTCCAAATTTTTACATATTTTAAAATCAAATATACAATCCAAAAAACTATATTTCCTATAAAAAACCAAATTATTTGCCTAAACGCTAATTTAGGTTCAAGTCTATAAATTTCAAGAACTCCAATACTAAAGAGCATATTTGCAATTAAAACAATATAATAATCGCCACTTGTAAATTTTTGAACAAGTTTTATCGATACATATACAAAAACAACAAGCCCAATCATAAAAGAAAACTTTGTTTTGTTAAAATTTTTAATATCTCTTGAAATAACTAGAAATAAACTTAAAATTTGAAACAAAAGCAAAAGTCCTTGCACACTTTTTTCACTTATATAAGAATTTAAACTAAGGGTTTTAAATTTTGATAAAATAGCTCTTTTAATCATCATTAACTTCCTCATCTACAAATAAAAATTCAACTCTTCCTACATCGATAAGATCTTTATCTTTTAATTCAATAGCATCTGTAATTAATTCACCATTTAAGTAAGTACCATTAGCAGAGCCTAAATCTTCAATATAGTAAATCCCATCTTCTTTAATGATTCTCATGTGATTTTTAGAAATAAACTTATCTTTTATTACAATATCATTTGAATCATCTCTACCTAAAGTTGTTTCATTTCCTATATAATAGTGTTCTTGAATCTTAAAAGGTAGACTTTCTTTTCTATTTATAAGTTTTAAATATGTATTAGAAATATAATTCATACTACTTGTAGTACTTATATCTAAATAAATCATTTTGATAATATTGTAAATAAAATAATAAATGATAACAACAAAAATATATTTAAAAATAATAGCCATTAAATCATAAAGTTTTAAAGAGCCAAAAGTTTCAACAGAAAAAATGCTCTCTAAAAAATCAAAAATCTTATCCATAAAACTCTCCTAATCTAATTAAATAAAAACTAAGCTTTAATAAAGCTTTAATAATTACTTAATTATATCATAAATTCATTTATTTGTTAAATTAGAAAAATATTTTCCCATATTGTAAAATTAAGTTAGCCACATATAGAAAAAAACATCTCAAAGAGGCAAAATAATAGTTAAACCAAAAACTAAAGAAAAAACTCAATGAGATGCACAATAATTGTAACACAAAACACAAGATTTAAAAATAGATTTAAGAAAATTAATAGAAAAATGGAAATAAGGAAAGAAAAAGTAATAGAAAAATAGCAAAGCTTTTAGGAAAAAGTCCTCAAACAATAAATAATGAAATAAAAAGAGGATTAGTAATTCAAAGAACATCTTATGGGAAATTAAAAAAGATGTATAAATCGGATTTTGCACAGTTAAATTACGATAAAAATAAAAAAAGATGTGATAGAAGATTTTTACCTAAAGGAACAAAAAATACTACTCATCAAAAAGTAGCATTTATTGAAAATTGGATTAATGACTATCCTAAAAAACTATTTAACTATAAAACACCTTTTGAAGTTTTTTCAATTTGCTAAGTTATTCTTGCAATTTAGGATTTTTAAAAATTTAATATAATTAAATCAAAAAAGTTAATAAAAATTTTTTATTTTCAATTTTACATCTATTAGCATTTGGTTATAAAATAATTTAACGAAATTTTATTAAAAATATCTTAGATGAAAGAATAAATAAAAAATCGGCCCTTAAATCTTAAAGGTCGATTTTTTTCTATTTGAGTTATCTATTGACTCTTTTTTCTTTTAAATGCTACAACAAGTAACGCTGCTGAAAGTATCATAAAGAAAGTGTACAATTCTATGTTCATACTATTAGCCGTCTTTGGAAGTTTCCTATTGTTAGCTACTTGTATCTTTTTAGTATTTGTATCTGCTGTCCTTACAACTGGTGGATCTTGTGGTATTGGTGTACCTGCTTGTTTAAAGTATGCTTTTACTATCATGTCTTTATTGATAGTTGTATTTGCATCTAAAGCTGGTTCCCAACCTGTAAATTTAAATCCAGCTTTTGCTGTAGCTTTTGGTGCTGTTATATCAGCTAATGTTTTGTGTGCTGTCTTTAATACATATACTGTGTTTTTAGCAGCTACCGCCCCTTTTGTTTGATCTTCTGATACAAAGGTTACTGTCCAGTACTTGCTTGTATCTGCTGGCTTTCCATCGTTTGAATCTGTTGGATCTACTGGTCCTACTACTACTGATGGATCTTGTGGTGTTGGGGTTGCTGTTACTTTTTCAAATTTTGCATTTACTGTCATATCTTTATTGATAGTTGTATTTGCATCTAATGCCGGTTCCCAACCTGTAAATTTAAATCCAGCTTTTGCTGTAACTTTTGGAGCTGTTATATCAGCTAATGTTTTGTTTTCTGTCTTTAATACATATACTGTATTTTTAGCATCTACCGTACCTTTTGTTTCATCTTCTGATTTAAAGGTTACTGTCCAGTATTTACTTGTGTCTGCCGGTTTTCCGCCGTTTGGATCTGTTGGATCTACCGGCCCTACTACTGGTGAATCTGTAGGTGTTGTTCCTGATGCTTTAAAATATGCTTTTACTGTCATGTCTTTATTGATAGTTGTATTTGCATCTAAAGCTGGTTCCCATTTATCAAATTCATAGCCTGCTTTTGCTGTCACTTTTGGTGCTGTTATGTCAGCTAATGTTTTTGTTTCTGTCTTTAATACATATACTGTATTTTTAGC
>KQ959658.1 GCA_001552895.1 Tissierellia bacterium KA00581
GCCGCTTTAGCTTTGTCTTTTCCTACTGGGTTTATCTTATTTATTTCTTCTACCCAAGATGCTTGTTTTTGTAAAATTTCGGCATTATCCTTTGCTTTTTCAATTTCTTCTATTGCTTTTTGTTTTTTATTATTAATCTTTTCTATTATATCATTTTTTTCTTTGTCTGATAAATTTTTATTATTTTTAATTTCTTCTATTTTTTCTTTTGCTACACGTTCAATTTCATTTATTGCCATAGTTTCTGTTGAAACTAGTTGATGATCTTTTATTTCTAAAACATCATTTAAAGCGTCTTTATACTCTTTAGTGCTTTTTAATTCTTTAGAATCTAACAAAGTTTTAATTTCATTTAATTTATCTTCATATTTTTTAATGCTATCTGGTGTTTTTTTAGATATATCTTGTTCTTTTGAACCCATAAGTTTATCATAAATTTTTGATAAAAGCATCTTTGCTACATTTCTAGTATTTTGTGTTATACTAAAATCCAAACCTGTAATAGGAAGAGCGTATTTTTCATCCCAAGCTTGATAACTCATACCTGTAAATCTAGAATCAGCACAGCTTATCCTTACTTTATATGAATCTATTCCCTTTGGCAATTCAATTTCAGCACTTTCAAAACTTCCAGAAGTTCCATTTGGTCTATTTTCTTTTTTTGCAATTTCTTCTTCTGCCTTGTCTTTTCCTATAAATTCTTTACGTGTAATATTAGGATTAGTAAATCTACCACTTTGTGAAATTTTAATTTTATCATTTATTCCTTTTCCATCTTCTGCTTTTTTAACAGTCATTTTATCATTTTTAACATCTTTTGATGGATCAAATGAAACACTATATATAGGATCTTTTGGAGTTTCTTTACCATTAGATATAGCAAAAATTTCTACTTTATAGTTTGCTTTTCTTCCATCCATATCTCCTGTATATCCTGTCTTAAAGGATACTTTTGCAAATGAACCATTTTCTTTTGAATATGCTTTAAAAGTCTTTTCAATTCCATCATAACCTTTTAATGCTCTTGCAACACCTGGACCTTCTCCAAGATATTGATATTCTGTGCCATCACAAGATGGTAATTGTGAATTTATTCTTGTTCTAGTTTCAGTCAATAAAAGCATATATTTACTGTCTCTATCAAGTGCTTGTTCTTTTAGCCATACAATATCATCTATTGTAGTATTAATCATTGAAAGAGGAAAAATTCCATCTTTAGTTTTTCTTGCGATAATAAAATCTCCATTATTAACAGAAGTCCAGCCAGCAAACTCTTTAATTTTTTTAGCTTCTCCTTCTTTAACGTTTTTACTATCTCCAATCGTATCCATATCATTGATTTTTTTATTATTTTCAACTAATTCTGGTAAATTTTTTAATGTATCTGAGAGTGTTTGTAAATCATCTTTATTTGGATTTTCAAAAACTATGTTAGCAGAAGAATCTTGATCTTTATTTTCATTATTTGTAGAACTTTTAAGTGAATCTGCTTTATCTTCTTGTAAAGTTTTAGCTTTTACTAAAGTATTTGAAGAATCCAAAAGAATACTAGATGTTGTAGCTAATGCTAAAGATAAACTTAAAGCTACCTTTCTTTTAATATAATTTGAATTCTTATCTTTGTTTTTCTTTTTATCTAGCATATAAAATCACTCCTTATAAAAAATTTTATACAATATATAGATTTTTTAATTTTTCAATCGTATATATATATATATATAATTGTATTACTATTTTTAAGCTTTTTCAAGAGAAAAATATCATATATTATTAAAAATAAATATTATAGATTTATTTTTTATATAAAATAAGTATATTAAAATTATAAAAAATAAAATTATTAACAAAAATATTCATAAAATAATAGTTAAATTTTATGTTATATATTATCTTAAAACTGATTTTAATATAAAAAACAAAAAAAGAAAATTACAATTTTACATTAATAATTTTCTTTTTTATCATAAATTAATTATTTATTTTAAATAAATTTCTTGCATTACTGTTAGTGTTATATATAAGATTGTTTATTTCTATATTTTTAAGTTCAGAAAGTTTTTGTGCAACTAACCAAACAAATTTTGATTCATTTCTTTTTCCTCTGTTTGGTTCTGGGGTAAGATATGGACTATCTGTTTCTATAAGTAGATTATCAAGTTTAATTTTTTTAGCCATTTCCCTTACATTTGTTGCATTTTTAAATGTTACAACTCCAGAAATAGAAATATAAAAGCCTAAATTTATAAATTTTTCTGCCATTTCAAATGAACCGGTGTAACAATGCATAACTCCTGTTATATCGCCTTTAAATTCTGATAAAATATCAAAAGTATCTTGCATAGCTTCTCTTGTATGAATTATTACCGGAAGATTTCTTTTTTTTGCAATTTCTAATTGTTTTCTAAAAATTTCTTTTTGCTTTTCTCTTGGCGAATTATCATAATAATAATCAAGCCCTATTTCGCCTATGGCGACTATTTTATTTGAAAAGGAAAGATTATAAATTTTCTTTAAATCATCATCTGTTATATCTTCTACTTCATGAGGATGTATCCCTACTGCACCGTAAACTCTACTAAATTTTTTTACAATTTCAACAATTTTTTCACTTGATTTTACATCTGATGCAGGGTCTACGATAAAATCTATTTTATTTTCATCAAAAAGAGAAATGACCTCTTCTCTATCAATATCAAATTTTTCATCATCAATATGACTATGGCTATCTACAATTTTCATTATGATACTTTTGACCCTTCTTTCATGTCACTTAAAACAGTTAATACACTCAAATTTTCACCATCAGAAGCTGAAAGTATCATACCGTTACTTTCAACAGATCTTAAATTTACAGGTTTTAAGTTTGTAACAACTATAACTTTTTTGCCAATTAAATCTTCTTTAGAATAGTACTTTTTTATTCCTGAAACTATTGTTCTAATTTCATTTCCTATATCTATTTTAAAGACTAAAAGTCTATCTGCTTTTGGGTGTTCTTTACATTCTAAGATTTTTCCAACCTTTAGTTCGATTTTAGAAAAATCATCTATTGTAATTTTTTCTTGTGTATTTTTGTCGCTGTTTTGTTGTACTAATTGATTTTTTCTTTTTTCTAAAAGTTTAAGATTTTCTTTTGATATTATTTCAATTTCTTTTTCTACATCAAGTCTATCAAATAAATTTTCTCCTTTAAATACCTTAGTTCCAACTTTTAAAAGTCCAAAAGATAACAAATCTTCATAGTTACAATCACAAACTCCTATTTGAGTATTTATTTTTTTAGATGTTTCTTGCATAAATGGTTTAATAAGAGCTGATATAATTCTTATAGTATCAAGTAAGTTATAAATTACAGTCGATAATCTTTTAAATTTTTCTTCTTTTGCTAAAATCCATGGAGTAGTTTCATCAATATATTTATTTGTTCTTCTAACAAGTTTCCATATTTCTTCAAGAGCTTGTGAAAAGTTAAGATCATCCATTTCACATCTAACCTTATCTCTACAAGAGATAGCCATTTGTATTAAATCTTCATCAATACTATTTTCTTCATATCTTTCAGGAACAAATCCTTCAAAATATTTTTCACACATAGATACAGTTCTTGAAACCAAATTTCCAAGATCATTTACAAGGTCTGAATTTATTCTATTTAACATTTTTCTATAAGTAAAATTACCGTCTTGACCAAATGTAAATTCTCTAAGCATAAAATATCTTAAAGCATCCATTCCATATCTTTCAATTATAGGTTCTGCATAAACTACATTACCTTTACTCTTACTCATTTTATCATCATCAAACAAAATCCATCCATGTCCAAAAATTTTCTTTGGTAATGGAAGATCTAACGCCATTAAAATTGCTGGCCAAATAATAGCGTGAAATCTCATAATTTCTTTTCCTACTAAGTGTACATCGCAAGGCCAAAATTTATTAAACTTTTCTTCATCTGTTCCATATCCAATACCAGTTAAATAACAACTTAAAGCATCAATCCATACATAAACGACATGCTTTTTGTCAAATGGAACTTTAACTCCCCAATCAAAACTAGAACGTGTAACAGAAAGATCTGTTAATCCTTCCTTTATGAAAGTTATCATTTCATTTTTTCTAGATTCTGGTTTTATAAAATCAGGATGTTCTTTATAAAATTTTAAAAGTTTATCTCCATATTTTGAAAGTCTAAAAAAATATGTTTCTTCTTGACTTTCTATTACTTCTCTTTTGCAATCAGGACATTTACAACCGTCTATAAGTTGACTATCTGTCCAAAAGGATTCACAAGGAACGCAATATTTTCCTTTATAACTTCCTTTATAAATTTCTCCTTTTTCATAAAGTTTTGTAAATATATTACTAACATTTCTTTCATGAATCGGATCTGTACTTCTAACAAAAGCATCAAAATCTATATCTAAAGTTTTCCAAAGTTTTTTTGCACTCTCTACAATAGGATCAATATATTCTAAAGGCTTTTTACCTGCTTTTATAGCAGAATCTTGCAATTTTTGTCCATGTTCATCAGTTCCAGTTGTAAAAAAAACATCATATCCTTGAGACTTTTTATATTTTTTTAAAACATCTGCAACTATTGTAGTATATGTATGACCCAAATGTAAATTACTATTTGGATAATATATAGGTGTTGTTAAATAAAAATTTTTCTTTTCCAAAATTATTCCCCCTTAAAGTTTACATAAGCTAACACATATATTATACCATAAAAGAAAAAAAATTGGAGAAAAACTCCAATTTTAAATTTTATTTTTATCATATTTTATAAAAGATCAAGTAATTTTTCTACATCTTCCTTTTTTGTTGAC
The DNA here is from genome assembly GCA_001552895.1 of Tissierellia bacterium KA00581. Lineage (GTDB taxonomy): Bacteria > Bacillota > Clostridia > Tissierellales > Peptoniphilaceae > Parvimonas. The sequence continues at coordinate 4,830 of KQ959658.1, forward strand.
CAATCTGTTACAAGTCTTATTATAGTATGATTTTCATCATATTTTTCTTTAAAGCTAAATCTTACATTTTCTTGAAGTTTTTCTACATCTTCATTTTTCATTATAACAAATTGTAAATTAGTTGGAGAATCAAAATAGAACTTATATCCTTTTTTTATCAATCCCTCTTTTAAAATTTCAGCCATATCTATAGCTCTTTTTGCAAGAGTAAAATATAAATCATCTGTAAAAAATGCATCAAATTGAGCTCCTAAAACATAACCCTTTGCAAGAAGTCCACCATGAGTTTTTATAGTTGTTGTAAAATGTTCTGGTGTTATATCTTTTTTAAAGACTACAGCTTCTCCAAATAATGCACCAAGCTTTGTTCCACCAATATAAAAGGCGTCTGAATATTTTGCAATATCTTCCATTGTAACATCTGTATTTTTTGCCATAACTCCATAACCTAATCTTGCACCGTCAATCATAAAATACATATTATATTTTTTACAAATTTCTTTTATTTTTTTTAATTCATCTTTAGTATAAAGAGTACCATATTCTGTTGGATGAGATATATATACCATTTTTGGAAATACCATATGACTTTGTAAATCATCATTATAGAATGTTTCTAAATAATCTAAAAGATCTTTAGGATCCATCTTAGCTTCATGTTGTGGTATAGTTATAACTTTATGTCCTGTATATTCGATAGCACCAGCTTCATGAACGCTTATATGCCCAGTATCTACCGCTATAACACCTTGATAATCTTTAAGAAGCGAACTTATCATTATAGAATTTGTTTGTGTACCACCAACTAAAAAATATACATCGATATCATCAGTTTTTAATACTTTTTTTATTTTTTCTTTTGCTCTCGTGCAATACTCATCAGTTCCATATCCTGAAAGTTTCTTAGAATTAATTTGTTCAATTTTCTTTAAAATTTCAGCATTAGTTGCCGTTGAATAGTCGTTTTCAAAAAACAACATATTTTTTCCCCCTTAATATATAATTAGACAAATAATTAAAAAAATAAAAAATTTGTCGAATTTACAATAATAGTGTTTTTGATGATAAAATTTTTTAACTTAAATATTCTTTTTTTAATTTTAAAAGTAAATCTATTCTGTCTGTTGTTATTGCATCTACTTTTTTATCTATTAATTCTTTCATTTCTTTTTCATCATTTATAGTCCAAAAATGACAAAACATTTTATGTTTATGAAGCTTATAAATTAAATATTTTGTTGATAATTTTATATTTTTATAAGCATTTGGAATTTGTAAACCACTTGTTCTATATTTTAAAAACTCATCTATTCCAAAATACATAGAAAGAACTATTGAAGTTGCTTTCTTTTTAGATCCTGAAATAATAATATCATTTGAACTTATTTCTCTTAGATAATCAGAAATTTCATCATGAAAACTTGCAAAAATAACATTTTTTTCTAATTTATACTTTTTTACAAGATTATACAAAATGGATGCTGACTTTTTCCCAACTACACCTTTATCTTTGATGTCAATACTATATAAAACCTTATCTTTAAACTTTTCAAAAAGGTCTTCTACTTTCATTGGATGTAATCCTTTTTGTTTTTCTAAATAAGGCATATCATTATTTAAACTTTTAAATTTATATCCAAAGTTAAATTCTTTTATTTCATCATAAGTATAGTCTATAACTTTACCTGAAAATTCTGTTGTTCTAGAAATATTTTCATCATGTTGAGTTATTATATAACCGTCTTTAGTAAGTCTTATATCTGTTTCAAAACCATCAATTCCCATTTCAAACGATTTTTCAAAAGCTAATTGTGTATTTTCTGGAAATAAAAGGCTTGCACCTCTATGTGCAAAAATCAAAGGAAAACCTCCATAAGAAAAAAATCTTCTTGCTCTTTTTTCAAACTTAAGTCTTATAAATTGCAATAAAACATATAATATCACAATACAAACTATAAAAATAAACAAATAAATCAACCTCCTTAACACTATAATTATTATATAACTTTTAATATTTTTTTTCAATACAACGTACAATTATAATCATTTTTATTAGAAATAAAAAAATACAAAGAAATAAATTTTCTTTGTATTTTAAAAAATATTTATTATTTTATTTGTTATTTTACTTCTGTTGGTACAACAATTTTACCACTTGCAATTTCTTTTTTAAGTTCTTCAATTTTTTCTTTTAACTTATCAGAAATCTTAAGTTTTAATTTGTCTTCTTTTCCATAAGCTATATCTACACCATTTGTTTTAAGTGAAAATTCGATTGTTGAACCTCCTTGGAATTTTCCAGAAGCTAATTCTTCTCCAACAGTTTTTATTGCAACATTTACTTTTTTAATTGTTGAAGCAATTAAATATTCAGGAGCTAAATATGATTGATCTCTATCAACACCAAATACAAATTTTTTATTTTCTTTTGCAGATTCAATTACACCTGTTCCAACTCCACCTGCAGCATGGAAAATCATATCTGCACCAGCAGAGTACATACTATTTGCAATTGCTTTTCCTTTTGTAGCGTCTGTAAAGCTATCAGCATATTGAGAAAGTACTTCAACTTTTTTATTAGTATCTTTTTCTGCAAATTTAACACCTTCTCTAAAACCTGCTTCAAATTTTTTAATAAGTGGAGAGTCAGCTCCTCCTATAAATCCTACTTTATTTGACTTAGTTAAAGTTCCTGCTAAATAACCAATCAAAAATGAATTTTCATGGTCGGCAAATATAGTTCCTACAACATTTTTAGGAGTTTTATCTCCATATGAAGAGTCAATTATTACATATTTTTGATCTGGATTTGCTTTTGCAGATGCTAACATATCATTAGCTAATGCAAAACCTATACAAGCAATCAAATCATTTCCTGCATCTAGAGAAGTTTCAATATTAGTTTTATAGTCAGATTGTTGAGTACTTTCAACATAACTAATCTTAGCAACTCCTTCTTTTTCTAACTCTTTTAATCCTTCATAAGCTGATTGGTTAAATGATTGGTCATTAACACCACCAACATCTGTAACCATACCGTACTTAATCACTTTTTTGTCTGATTTTTCTTCAGTTTTTGTTTCAGACTTTTTGTCTTTAGTTGCATCTTTTTTTCCAGAACAACCTGTTAAGATCATAGCACCAACTAAAAGTGCTGCTAGAGACTTTTTGAATTTCATATAAATCCTCCTAAAATTTTTTTGTCCTATATATTATATCTTAAACTATTTAATTTTTCAATACCAAAATGAAAAAAATTTCATTTTTTAGTATATTTTTAATAACAACTGTTTAAAAATATACTAAAAAAAGATAAAAAAAGATTTAAAAAAGAATTTTCTTTTTTAAATCTTTTTAATTTTAATTAGCATTTTTATCCTGTTCTAAATTTTCAACATATTGACCAACAATATCACGAATAACTGGTCCACAAAAAACACCAGTTCCTCCTTGAATTATAACTGTTGCAATAGCAATTTCAGGTTTTTTATAAGGTGCAAAAGCTACAGTCCATGCGTAGTTATCATATGGTTTTTTAGTTACAGGATTTATACCGCTTTTTTCTGCAGTTCCAGTTTTATTTCCAATTTCGATAGGTAAATTTTTATATATTTCATGATTTGCTGGAACTTTAGAAGCTAAATTCATTCCATCCAATATATCTTGTAAATTAACTTTATTAAAGTCTGATTTTTTACTTTCAGGATTATTTATAAAAGATGTATTTTTATTATCAAATGAAATTATTTTTTCTATTATAGACGTTTTAACTTGACTGCCTCCGTTTGCAATCATAGCCATAAGTCTTGCCATTTGTATTGTAGTATAAGAATTTTGACCTTGACCAATTACGGTATTTAAAGAATCTGAATCTGACCAATTTGCTTGATTTAAATAATCAAATTTTATAATATCCGCTAAAGAGGCTTTTGTTTCAGGTAATATTGTTTGTGCATCAAGATTCATTTCTTCAAGTCTGTTTATTATATCATTTCTTGATGGAATAGGTGTTTCATCTGCCCAGCTAACAATTTTTTCTATAATATCGTTAAAATCATAATCTTCTTTAGTTTTTTCTTTTTTTATATACTTTTCTATATTTTCTTCTAATTTTTGTTTTAACAATATTTTTGTAAGAGATTTTTTTGTATTAGGATCTGGTACAACACCTTTACTTTCAGCTGGAATATTAATTTCTATACCTGTTTTACTGCCAAGTCCAAGTTCTGTTGCAGTTTTTACTATATCGCTTATTTCAACTTTAACTCCAGTTTTTTTACCACTATTAGGGTCTTTTCCTAAAGCTAAAGCGTAAAAATAATAGTTACAGCTATCTCTTATTGCAGTTTTTAGTGTTTCAGGTCCATGCATTCCTTTATATTGATTCCATATCCAACAACCAAATTTTGTATCTCCTAAATTTAAATATCCTTGACAATTAATTGCTTCATTTGGATTAAGTCCTTTTTGAAGTGCTGCAAGAGATGTTACTAATTTAAAGGTAGAACCGGGCTGAGAAATACTTTGTATAGCATTATTATATAGAGGTTTAGGTGCTAGAAAATCTTTATCATCTTCTGGCGATAAACTTATCCAATCACTATTTGATATTCCCGTTACAAAAAGATTTGGATCATATGAAGGATAACTTGCAAGTGCCAAAACTTTTCCCGTTTTAACATCTAGAACAACTGTTGCTCCACTTTTTGCATTAGGATATGTTTCATTAGGTGTATATTTTCCCCATTTACTTTCATATTCACTATGCGTTCTTACAGAATCAATAGTCTTTTTAAGAGATTCTTCTGCCATTTTTTGAAGTCGTAAATCTATTGATAAATATACATTTTTTCCAGGCTTTGCATCTTTTTGTAAAATGGTTTCAGTTCTATTTCCTCTATTATCAACCATTACTCTTTTAAAACCATCATCGCCTTTTAAAGATATTTCTTGACTTTCTTCAATACCAGTTTTACCTATAAGACTATCTGTTGAATATCCTTTTTTAGTATTATATTTTTCTATTTCATCTTTTTGTGAAATTTTACCGATATATCCTAATATATGTGAAGCCACATTCCCATTAGGATAATATCTTACAGGTTCCATAGAAACAGAAATTCCATGATTATTAGAAAAAGTTTCTTTTATATTTGACGTACATATATCAGAAATACCGTATGTTAAATTTATAGGTAAATAAGCCTTATCTCCTTGTAATTCCATCATTCTAATAATTTTTAAATAATTATATGTTTCATAATCTGATAAATTTTCTATTTTATAATATTTTTTTAAAGCAGTATATAAGTTATCTACTTTAAAATCTGATTTTAAATTATATCTTTGAGCAATTTCTCTTCTTTCTTTTTCATAGATATATTCAAATTTTCTATTTTTTTTAATTTTACTAATTGCAATTTTCAAAATTTTATTTTCATTTGAATTTACAACTTGACAAACTAAAGAAACATCTTCTGATAATATAAAATCTTTTAAAATTTTATTTTTTTCGGCTAAATCTATTAAATGATTTAAAGCGGTAACGTTACTATCTTCATCTTTTATATATGAAAATTCAACTCTTTCTTGTCCATCTTCATCAGAAACTATGGAAAAATCAACATTTACATCGACTTTATTTTCCTTTAATTTATCTATCAAAATTTTAGCAGGTATTATTTTTTTATTCTTATCTTTTTGTACATAGACATATTTAAGTACCTTATCTAAAGTAAATTTTCTAACCATGTTGTAAAAATCATCTTCTGTTGAAGAATCTAAAGTTACTTTTGAATTTTGTTTATTTAATTTTGATTTTATTATTAAATAGTCATATATATTTTTATCCATAATAGGCTCTAACTTAATATTTTCTAAAAGATTTTTAGACTTTAACATATCATAAATAAGTTTTCTTGCCATTGGTTCATCTAAAATTTTTCTAATAATAGATTTATCATCTTTTACCAAACTTTCAACATGTTCATATATTCCCTTAGATAAATCTTTATCTTTAGCATATTCATCATATTTTTTTCCTTTAGAAAAAGCAATTTCTCCAGAATTTACATAAAAAAAATCACAAGGAATATAAATTCCTTTAAATTGTAAATTTCTAATAACATTTTTAATTACATAATATGAAAAATCAGAAGATTGAGTTTTTTCTATTTTCAACTTTAAAACATCTAAAACTAGATTATTTTTCATAATTATATCCAAAACTTTTTCTTTTGGACTTTTTTCTTCTGTAAAATAATCTGTATTCGATTTATAGACAAAATAGTTATATCCTATAAAATAATCGTCATTATCCCATGAAGCTCCGTCATTACTTAAATACTTTACAAGTTTTTTTATATTTTCTATTTTTTGATCATTATCAAGTCTATTAAATTCATCTTTTAGTATTTGTACTGCAGGTGTTGACTTTACCCCTGCTAAAAGTTTACCATTTCTATCATAAATATTTCCACGAGGAGCTGTAACTTTTATATCTTTTAATCTATTATTGTCCGATTTATTTCTATAATTATCACCATTTATTATAGTTAAGTTAAATAATTTAAAAACTAGTAATGCCATTAGTATAAATAACACATAATAAACAATGCTATATCTAAGTTGTCTATCTTTTATCTTATTTATTTTATTTTTATCAAAAATTTTCATAATTCACCACTAAAATCTAAACTTCTTCTTTTTAAATATCTTTTTTAATAAATAATGACTTGCTATATAAAGTAAAATATTCAAAATAATTTCTATAATTATTGAACTTTTAAAATATGAAAAAATTGTCAAATAATTAAAATTTCCAATAATCATATATATTATAGTATTTAAAATCCAATAAAATACAGTTGCTATTGCTGTTATTATGCAACCGGAACGAATATCTCCTTTATTTATAGAATCTTCATTATAACCTACTAAAAATCCTATTATATAATAAATCAAAGCTTTAATTCCAATAACTTGAGAAAATAACATATCTTCAATTAATCCCATAACAATAGCTGAATATCCAGCAAAATAAGAACCAAAATTCATCGCAACCGCCACAATAAATGCTATTGTCATATTTGCAGTTACATTAAAAATACGAAAATTTGGAATTATAGCTATTTGAATAATTATACTTAACAAAAATACTAAAAATATTTTTAATTTATTCATTTTTATCACCACTTTTTAAAACAAAAACTCTAAAAAGTTTTGAAAAATCAACAGGAGATTTTACAAAAACTTTTTTTTCCAAATTATTTTCAGAAAGTTTTACATCGCTTACCTTACCAATATATAAATCTCTTGGAAATACACTTCCAATACCAGATGTAATAATCTTATCTCCAATTTCAACATCAGCATCAGATTTATACATAGATCCTAAAAGCGAATCATTTTCTTGTCCACTTATAACGCCATAATCTAAAGACCTTACAACTTTAAAAGAAATATTGTTTGTGCTATCAACTAAACTTGAAACTTTGCTAAAATTATATCCAACTTCTGTAACTCTACCAACAACTGCCTTTATAGCTTTTTCTTCATCTTCTAATTCAATACCTTCTACAACTATATCTCCTACTTTTATATTATCTTTACTTCCTTTATCTATAGTAAATCTAATAAATAAACTACTTGCATCTCTTGCAACAACATATGCTTTTGTTAAATTTTTCTTATTTTTTAAAGTAAGATTATATTCATTTTTAAGAAATTCTTCTTTTGAAATTACATTTTCCATATCTAAAATTTTCTCTTTAAGCTTAGTATTTTCAGAAATCAACTTTTCATTTTCTTTTCTAATAGATTGAGTTCCAAATAACTTTTTAAAAAGTTCAACAGAACTTGCAACAGATGTATAAAAAATTTTAGAAACAGAACTTGTAACTGTACCAATTGCATTTTCACTTAAATTTAATAAATACGAATTAAAACTACTAATTACAATAATTGAACAAAGAATTATAACTGTACAGACAAATGAAATCTTCTTTTTTCTTGATTTATGATTTCTAAACCTATTCATATATCTTGCCTCTATTTTGTTTTATTTTAATATTTTTTTTGTTTTCTACTAATTTTTTAGCTCCTAGACAAGTACAACTTAAACTATTTTCTGTCTTATTAACTAAAACACCAACTTGACTTTGAATATATTCAACACATCCACTTATATTTGAACAACCACCAGTTAAAAATACTCCATTTTTTAAAACATTTCCTGTCATAGACGGTGGAGTTTTTTCTAAAATAACTTTAATAGCATCACAAACAGCATTAAATAAAGGAAATAATGAAGATGTAATATCTTTACCATAAATAACTGCATTTCTTGGCATTCCTGTATTTATATCTCTACCAAAAATTGATAGACTATTTGTAATTTTATTTGTCAAAAAAGAAGATAGAGAAATCTTTATATATTCACACGTTTCTTTATCAATCATAAGATCATATTTGTTTTTTATAATGTTCATAATATCATAATCTACAAAATCTCCACCTATTTCAACAAACTTAGATGCAACAATTCCTCCTAAACTAACAAGTGAAACATCAACTGTTCCTCCACCAATATTAACTATTATACTTCCTGATGGGTCAAGAGCTGGAAGATTCATTCCCATTGCAGATGCAACTGCTGCTGGAACGAATTCAACACTTCTTGCACCTGCATAAATAACACAATCTTCAATCGCTCTTCTATCAACTTCTGAAATTCCACTTGAAATAGTTATATATATTTTTGGATGAATTACAGAAAAATTAGATTTTATTTTTTTTAATAAATTGCTAACCATAACTTCTGCAATCTCAAAATTTATTATTCTACCTGATTTTATAGGATTTAATGTTATTATATTATCCAGTGTTTTTCCTTCCATATTTTTAGCACTTTCTCCAACAGCAACTATTTCATAATTAGTTAAATCAACAGCTACAACTGAAGGTTCTATTGTTTTTATATCCTTTTTTACTGAATATATTAAAGTATTTGACGTACCTAAATCTAAGACTAAATCTTCTCCAAAAAACCATGAAAAAGCCATATTTTACCCTCTTTTCATTATTATATAGCACCATATGCTTTAAGACTTATATGTTTGTTATATCCTATTATTATATGATCTAGAAGTTTTATTCCAACTAAATCTGCTACTTCATAAAGTCTTTTTGTTATATTTATATCTTCTTTACTTGGAGTTGGATCTCCACTTGGATGATTATGCAGACAAATTAAACTATTTGCACTGTATTTTAAAGCATATTTAAAAACTTCTCTTGGATGAACTATGGAAGAATTTAAATCGCCCCTTGAAATTTCATCCCAAGATATTATATTATTTTTTGTATCTAAAAGAATAACATAAAAATGTTCTTTAAGCTCATCTCTTAATATGTTCATAAAAATATCCGCTACACTTTTTGGAGAATCTACAGTAAAATTCTTAACACTTTCTTTTATATTTATACGTTTAGAAAGCTCAAGTGCTGCTATTATAGAACTTGCTTTTGATAAACCAATTCCTTTTATTTTTAATAAATCATTTACTGTAAGTTCGCTTATTCTTTGAAATTTTAAAATATATTTCCATAATTTCTTTGAAATACTAAGAACATCTTCATCTTTAGAGCCACTTCCTAATAGAATAGCCACAAGTTCATAATCAAAAAGTTTATCCGCTCCAAATTTATATAATTTTTCTCTTGGTTTATCATCTACATTAAGATCTTTTATAGATAAATTTAAATCTGTTTTAATATCTTTATATTCTACATTTTTTATACTTAAAAGATCTTTATCTACATTATCTTTATTTTTTTTACTTAAATTTTCTTTTAAATTTTCATTAACTTTACTTTCAAAAACTTTATTTTGTTCATTTTTAACATTTTTATCTTCCCTATTTAGAAAAATATCTAATTCTTTTAAAAATTCATCATAATCATTATTTAACATAATTACTCCTTAAAATTTTATACAAATAATTTGAAATAATGCCAACAATAATACCTGTAAAAACTGCTAAAATTTCTAAAATAGATAAAAAATTAAAAACAGAAAATGTATCTAAAAGTAAAGCTGAAATCAAAATCTGAACAAGTACATGAAAAATTGACCCTAATACGCTAATACCAATGATACTAAAAATTTTACTAAAATATCTATAAAAAAAATACATAACAGATAAACTTATAAATCCAGCAAAAAAATTATATAAAAAACTTACAGGATTTCCAAGTATTATTACCAAAAGTAAAGATTTTAAAAAAACAACAAAAAAAGTATCTCTAAATCTAAAAAGTAAAATTGCATTTATTACTATTACATTTGAAAGCCCAAGTCTTACATTTGGAATGGGTATAGGAACATAACTTTCCAAAAGTGAAACTATAAGTGCCACACAAACAAATACTGAAATTAAAATTAATTTTTTTATTTTCATTAATTTATCACATCCAAATCATTTTTACTTCTTGATTTTATCTGAATAACAAGTCTGTTTGGCATACAAATAATTGACTGACCAACTTTTTGAATTTTTCCAAATTTTACATCAAGTTTATCAGGGCAACTAGCTTCAATAACTCTAACCGAATCCTTATCAACCTCCAAAATATTTAATCCAAAGGATGTTCGGATAGGATATATTTTTTTTTCATTTCCAAATGTTATTTGTTTAATTTCTTTTCCATTTACTCTTACACTTATATATTTATCATCTGAATGAAAATATCTACTATTAGTGTAAAAAAATCCACAAGTAAAAATAAACAAAAGAAAAACAATTAACACAAAATCTCCTTTTTTCATTAATACTTCTCCATCATTATTTAACTCTAACCTTAATTTTAACAGAATTTACTTTATTTTTCAATGTTTTAAATACCAAAAAAATAAACTATCTACCAATTTTTTAATTAATAAATAGTTTATTTAAATCAATCAACAATTTTTAATTTTATATTTTTTTTATCTTCAATAAAAATATTTTTATTTTTCTTTACATAATCAATTAGAATATCTGCGATATCTGTTGTATCTTCTTTTAAAGTTTTTAAATTTTTAAAAATAGAAAAATTTCCGCCTCCGGTTGCTCTATAATTATTTAAAACCAATTTATATTTTTTATTCTTTATTAAATCTTTATTATCTATCTTTATATCAGTTACAAAATTTTTACCTTTTTTAGAAATATTAAAGGTGTAATCTATTCCATCTAGTAAATCATAATTATAAATTTCTCTTTTTGGTTTTAAAAACTTAGGATTAATTTCTATTTTTTCTTCTTTGACGATCCAATAATCACAAAGTTGTGTTAAATATTTAATTAAATCTTCTCCAGTTATTTCTTTTAAAACTAAAGTGTTTGGAAATGGATAATTTAAAATCATATCTTTGTATTTTAAAGTTTTACCAAATCCTGGCATAACATCGAAAAGACAACAAGCTGAAATATCTGCATTCATTCTTTCTTTTTGAACTTTATTTATAAATGAAACTATAGGGTGTTTAGTTTTTTGAGCTTGTTCTATATCTGAAATATACATTTCAATATTACAAGTTCCAATTTCTTCATCTAGCCAATTTTCAGTTTGTTGTAAAACTTCTTTAAATTCATTTTCCATTTCAAAATCAATATCATAATTTGAAATATCTATTAGTTTTGCACAAATACTTTTATCAATAGTAATTTCCATACAAGAAAAACAACCATCAGAACATTGTATAACGACTGTATCATTTATCTTAGAAACTAAATTTCTATGTTGATGACCTGTTATTAAAATATCTATTCCTTTAATTTCACTGCAAATTTTATATCCAACATTTTCACCTGTTAATTCTTCTGTTGGCTCTTTAGTTTCTAAATCTCTTTCAAAACCTCCATGATATACAACTACAACGTAATCTACATCATTTCTAACCTTTTTAACAGCTTTTTTTACTGTTTCAAAAACATCTAATATTTCTAAATTTTCTAAATTTTTTTTCTTTTCCCAATTATAAATATAATCTGTAACAACACCTATAAATGCTATCTTTTTTTTGTTAATTTCAATAATATCTAAATTTCCAATATTTTTATCTTTATATTTTACATTTTCTGTAATACACTTTGCATTATTTTCTTTTACATATCTATATAAAAATTCACTTCCGTAGTTAAAATCGTGATTTCCTAAATTAATATAATCACATTTTAAATAATTTAAAGCTTTAGACATTATGTTGTAATTAATATTTGAATTTGCAAAAGCTACAAGTGGTGTTCCTTGATTTATATCACCATTATCTACATAAATTACATCATTATCTTTTTTTATACTTTTTAGAAAAGTTGAAAATCTTGAAAGTCCTTTTTTAGATATACTAGATTTTACAAAGTCATAAGCAAGTAAACTTCCATGAACATCTGTTGTAGCTACTATTTTTAAAGACATCAATACCCCCTTGCAAGTTTTCTTCTTATTTTATTTGAAAACACTTCTATAATTAAGACTAAAATTATAATTCCAACCAAAATAGAACCAACTTCATTCCATCTATAAGCGTTCATTGCAAAAATAAGAGGAGCACCTATTCCACCAGCTCCAACAAGTCCAAGAACTGTAGCATCTCTTAAATTCATATCAAACCTGTATATTACAATAGATATAAGCTTAGAATAAAGTTGTGGTAAAATACCATATCTTATTTGTTCAATTTTAGTACAACCAATAGCACTAAGAGATTCTATAATTCCAAAATCTAAATCTTCAATTACATCAATATAAAGTTTTGTAACCATACCAACAGAAACAACTGACATTGTAAATACACCTGCTAATGCACCAGGACCTGTAACGGCTATAAACATAAGCCCATATATAAATGCAGGAACTGTCCTTACACACATAGTTAAAAATTTTCCAATATGAGAAACATATTTTGAAACTATTTTTTTCGCAGATAAAAAAGCAAAAGGAATAGAAATTATAGCACCTATTATAGTTCCTAAAAATGCAATACAAATTGTTTCAAATAACAAGTAAATAACTCCTTGCTTATCCAATCTAAACAAAAATTTCAAATCTGGATTAAGTATTCCAAAAATAATATTTTTAGCAATGGACATAGAATCTCCAACATTTTCTCCTTTTTTTATAGAAAAGGAAGACCATATCAAAAATAAAACAACTATAATTGTAATAGATAATATGTATATATATGATTTTGGCTCTTTTTTTAATTTTTCTTCAATTTTATTTTCCATATATTACTCCAATCTAGTTCTAAAATGTTCGGTTATTGTTTCAATTATAAAAACTGTTACAAGCAAAAGTAAAACAATCATGCCAACTTTAGAATAATCTCTCCAGCCCAATTTTTCATTCAAAATAAGCCCTATACCACCAGCTCCAACATATCCAAGTATCGCAGCATATCTTACATTACCTTCAAAATTAAAAAGTGATGTTGAAATATATGATGGTAAAATCACAGGCAAAATTGCATATCTAAATGCATAAAATTTTGTAAATCCCATAGATTCCATACATTCAAATGCTCCCATATCAACAGTTTCTATCGATTCATATAATAATTTTCCTACATATGAAAGTGAAAAAATAAAAATGGCAACAGTACCTGCAAAAGTTCCAAGTCCCCATATATATGTTGCAATAAGCGCACAAACTAGTGAGGGTATAGTTCTTAAAATACTTAAAAAAAGCTTGAAAAATCCATTTATAAACTTATTTTTTGTAATATTTGATGAAGCTAAAATAGAAACAGGTATTGCTACAACCGCTCCTAAGAAAGAACCCATAAAAGACATCTTAATAGTATCAAAAAGTGGCGTTAAAACCTCACTTGCATAAGAAAAATCTGGAGGAAACATTCCTTTTAAAATATTAAAAAAATTATTAAAGTTTTTAAAAACCTCAAATTTAAAATCTGTAACACAAGCTGATATATATATAAAAACAATAACCAAAACTGTTATAAGAGGCGTTTTAGATCTTGGTCTTAAAACAATTTTTCCATTACTTAAAATAATTTTTTCTTTTGAAAATAGTTTTTTTAATATACTTTTCATATTACTCCTCATTTGAAAATAAATCTTTTTTATATATTTTATCTAAAATTTCTTTTGTAATATCTTTACTATTACCATCATAAACTATTCTTCCCTTATTTATTCCAACAACTCTATCACAATATTTTAAAGCTAATTCAACATCATGAATATTTATAAGAATAGTTATATTATTTTCTTTATTTATTCTTTTAAAATCACTCATAACTTGATTAGAAGTAACAGGATCAAGTGCTGCAACTGGTTCATCTGCCAAAATAATTTCTGGATTTTGACCTAAAGCACGAGCTAATGCAACTCTTTGTTGTTGCCCTCCAGAAAGCTCATCAACTCTTGAATAAGCTTTTTCTAACATATCAACTTTATCAAGAGCTTCTAAAGATTTTATCTTACAAGATTTTGGAAAAATACCAAAAAATTTTCTAAATCCAGAAAGCTCAGGAACAAAAGCTGTTAAAACATTTTTGATAACACTACTTCTAGTAACTAAATTAAAAGATTGAAAAATCATACCAATTTTTCTTCTAAATTTTCTTACCTCGGAGCCTTGTAATTTTTTTATATCAATTCCATTTACAAAAAGATCTCCACTTGTTATTTCATGCATCTTATTTACGCATCTAATTAAAGTTGATTTACCTGAACCAGAAAGCCCTATAATAGCAACAAACTCTCCTTGTTCAATCTTTAAATCAATATTTTGTAATCCCTTTGTTCCATTAGGATATATTTTAGTTACATTTTTAAATTCTATCATATAATTTTCTCCATATAATTTGTTAAAAAAAGGGAAGTTTTAATCTTCCCTTATATTCATACAATTTAACAACTTCTTAATTTAATCTATATTAATTTATATTAATTTATTTTAATTTTTTTACAATTTCTTGTGCTTTCTTTTCATTGTCATAGTCAGAATCTTTAGCCGGTTTATATCCTTCATGACTATAAACAGAAATTACCTTCTTACCAGCATCTGTTTTTGCAATTTCTATCAAAGCTTTTTCTAAAGCTTTTTTAAATTCTGGTGTCATACTCTTAGATTTTTTAGAAACACTAACTGTATCATTATATATAGGAGAAGTAACCCCTAAAAGATCTGTTTCATCCCAAATAGACGCTTTTCTTCCATACTTTTCATTCCATTTCTTTTCTTGGTCAATTCTTGCATCAGCATAAGTGCAAAGAACATCAACTTGACCAGAAGCAAGTCTTGCAAATGCAGAACCATAAGAATCACTAAGTATAGCATTATTTCCTAAATCTTTAATAGTTTTACCAAACTTTTCATTTAACCAAAGAGTTGGATATATGTAACCTGCAGGTGATGTAGGATTCATAACACTCCATTTTAAATCTTTAACATCTTCAAAAGTCAACTTTTCTCCAGAATTTACTTTTTTACTAATAGCACGTCCTTTTTCAGAAGGTCCAGCTATTATTAATGATCTATAAGATGTTACTTGTTCATCAGACTTTTTAATAGGTTTTTTTTCATTCCATACTTTCGCATCATCATCATTAACAGAAAGTCCTTTTCTTGTAGCAGTTAAAAGAACTTCTGCGCCATCTCTATATAGAACATAAGTTCCAGCAGGAATAAATCCAACATCTAAAGTACCAGCGTTAAGACCTTCTCCAACAGCTTCAAAACTTGTTCCAACAGTTATATCAACATTTTTAACTTCAAATCCTTCTTTTGCTAATTGATCTTTTAACAATTGTTTTAAAGGTTCTGTAGCAGTAACAATTTCTGAAGGTTCTCTTGATGGAACAAACCCAATTGAAATTTTTTCAATACTAGTTTTGCCATCAGCACTTTTCTTAGAAACATCCTTTTTAGAGCCACAGCCTGATAACACTCCTAAACTTAGCAAAATTGCTAAAGATGAAAGTATAATTTTTTTTAATTTCATAAATCCTCCTATGATGAATATAAGTAAATCTAAATTGCATGAATTACAAAAATATTATAGCATTTTATATTAAAATTTACAACATCTATTTAATAAAAATATTCATTTATATATCAATTTCTTTACATATTAAAAGAGAGCTAAAGCTCTCTTTTAATACACTATATATTAACCAATATAACCTTCTTTTGCAAGAATTTCTTTTGATTTTTCTAAATTAGCTTCATTTACCATTACAACTGGTCCTGTACATCCCATACCTGTTTTTGCAAAAATATTATTTTTCCAAAGAGCTACTTTTGCATCTTCAAGTTCAAGAATATCAATTCCACCAATAGCTGCAGTAGTTTGTTCTTCAGCTGGACATTTAACTTCTTCTGTCTTTTCTTCTTTTTTACTACCAGCAGAAGTAATTTTTTCTAAAATTGCCTTTAAACCAGCTTTATTAGCTTTTTCAAATTCTTTTTTAGATACTTCTTTGATATGTCCTTTAACTAATTGACCAGCATAGCTCATCGCATTAGCTATTACAGGATATCCTGATGCTCTTGATACTATAAGTACAAGTCTATCATATCCTTCGCCAATTCCAGGGCCATAGCCATATCCCATAGCTTCAAATCCACCACCAGTAGTATATGAAGAAAATACTTTCATTAAAAGATTACCTGTTAAAGTATCATTTACCATAACATCAGGTACACCTTGTAATAAGTCATTTCCTCTCATTAAAACTCCACCGTCAGCTCTGTTAGATTCAGCAAAATGCATATCGTAACCATTTTCTTTTAATTCTTTAAATGCTCTTTCAACAGAAACTGCATTATCAACATTTAAAATACCAACAGTTGGATGTTCAATACCTAAAGCTTTAGCTACTATAATTCCATAGATACCATTTTTAACCATACCTTCAACTCTATGTGCAGAAGAAGTTCCTGTAGTTGTTGCAATAATCATTTCTTTTGCTTTTGCAGGAGTAACAGCACGACCAACAGTAGATACTCCTATTGGAAAACTATAATGCATAGTTACGCATCCATCAATTTCTTCTTTATCTAGAAGTTCTTCCATTTTAGCATAGCCTTCTTCTTCATTAGCAACTACATATTGTTTTAATGAAGTTTTTACTTCAGGTCCTATGATGCAATATTCAACACTTTTATCTCTTGATTGAGCAAGTTCTGCTCCTTTAACAACATTTTCTAGTCCGTGTTCACTGCCTAAAGTTGTAACAGCAATTCTTGGTCTTGTGGTAAAAGCACCAGTTTCTAAGCCTGTTGCAATTTCTTCAAAGACATCACCTATTACTTTTTTTATATCAGACATTAGATCACCTCTATTCTTCAACTAAAGAAGATGCAAAATTTCTCATTGCTTCAGCAACTAATTTCTTAACTTCTTCCTTAGAAACTCCAGAGTTTTCGTCTTCTAATTTGCCTGAATTTCTTTCGATAACAATTGATACACCATCAAATAAGTTAGTCATTCTTCCTAAGAATAATGAACCTTTACCTATAATCATAGCTCTATTTAATTTTCCAGTTGTTAAATCTTCTCTACAGAATCCTAAATAAGGAACACCTGAAGGAATATGTCCTTGAGTTGGTGCCCAACCTTCCATTCCGTGTTCAGCTATGAATGTTGGCATTTCAGCTTTTTGTAATTGTTTTTTCATTACACCTAATGCACCAATCATCTTAAAGTTGGCATTTGGCACATCTCCTGCTCCAGCAGGTTTTGTAATATCTGGATTTTGCATTTCTGCTGAGTATTTATCAACATCTTTTACAGTAAGACCTGCTTTTTCAAGTGGATCTGTAACAAGTGAAGTTATTACAGCTTGAGGTGATGAACCTGTTCCTACTGTATGTCTACCAACTATATCAGTTCTTAATACTGGATTAACTCCATCATTTTCAGAAATTAAAATAGCAAATCCACCGATAACATCTTCTAGAATTGGAAGACCTTTTTTAACGTGGTCTTTACCATTCATACCTAATTTAGCAGTACATCCACCTGCTACCATAACAACATTTTTAAATGTTCCTGAATGTACATGAGATGAAGCTGCAATTAAAGTATGAGTTGGAGCAGCACAGAATCCTCTTATATCTGAACCTGAAGCACTATTAAATCCTGCAAGTTCTGCTATAGATTTTGCAAAGTTACCGCCACCTCTTTGGTTCATATCTCCACATGCTTCTTCTGAACATTCAATTACATATTCAACTTCATTAGGGTCAATATCATTTTTATCAACTAAATGTAAAGCAGCAAGTAAACCAGAAGCTTTTGTTACTATATTTTCTAACATAACATGAGCAGATAAGTTAGCATCAACATCATGTGCTTTAATTACAACACCTACTAATTTACCATCAAAGTATAAACCTTCAGCGTGATTTTTCATATGTTCTTCAAGTACTGATTGATCAACACCTTCTGTTATTCTAGAAATTAAAGCATCACTAACAACTGGATTCTTTTTTAATTCTTCCTTAACAGATTCAGTAAATTCTTTATTTAAATATACTAATTCAAAAGCATCACAAATCTTCATAAGACCGATAAATTCATTTTCTGGCATTATTTCACCATATTTACCAACTCTTGAAGCGTTAGTTAAATATTTATCAGGGTCTGACCAAGGTTGAGGCACAGCTCTTAAATCATCTGGAGTTTTGTTTCCAATATAAACTTGGTTTGGTAAATAATTTACAACTTCATCAAATTTTCTAATGTGCTTTGGTGCTTCTTTTAAATATTCCGAATCTGGATTTAAAGCCCTTTCAGTTGTTTGTGTTGTTCCGTTTTGCATAATCATGTCCGGTGCATGAACTAATACATAAGAAGTTCCTTTTATTACAGGAAAATTCATCTTAAATTACCTCCTTTATTTTTTAAAAACAGATAGCCATTATGTAAGCAAACTACCCTCGATATAAGAATACCACTAAATTAAAAAGGTGTCAAGTACTTGACACCTTTTTTAATTTAATTATTATTCAAATATTGTTTGTCCTTCAACTTCAGTTGATAAAGCTTTTAATGCTTTCTTAACAATATTCATTCTTAATTCATATTCTTCTTTTGCATCTAACTTAGGATTTCCTAATGGATGAGGAATTGCTATAGCAGGAACGATTCTGTTAGCTCCTACTGTCATAGAAATTGGAGTTACAGTACAAACGTGTACTACTGGAATACCAGCTCTTTCAATTTCTTTAACCATTGTTGCTCCGCAACGTGTACAAGTACCTCAAGTAGATGTCAAGATAACTGCGTCTACTCCGTCAGCTACTAATTCTTTACTGAATTTTTCAGCAAATCCTTTTGCTGAAGCAACGGCAGTACCATTACCTACAGTTGTATAGAAGTATCTATGAAGACTTCCAATTTGTCCTTCTTTTTCTAATTCTCTTAAAGCATCAACTGGTAAAACTCTATCAGGATCTTGGTTAGCATAAACTGGGTCATAACCACCATGTGCTGTTTCCCATTCTCCTTCTTTAAGGTTCATAACACCTTCAATATCATATTTACCATATTTTGAAGCTGATGAAGATTCGATATGGTCAGGGTTTCCATGAGGAACAATACCACCTGAAGTTACAAGAGCTATCTTAGCTTTTGTAATATCTTTTACAGCTGGATTTGGATCAACTTTATCAAAAACTGGCATTGGGAATTCTGTTTCGAATTCTTCTCCCTTTAGTTTTTTGATCATCATTGCTACAGCTCTTTTACCACCGAAATCTTCTCTAAAAATATTCTTTCTAACTCCTCTTTCAATGTAACCTTCTTCAGCTGGAGAACCAATTTCTTCTCCCTTAACAAGTTTCAATGCAAGTGGAACCATTTTGCTTACAGCATCTTTCATACCTGCAGCACTATTTTTAGTAGAAACTACATATACGCTCTTTTTGAACATATCTGCACCCGGATTTTCAATATACATTCCTGTTAATGCAGGAATTCCTAATTCGTTTTGTACAGCTTCTGTAATTGTTCCAGCAGCAACTCCATAACGTCCTGCATTGAAAGCTGGTCCTGCTATGAATAAGTCTGGATTATATTTTTTAACCATTTCTAAAACTTCTGCTTTAGCTTGTTCCATGTTTTCACCAAAATAGCTATCACCACAGATTACTGTTGCAACTATTTCAGCTTCACCCTTAAAACCAGCATTTAAAGCTAAACCAGGTCCGATTACTGTTTCTCTTACTTCTGGTTTATAATCAGCTTTTTCTTCTCCACCGATACCTGCGAAGAATTGGTTTATATAGTGAACTACTCTTAATTTTTTCACACTAATCACCTCTCTTCATATATTGCTATATGATTTTTTATTTACTGTCTATATTTTTATTATAATGATTTTCTAATTTCGCTTACTGCATTAATGATTGCATCACAATCAAGAACCATTTCCATCATTCCGATTTGTTCGTCATAAACGGCTTCATCTACTTCTGCTTTGAATTCTGGTTCTACTGCATGATAAACTTTAAGTCCTAACTGAACTCCTGCTAATGGGCCTGCAAAAGTTGGGTCTCCAGTTGTTACAGTTTCAGCTGCTAAAGCTGCTGATTCTGCTTCTGAAGCTCCTAAAAGAACTAGACAATTTTCTTTTCCATATTTTTCTGCTAATTCTTTAATTCTCTTTTGATTTTCTAAGTCCATTGCTCCTGCTGCAGTTCAGACAAAACATTCTGTTGCTGAGAATACTATTTCTGCAGGAGTAGTAGCGACACATTCTTCCATAGCTGGGCCTGGTACCCCATCTCTATCTCCGATTATGATTACTTTTGTATCTTTTGTAAAAAGTGCCATATCGCGTATACTTCCTTTCTTTATTTTTTTTATTTTTTATATCTTTTTTCTATAATTTCCGATTAAACTAAAACTTAATTTTAATATCCTGTTGCAGATAATTTGTTAAATCCTAATTCGTTTGTTGCACCTGTAATTGCTTGTAATTCAACCATAATTGAACCATCTTCTCTTAATGATCCATCAAATCCACCAGCAATGATGTCAACATAATCTAATGTTCCGATAACTTTATCCATCTTAGGTAATACGATAGTTTCGTTAGCGTTACCTCCTGTAACTACTGCATTTGCAGCTGCATCAGCGTCAGCTAATGATTGGCTAGCGCCGTCTCTTCCTGCATATTCATCAGTAATGATTACAGTTTTAACTCCTTGTCCTTCAATCTTCTTACAGTTCATAATTAAGTCTGTATCTGGGTTACCGAATCCTTCTTGTGATACGATAGCTCCGTCAAGATTTAAGAATTTACATAATTTAGCAGTCCAGTTTGATGATCTTTCCTTATCTGCTAAGTATACATTTTCGTTAGTGATAATTACACCAACAAAGTTGATTTCTTTACCATGTTTTTCATACATAGCTCTAACAACTGGGTTGTTTAAATGATGGTAAGTTGTATTTTTATCACATGAAGATACACAGTTACCACTTAAAATAGCTCCATCCATCAATTCTGTTGGATATAATAAAGTTGGAACTATTTGTTTTGCATCTACACCATATACATATGTATCATGTAGTAATCCTTGAGATTGTAGCATTTGAACATATGCAACTTTTGGTAAGCCTTTTAATTCTTCAGCTTGTTCGAATAATGGTTTAGTTTCAAAAACTTCAACTTCATCTGGTTCAACTTCTTTACCAGCTTTTCCTAAATATGTTGCAGCTTTTAATCCAGCCATTCTAACAGCTTTTTCATACATATGAGTTGCAACACCTTCAGCAGGTTCAACAATCAATACGATATTGTTTGTTTTTGAAAATGGAGTGTATTCAGCTCCAGGTCCTTTCATATCAACAATACCTTCTTGGAAACCTACAATTTTACCAACTGTCATTACAGCTGCTCCCTTAAGAACATGAGTTCTTCCTGAACCAACTACATCGACTTTTGAAATCATTCCAGGGAATACTCCGCCTGGTCCATTAACCTTTACTCTTGGTTCTACAACATCCTTAATTGGAGTAATTCTTACACTTTCACCTGGTTTTGCAAGATCTACGTCTACTGATTTTAGATGTTCATCTTCCATTAATAAAGAAACTAATTCTTCTTTGTTAATGTATAAAACACCCTTTTCTACTTTTGTTTCATTAGAAAATTGAATATCATTAATCATGATTTTTCCTAATTCTAGACGCATATACTCACCTCCTTAAAATTTATATATTTAATTCTTAAAGAATTAAACTCAACTTAATCTAAGCTTTCAACATATTTGCCAGCATTAACCGCAGCTATTGCTCCGTCATTTACTGCTGTAACAACTTGTCTTAGCTCTTTTACTCTAACATCTCCTGCAACGAAAACACCATCTACTGATGTTTTCATTTTTTCATCAGCAACGATATATCCTTTTGAAATTTCTAATTTATTTTCAAAAATACTTGTTTCAGGAAGATATCCTATAAATATAAATACCCCAAAAATCATATCTCCATTTTTTGGAACTATAATTTTTGTTTCTTTTGTTTTGTTGTTAATCAAAGTCATTGAATTAAGTAAGCCTTCGCCTTCAAGTTTTTCAACTTCAACGTTCCACATTATACTTAATTTTTCACATTTTAATGCCTTTTCTTCAATTGACTTTGCAACAGACAATTTATCTTTTCTTACAAGCAAAGTTACTTTTCTAGCAAACTTAGTAAGATACATTGCTTCTTCAACAGCTGCTTCTCCTGCACCAACTACATAGACATCTAATCCTTCAAAAAATGGTGCATCGCAAGTTGCACAATAGCAAACTCCCTTGCCTGTAAATTCTTTTTCACCAGGAACATTTAAAAGTCTTGGATTAGAACCTGTAGCAATGATAACAGATTTAGTTTCATATGTTTGTTTTTTACAAATAATTTTCTTTACTTTAGTAGAAAAATCAACATCTACAACTGTATCAGTAGTAATATTTGCCCCAAACAACTTAACTTGTTCTACCATTTTTTTAATAAGGTTTGGTCCTGTTAAAGCTTCTCCTGTTCCAGGATAATTAGCAATTTCATCTGTCTTTGCTATAAGACCACCAGGAACTTGTTTTTCAATTATCAATGTTTTCATACTAGACCTTGCAGCATATAAACCCGCACTAAGTCCAGCAGGTCCTGCTCCGATAATTATACAATCGTACATAATTTACCTCCAATAAAAATTAGAACAATAAACTAATGACAAATTCCTAAACTGCCAATCCGTTTATTATTATATATCAAGTTTACCCAATTGTAAATAGATTTTTTTACTTTTCTTAATAAAACTTTTTTATATATTATAAAACTTGTTAATTAAAATTGCAAAGTTTTATAGTTCTTTACCTAAAACATAATCTGCAATATTTAAACTATGGTCAGAAATTCTTTCAAAATTAGATATTATATCTAAAAATTTAACGCCCGAATTTATTTCACATATTCCTTTGTTTATCCTATCCATATGATTTTTCCTGTATTGTTCTTCTAAATCATCAACTTCATCTTCTATCGGAATACAAGTTTTTGCAAGTTCAAGATTATTATCTTTATATGCATTTGTACTATTTGTAACAGTTTCTAAAACGCAGTTTGAAATTTTTTCATATTCATCATAGGCGGTTTTACTAAATACAGAATCTTCATTTTTAATTTCTTCTATTAATTCTATTATATTTTCGCAGTGGTCTCCTATTCTTTCATAGTCGTTTATTGCATACATCATTACAAACACCTTATGTTTTTCTTCGTCCGATAAATTTTTATCAGATAATAAAACTAAATAGTCAATTATTTCTTTTTCTAAATCATTTATTAACTTTTCTCTTTCAAAAACAAATGATATGCTTTTGTTATCTCTTGTTCTAAATGCTTCTATTGTTGTTTTAAGTGATTGTATAACAACATTTCCCATTCTTACAACTTCATTATGAGCTTGTAAAATTGCAATGGATGGGGTTTGTAGCATTCTTTTATCAAGATATACACTATGTTTTGTTATTTCATCTTCTCCTTTTATAACTTTTTGTGAAAGTTTTACTAAAATATTAGCAAATGGAAGTTGAATTACTACATTTACAAGATTAAATAGTGTATGTGCATTTGCTATTTGTCTTTGTACGTTACCTGGCGAGATATATTCAACTAATTTTTCAATAGGCCATCTAAGTATTGTCATAAATATAATTGTTCCTATTAGATTAAATAACAAATGTATAAATGCAGCTCTTTTTGCGTTTTTACTAGCTCCAATACTAGAGAGCATCGCTGTTGTTGTTGTACCTATATTATCTCCAAATAATATTCCAAAGGCTTGATTTATATTTATTGCTCCTTGCATTGCTAAGACTTCTAGTATTCCTATTGATGCAGAAGAGGACTGAACGATGGTTGTAAGAAAAAATCCTACTATAACTCCAATAAATGGATTGTTTAGATTTATAATTATATCTTTAAACCATTTTTCTTTTGATAGTGGGCTAAGACCTGCACTCATTGTAGAAATTCCTAAAAATAAAAGTCCAAATCCTATAAATATTTCTGCTACATTTTTTCTTTTTTCGTTTTTTGCTTTAAGCCAAATTATAACACCAATTGCTATAACAATTGGAGCATAATTAGAAATTTTAAATGCGATAAGTTGTGCTGTAATTGTTGTTCCTATATTTGCTCCTAGAATAATTCCAACAGATTGAGTTAAGGTCATTATTCCGGCATTTACAAATCCTATTACCATTACAGTTGTTGCAGAACTCGATTGAATAATCATAGTAACGAATATTCCGACTAGTACGGCATAAATTCTATTTTTAGTTATAACGGCAATAATTGATTTTAATTTTTCTCCACAAGATTTTTGAAGACCTGATCCCATTAAATTCATTCCATAAATAAATAATGCAAGTCCTCCCAATACTGATATAAAGATATTCATAATACCTCCGTTTTTACATTTTATAAGCTCTCATATAATTACACGGTAAATATATTATAATGTATTAAATATTTTCGTAATTAATTTGAGAGCTTATAGTTTTATCAACTTATATCAAATTACTTATTTAGATTATACAAGGCTTTTAAACCTAAAAATTCAAAAGTATCTAGTAATTGATCTTCTATTCTTAATAATTGATTATATTTACAAATTCTATCTGTTCTTGAAGCTGAGCCTGTTTTTATTTCTCCAGCATTTACTGCAACTGCAAGATCTGCAATTGTAGTATCTTCTGTTTCTCCTGATCTATGAGAAATTACACATGTATATCCATGAGTTTTTGCCATTTCTATTGTATCTAATGTTTCTGTTATTGTTCCAATTTGATTTAACTTAATCAAAATTGAATTTGCAACATTATTTTCAATTCCCTTACTTAATCTTTCTTTGTTTGTAACAAACAAATCATCTCCTACTAACTGAATTTTATTTTTTAATTTATTAGT
Organism: Tissierellia bacterium KA00581; assembly: GCA_001552895.1. Lineage (GTDB taxonomy): Bacteria > Bacillota > Clostridia > Tissierellales > Peptoniphilaceae > Parvimonas. Next base: position 30,310 of record KQ959658.1, read on the forward strand.
TAGTAATTTCCAACCTTCCCAATCATCTTCAGCTAATCCATCTTCAATTGAAATTATAGGATATTTTTCTACTAATGTTTCGTAGTATTGTACTAATTGTTCAGATGTGTATTTTTTAGATTCACCTTTGAAGTTATATATTCCATTTTCATACATTTCACTTGATGCAACATCTAAAGCCAAAAATATATCTTTTCCAGCAACATATCCTGCTCTTTCTATAGCTTCAATGATTGTTTGAAGAGCTTGTTCGTTTGAATTTAAGTTAGGTGCAAATCCACCTTCATCGCCAACAGATGTACTATATCCTTTTTCTTTTAGAACAGTTTTTAAATTATGAAAAACTTCAGTTCCCATTCTAAGAGCTTCTTTAAAAGTTTTTGCTCCAAGTGGCATAACCATAAATTCTTGAATATCAACATTATTATCTGCATGTTCTCCACCATTTAAAATATTCATCATAGGAACTGGTAAAGTTTTAGCATTAACTCCTCCTATGTATCTATAAAGAGGTATATTAAGCTCATTAGATGCTGCTCTTGCTGCTGCCATAGACACAGCCAAAATAGCATTAGCTCCAAGTTTAGATTTATTTTTTGTTCCATCTAACTTTATAAGTGCTTTATCAATTGCTAATTGATTTGTTATTTCAAAGCCTTCTAATGCAGGTGCTATTATTTCATTTACATTTTTAACTGCATTTAAAACGCCTTTTCCAAGGTATCTTTTTTTGTCTTTATCTCTAAGTTCTACAGCTTCATGAACTCCTGTTGACGCTCCTGATGGAACCATGGCACGTCCAACAATTCCACTGTCAGTTGTAATTTCAACTTCAACAGTTGGATTTCCTCTTGAATCTAAAACTTCTCTTGCATAAATATCTAATATTAAACTCATAATACTCTCCTTATAATTTATAATTTATAATTTTTGAAAAACTTACATCTAAACTTGCTCCACCAACTAAAGCTCCATCAATATTTTCTTGTTTCATTAAGTCTTTTATATTTTCTTGTTTTACACTTCCGCCATATTGAATTCTAACTTTATTTGCTTGATCTTTGTATAACTTAAATAAAATACTTCTTATATATTTGCACATATCTTCTGCATCTTCTAACGAAGCTACAGCTCCTGTACCAATTGCCCATATAGGTTCATATGCTATTATAATTTTTGAAATTTTTTCTCTATCAACTTCTAAAAGTGCCTTTTTTATTTGATTTTCTATAACTTCTTTTTCTTTATTTTCTTTTCTTTCATTAAGAGTTTCACCACAACATAAAATAGGAATTAAATCATTTTCTAATGCGGAAATAACTTTTTTATTTATTAAATCATCTGTTTCTTTAAAAATATTTCTTCTTTCAGAATGACCTAATATAACATATTTAACGCCACAACTTTTTAGCATTGTTGGTGAAATTTCTCCTGTAAATGCTCCTTTTTTTTCAAAATACATATTTTGAACACCAATTTCTATATCTGATTTTTCAAGAATTTTTCTTATTTCATTTACATAAAGGTAAGGAACACAAATAACTTTTTCAACACTTTCATCTAAATCTTTAGTTACAATTTCTTTAACTAAAGATAGAGCTTGATCAAGATTTTTATTCATTTTCCAATTTCCTATGATAATCGGTTTTCTAAAAAACATATATCCTCCACTACTTATTACTTATAGCTTCAATAGCCGGTAATACTTTTCCTTCTAAAAATTCTAACGATGCTCCTCCTCCTGTTGATATATGAGTAATTTTATCTTTATATCCAGATTTTTCGATTGCACTTGCACTATCTCCACCGCCTACTATTGTTGTGGCTGAAGTTTCAGCTAAAGCCTTAGCAATTTCAAAAGTTCCTTTAGAAAAATTTGACATCTCAAAAACACCCATAGGTCCATTCCAAACAACAGTATTTGCATCTTTTATTTTCTTAGAAAATAATTCTACAGTTTTATTTCCTATATCAAGTCCTATATAATCATCTTTCATTTTATCAACATCAACTGTAAAAAATTTACTATCATTTGAAAATTCTTTAGATACAACTACATCAACAGGTAAAATAATTTTTACATTATTTTTCTTTGCGTTTTCTAAAATTTTTAAAGAAATATCTAGCTTATCTTCTTCTACTAAACTTTTACCAACATTTTTTCCTTGAGCTTTTAAAAATGTAAAAGCCATAGCTCCACCAATTAATATACTATCAACTTTCTTTATTAAATTTTCTATTACCATTATCTTATCTGATACTTTTGCTCCACCTAATATTGCAACAAAAGGTCTTTTAGGATTAGCTAGAGCATTTGACATTATATCAACTTCTTTTTCAACTAAAAATCCTAATGCAGAAGGTAAATACTTACATATACCTACATTTGAACAATGTGCTCTATGGCTTGTTCCAAAGGCATCATTTACATAAAGTTCTCCTAAAGATGCAAGTTCTTTAGAAAATTCATCAATGTTTTTTGTTTCTTCTTTTCTAAATCTTGTATTTTCTAATAAGGCTATTTGTCCATCTTTTAGATTTTCAATTTCTTTTTTTACATTTTCATCAACTACAGTATTACTTTTTATAAATTTAACTTCTTTTTTTATTAAATTAGACAACTCTTTACTAATTGGTTCTAAAGAAAATTCTTTTTTTGCTTCTCCCTTAGGTCTACCTAAATGAGAAAGCAAAATAACTTTAGCTTTATTTTCTATTAGGTATTTAATAGTTGGAATTGCTGCAACTATTCTTTTATTATCAAGTATTTTACCTATTTCAGTTTTTGACATAGGCACATTAAAATCTACTCTAACCAAAACTTTTTTAGATTTTACATCTAAATCTGTAACTACTTTTTTATTCATAAAATACTCCTTACATTAAACAAGGTGAAAAAATAAAATCTTTCCACCTTATAAAACTTTTATACTATTTTGAAAGATTAACTAAATATTGGAAAGTACGAATTAAGTTAGCAGTATATGACATTTCGTTATCATACCACGCAACAGTTTTTACTAATTGTTTTCCATCAACTTCAACAATTCTTGTTTGAGTTGCATCAAATAATGAACCATATTTTATACCAATAACATCAGTAGAAACTATAGGATCTTCAGTATAACCAAATGATTCACTTGATGAATCTTTCATAGCTTTATTAATTTCTTCAACTGTAACATTTTTTTCAAGCACTGTAACAAGTTCTGTTAAAGAACCAGTAGCAACAGGAACTCTTTGAGCAGAACCATCTAATCTTCCTTTTAATGAAGGAATAACAAGACCGATTGCCTTAGCTGCTCCTGTAGTGTTAGGAACAATATTTATAGCAGCAGATCTTGCTCTTCTTAAATCACCTTTTCTATGTGGTGCATCTAAAGTATTTTGATCTCCTGTATAAGCATGAATAGTTGTCATTATACCTCTAACAATTCCAAATTTATCTTCTAAAACTTTCGCCATTGGAGCTAGACAATTTGTAGTACAAGAAGCAGCAGATATAATCTTTTCTGAACCATCAAGTATATCATGATTTACACCATATACAACAGTTTTCATTTCACCTTTACCCGGTGCTGAAATTATAACCCTTTTTGCTCCAGCATCAATATGAAATTGTGCTTTTTCTTTTGCAACAAAAAATCCTGTACACTCTAAAACTACATCTACATCCAATTCTTTCCAAGGCAACTCTTTAGGATCTGGCTTTGAAAATACTTTTACTTCTTTTCCTTCAACAACAAAACATCCTTCTTTTACAATAATTTCTTTTTCAAATCTACCTTGAGTTGAATCATACTTTAGTAAGTGAGCAAGTGTTTTAGCATCTGTTAAGTCGTTTATTGCAACAACCTCAACATCACAAAGATCATGCATTAATCTAAATGCTAACCTTCCAATTCTACCAAAACCATTAATAGCAACTTTCATTCTTTGTCCTCCTTAAATTTATTATAAAAGCTTTAAGCTTATAATATACTTAAAATTTTTTTAGCTGTAATTTCATCTGTAATTAAAGTCATATCTTTTCTTATCCTACAAATTGAAATTATAGCTTTTTCTTTATCATCAAAACCTGCGACAGCTATGACCTCATTTATTTTTAAATATTTTTTTATATCAAGTCCTATGGTGTTAGAACTATAAACTATATTTCCATTTATATCAAAATAATTTCCAAAAGCTTCAGAAACTGCTTGTTTTTCATTTAACATATTTATTTCTTCTATAGATAAAGACCTTCTATTTGCCATAATATCAGCTCTTCCAATTCCAAAAACAAATATATCAATTCTATCAAGATAACTAAGAAGTGTACTGACCTCTTTAAGAGATTTAAGTTTATCAAAAGTAATTTCATCAATATAATCTGGTAAAAAACTTCCAAAAAATGATGCGTTAAGTTTTTTAGAAAGATCATTTGCAACAACATTTGACTGATACTCTAGTCCATTTCCGATACTTCCTCGAGCTGGTATTACTGATAAATTTTTAAAAGATTTTTTTACATCTAAATTATCTACAAAAGTCCTAAGAGTAGTACCTCCAGAAATAGCTATAACTGCATTGTCAAAAATTTTTTTTAAAAAAAATTCTGATGCTGTTTTGGCAAGACTCTTTTTTCCTAAAACTACATCATCATATGATTGACATATAATAACTTTTTTTATTTTTAATTTTTTTTCAAGTTCTTTTTCTATTTGTTCATTTTGATTTAATTTATTAATCAATTCTCTAAGATTATCTAACATATTAATTCCTAAATCTGTTATTATAGCTCCAGATTTTATAGTTTCAATAAATCCTAATTCTAATAAAGTATCCATCTCATTTCTTATATATCTTTCAGAAATATTAAAATAATTAGAAATATTTCTTCTTCCGATAGGATAATTTATAGAAATATAATCTAAAATTTTATATCTAAAAACTAACTTATCAACAAACTCAGGAATAAAGCTTTTTATATCATCAATATATTCCATTTTTGTCCCGCCATATTTTTTTGTCCCTATATTAATTAAAATACTAAAATTACAATATCTAAATAAATTATAACTTAATTAAGAAAAAAAAGCAATAGATTTTTATAATTTTTAAAAAATGTATGTAATTTTTAAATAGTATTTCATTTATTAAAAAATAAATTTTATGATATAATAATTAAAGAGGTTAATATGGAAAAAGTTATAAATATAGAAAAAATAAATTCAAAATTAAATGACTATACTCTGTTTGATATAGAAACAACAGGATTAAGTAGAACTAAAGATTTTATGTATATGTTTGGAATTTGCGAAAAAAAATATAATAAATTAATTTTTACTCAGTACTATATAGAAGATGAAAATGAAGAAAAAAAATTAATTTTAAAAATAAATAATTTACTTAAAGAAAAAGAAATAATTTCTTACAATGGAGATAGATTTGATTTCCCTTTTATAAGAAAAAAAGCTAATAAGTATAATATTTCTCTTTGCGATTTTAAAAATATTGATATATATAGGGAATTTCAAAAATTAAATTTCTTTTTAAACGAAAAAAGTTTAAAAGCAATAAATTTAGGAAAAAGATTAGGACTTGATGTGCATGATTATGTAAATCAAAATGAAATGCCAAAAGTTTTTAAAATGTATCAAAAAATAAAAGATAAAGAAATTTTATCAAAGCTTATTTATCACAATTATATAGATTTAAAAGTTTTAAGTAATATTTATGAATATAAAACAAGTATATTAGATAATATCTTGACTATAAAAAATAAAAAATTTATAGGAAAAATAAAAAATATATATATTCAAAAAAATTATTTAATAATAAAACTTTCTAATTTAAAAAATAAAAGTCTAAATTTTAATGATTTTAATTACAGCATAGAAGCAAATAATGATGAAATAAAAATAAAACTTGAACTTAAAAGTGTATTTTTAAAAAATAACGAAAATATAAAATTATTTAAATTTTCAAAATATAAAAATAAAATTTTTAAAGATTCAAGTATTTTTAAAGAAAATTATATTTTAATCTGTAAAAATAATATTTTAATAAAAGAAAATTTATTACTATTAGCTACTTTGCTATAAAAATTTTTAAACGTTTTCAAAAAAGAACTATTTTTTTTATATATTTATTTGTTTTTCAATGTTTTTAAAGTTTTAATAATTTCAAAAAAACACTTGTATTAATTTTCTTAACGTGTTATAATTATAAAAAAATAAATATAAGGGGTGGTTCTCAATGTTAAATTTTATAGTAGGTCCATCAGGATCTGGAAAAACTAAATGGTTAATTGATGAAGCTAATAAAGACAAAAAAAGCGGAAATGGAAATATAGTTTTCATCGATTGTGATGATTCACATATTTTTAGTTTAGATCACGATGTTAGATTGGTAAATGCTAAAGATTATGGTATTACTTCTTTAGATAAATTGTTTGGATTTATCTTTGGTATTGTTTCGATGGATTATGATGTTGAAAAAATTTATATTGATGGAATTTATTCAGTAATTGAAATAAACTGTGATATGCTTTGTAAGTTTAAAGACGATGTTGATGCTTATTGTAAAAAACATAATTTAAAAGTTTTTATGGGAATTGATATTCCAAGAGAAAAACTTTGTAAACATGCGATAGAAAGTTCTATAGAATTAAAAGTAGAATAAATTTAAAAAGCATCTGTATGATGCTTTTTTTACGCTTATGAATATTCCAAAATTTCAACTTAAGTTATTTTTAGAAAAAAGAAATGAACTTATAAAAAAGCTATCTTCAAGAGAAATTGATAAAATTTCATTTTTAGAACAAAATTATAATCTTATAAAAAACTTAAATATGAAACCACTTTTAGATATATCAACCATAGAAGAGGGAATGTATAATTATCAATATTATAACATTCTAGCAAAGTATTACAGACAAAGAGCCTCTTCTTATTCAAGTAATAAAAAAAAGCAAAAAAAATATAATGAAAATATGAATAAATCAAAAAATTATTATATGCAAAAAGATAAACAACTTTTAAAGATGCTAAAACTTGTAAATTCTTCTCAAATAGAGAGCTATTTTGTTAAAATGCATTCAAAAAAGCTTAATAATAATTTGTTTGAAATAGTTTTAAAAAATATTGATTTTGCAATATTTCATTCAATGAATATAGAAATTTTAAATTTGCTTAAAGAAAAAAATGTGTTTTTAGATATAATGAAAGAATCAAAAATTGATGAATATGTAAATACAAATATATAAAAAGGTAATAGTTTTTTAATTTAACTACTACCTTTTTTAAATTTTACTATAAAAAATCCATTATGTTTTCTTTTTTCTGGTAATAACTTTATATAGTCTACTTTTTTGTCTAAAAAGTTAATTTTTTCTATTTCTAAATCTTTATATTTTTCTAAAAAATATTTTACATTTTCTTCATTTTCCATATTTAATATAGAACATGTACTATATATAATTTTTCCATTTGGTTTTAAATATTTTATTGCATTATCAAATATTTTTCTTTGCTTTTGTATTATATTTTCTATTTGTTCTAAATTTCTAAAAAGCTTTATTTCTGGCTTTCTATCTATTACTCCAACTCCAGAACAAATAACATCACATATTACATAATCGAATTTTTCTTTTAATTCACTTTTAAATATGCAACCATCAAAATTTGAAAGTGTAACATTTGTAATATTTAATCTTTTTAAATTTTCTTTTATTTTTTTTAATTTACTTTTTACGATATCATTTGCTAAAATACTTCCAGTATTATCCATTAAAAAAGCTACATGAGCACTCTTTCCTCCAGGTGCAGCACAAATATCTAAAATAGATGAATTTTTTTTTGCATCTAAACTTTCACAAACTAAAATACTCGCTACATCTTGAACTGTAAAATCTCCATTTTTAAAACTTTCAGTGTTTATAATATCGGTAGGATTTTTGACAAAATATGTTCTTTTTGAAATGGTACATTTTTTAATTTCATATCCTAAAGCCTTTAAATCTTCTACAACTTCTTGTTCACTTTTTTTAAAAGATGAAATTCTTATAGAAAAATGTGGTTTTAAAAGCGAATTTTCTAATATTTCTTCTGTTTTTTCTTTTTTGTAATCTGATAACAAAATTTTTACAAGATCTAAATTTGTAGAGTACTTTATTGAAATTTTATCTTCTAGAGAATTTGTATCTATTTTAGAAAATTTTTCTTTGTTTCTTAAAAAATTTCTTAAAGAACCATTTACAAAAGATGAAAATCTCTTTAATTTAAAAACTTTAGTTAAATTAACAGCTTCATTTAAAACGGCAAACTCTGGAACTTTATCCATAAATAAAAGTTGATAAATGGATATTCTTAAAATATTTAAAATTTTTATATCAAATTTTTTTAAACGAAGTTTACATAATTTTCTTATAATATAGTCAAGATAAATTCTATTTTCTAAAGTTCCATATACAATTTCTCTTAAAAAGTTATTGTCTATATTATTTAAATTTTTACAATTTTCATTTAATAATTTTGTTGAATTTGAATTTTCATCATTTATTTTAGACAAGATTTCAACAGCTAATTTTCTCATTATTTTAAAATTTCTCCAATTTTTATGCTGTTTCCTTTTAGATAATCTTTAACAAAAAGGCGTTTTTTACCGGGAAATTGTATTTGTAATATTTTTATAGAAGAGTCTTTTGTTTTAACAAAAAATCCATCATCATCAACTTTAAAAATTTCTCCAATTTTTCCGTCAAATTTTTCTTTACTAACTTCGCTTTTATGAATTTTTATAGTTTCTCCATTATAATTACAAAAAGTACTTGGCCAATTATAAAATCCACGAATCTTATTGTGAATGTTTAAAGATGTATCATTAAAATCAAGTTTTCCCATTTCTTTAGTTATAACGGGAGCATAAGTGTAATCTAAATCTTGTTTTTTTCTGTTTTTAAAAAATGTATCAAAATTATCTATAACTTTAACTATTAAATTACTTCCTATTATTTTTAATCTTTCATAAAGTTGTTCTACATTTTCAGAATCTGAAATATTTGTCTGTTCTACAGCTAAAACATCACCAGTATCAAGTCCTTCATCGATAGACATTATACTAACTCCTGTTTTTTTAAATCCTTCTACTATTGCAAAATTTATAGGGCAAGCTCCTCTAAGTTTTGGCAAAACAGATGCGTGTATATTTAATATTCTACCTTGCATAAAGTCGATTAATCTTTTATCTATAATCTTTCCAAATGCAACAACTACTAAAAAATCGGGATTTATTTTTTTTACAATTGAAAAAAATTCATCATCTCTTACACTATCTGGTGTAATAACATTAAGTCCAAGTTCTAAAGCTTTTTCTTTAACTGGTGTTGGAAGAAGTTTATTTCTATTTCTAAGTTTATCTTTTTTTGTTACTACAAGCTCTATATCAAATTTTTCATTTAATTTTTCAAGTGGTAAAACAGAAAAATCAGCAGTCCCCATGAAAATTATTTTATGCTCTGTTTTCTGTGTTGTAAAGTCTTTCATATTTTTCTGCTTCTTCTCCTACTAAAGCTCTATCTGTAAATAATATACCATTTAAATGATCAATTTCGTGGCAAATGCAAACTGCAAGAAGTTCTGTTGCTTCTATAATTTGTTCATTTCCATCAATATCTGTATATTTAAATTTAACATATTCAGGTCTTTTTACAAAACCTTGAGTTTCAGGAATTGATAGGCAACCTTCTGGGCCTACTTGTTCTCCTTTAATTTCTAAAATTTCTGGATTTATAAGTTTTAAAAGTCCATGTTCATCATTTACATCTATAGTTACAAGTCTTTTTAAAATTCCTATTTGATTTGCAGCAAGACCAACACCTTGTGTTTTATACATAGTATCTTTCATATCTTCTAATAAATCTTTTATTTTATCATCAATTTTATTAACAATTTTTGCTTTTTTTCTTAAAATTGGATCTTCAACAACCCTTACATTTCTTAAAGCCATATTACCTCCTAGTTCAAAGTTAAAATTAATTTTCCTTTTTTTTCTGTATTAAAGGAATATTTTTTATCAAAAATTATTTTTACTAAAAATTTTCTAAATTTTTCATAATCTTTTAAAATCTTAACAGTTAAGTTATATCTATAAACCATATTTACCCATTTTATTGCATCTGGATTAGGACCAAATAAAATTATTTGATTATTTTTTATTTCATCTTCAAAATTTTCAAAAATTAAATCTTTTATTTTTTTCAATTCTTCTATGCAACTATCAATATTTTTACTTTTAAATTGAAAATTTACAATATTTGCAACAGGTGGATATAAAAAATTTTTTCTAAAATTAATTTCTTGTTCATAAAATGTTTTATAGTCATGAGAAGATGCTGTCATTATGCTATAATGAGTTGGTTTATATGTTTGAATAATTACTTTTCCATTTTTTTCTCCCCTACCAGAACGACCTGCAACTTGTGTTAGTAACTGAAATGTTTTTTCCGAAGATGAAAAAAGTGGAATGTTTAAACTAATATCTGCAAGTATAACTCCAACTAAAGTTACATTAGGAAAATCAAGTCCTTTAGAAATCATCTGTGTTCCTATTAGAATATCTATTTTTTTATTTTTCATTTTATCATAAACATCTTTAAAAAAATTTTTTTCCTTAGAAGTATCAGCATCCATTCTATATACTGTTGCATTTTTAAATTTTTCTTTTACATAAGCTTCAAGAGCTTCAGTACCAAAGCCAAACTCTTTTATAGATTTTTTAAAACAACTTGGACAGATTATAGGTCTTTTTTTTGTTCTTCCACACATATGGCAAATACATATATCTTTTTTATTATCCTTATGGTAAGTCATTGATATATCACAACAATCACATTTAAGAACAAACCCACAACTTCTACAAAAAACAAAAGAGCTTCTTCCTCTTTTGTTTAAAAATAATATCACTTGTTCTTTTTTTTCTAAAGCATTATTTATTTCATTAAAAAGTTCATTACTTAAAATACTTCTATTTCCAAGAAGTAATTCTTCTCTCATATCAACAACAGAAACTTCTGGAAGAGAATTTTTAGTTGCTCTATTTTTAAGTTCTAAAAGTTTATAAACTCCTCTTTTTGCTAAATCATAACTTACAACAGATGGAGTTGCAGAAGCTAATACAAGTTTAGATTTAGTTAAAGAAATTAATTTTTCTGCTACTTCACGTGTTACATATCTTGGACTTTGATCGCTTATATAACTTGATTCATGTTCTTCATCAATTATAATAAGTCCTAAATTTTTTAATGGAGAAAAAATAGCTGACCTTGCTCCTATTACTATTTTTATATTTTTTTCTTGAATTTGCTTCCATTGATTTAATTTTTCAAGATTTGTAAGCTTTGAATGTATTATTGCTATATCATCTTTAAATCGCCCTCTAAATCTTTCTATTGTTTGAGGAGTAAGACTTATTTCTGGAACTAAAATTATAGAGCTTTTATTCATCTTAAGCATTTGTTCAACTAAATGCAAAAAAACTTCTGTCTTTCCGCTTCCAGTTACACCATGAATTAAAAACTTATCGTCTTTAGAATTTAAAATTGTATCAACAGCTTCTTGTTGCTCTTGATTAAGTTTTAATTTTTTATATTTATCTACATTTTCCAAAAAGTCATTATAAATTTTTTTCTTTTTTACAAATAAAGCTCCTTTTGATATTAAATTATCTACTGTATTTTTTGTAACTATTTTTAAAATATCATCTAAAATAACATAATCTTTATTTTTTAAAAAATTTATAAGATAATTTTGTTTAACAGCACTCTTTCTAATTTTTGAAAAATCAAAGCTATCATTTAGCTTAATAAATACTTTAATAAATTTTTTTTCTGAATCATTATATTTTATTTTTTTTAATAAAATCTCATTTTCTAACAAAAAAGTTAATCTTTCTTCATTTAAAAATGTTTTAGTTTCAATTAAATCTCTCTTAACAGAAAAAAAACTCAACTCATTTTCATTTAAAGTAGAGATTTTATCTTTATTTAAAATAAAATATTCATAAACTTTACTCCAATCTCCCGGAGGAAGAACTAAATTTAAACAATATGAAAGATTTGTAATATATTTATCACTCATAAATTTAGAAAGTTTTATATTATCTTCACTTACTATCGGAAAATCATCTAAAATTTTATAAATAGACTTGATATTTATATTATCTACTTTTTCTTTTTCTAATATATTTATTATAAGAGCTATACTTAACTTATTTGATTTGCCAAATGGAACTAAAACTCTTTTTCCTAATTTTATATTTTTTTCATCTTTAGTTAAAACTTTATAAGTAAAAATATTTTCAGCTCTTGACAATAAAAAAGACTTAACTACAACTTCTACAAACATTTTTTCTCCACAATAGAATCTAAAATTTTATTTGCTATTTCTCTTTTTGTTAAAACTTCTGTTTCTTTTATTTCATCTTTTGAAATTATAAAAACTTTGTTAAAATCAGAATTAAATCCAATATTTTTATTTGAAACATCATTTGCAACTATAAGATTTAAATTTTTATCTTTAAGTTTAGAAATAGCATATTCTTTAACTGAATTTGTTTCAGCTGCAAATCCTACAACAAATTGTTTTTTCTTATTTTTTGTAAGATTTTTTAATATATCAATGTTTTCTTCAATCTCAATAGGATCATAATTTTTACAATCCTTTATTTTCTTTATTTTAGTATCTTTTTTATTCTTTACTTTAAAATCTACAGGAGCTGCTGGCATAAGTAAGATATCTGTATCATTAAAATATTTATTTAATTGCTCATACATTTGTTCATTTGTCTTAACATCAATATAATTAATTCCAAAATCTCTATAATCAGATTTAACATTTCCACAAACAACAGTTACAATAGCACCTCTTCTTTTAGCACAAAGTGCAAGTTCGTTGCCCATTTTTCCACTACTAAAATTAGAAATATATCTTACTGGATCTATATTTTCAATAGTTGCTCCACAGCCTATTAAAACTTTTTTATCTTGTAAATCTTTATCTACAAAATAACTTTCTATTTGTTCAAAAATTCTTTTAGCTTGTGGAAATTTTCCTTTTCCATAATCTCCACAAGCAAGATGACCAAAATCAGATTCCATAACTATATGATCTTTTTCTAACTGTTTAATATTTCTTTGAGTTATAGGATTATTTAACATATTAACATTCATGGACGGAACTAAAATCATCTTTTTATTATGTGCAAGAACAATATTTGTAAGTAAATTATCAGCTATACCATTTGCAATTTTTGCCATTGTATTTGCAGTAAGTGGTGCTAAGACTATTAAATCTGAATTTAAAGCAAGTTTTATATGCTTTACTTCAACATCCATATCCCTATAAAAAACATCTGTATAAACTTTGTTTTTACTTAAAGTTTCAAAAATAATTGGATTTATAAGTTTTTTTGCATTTTCAGTCATAACAACATTAACATCATAATCATTTTTGACAAGCATACTTACAAGATCTAATGTTTTATAGATAGCAATGCCCGATGTAACACCAAGTAAAATGCGTTTTTTCATATTAATTTCCTTTTATTCTTCTGTAGGATTTTTCTTAGTTACTTTACCTGCAACAATTTCTGCAAGTGCTTGAGTAACTGGTTTTTTTGCATTTGTTTTAATTAAAGCTTTAGAGCCATTTACAATTCTTCTAGCTCTTTTACTTGCCATAACAACTAATGCATATCTACTTTTATCAATTTTTTCTAATTCTCTAAATGATGGATTTATCATAATATTACCTCTACTTTCTATAAACTACCTTTAGTCTTTCAGCTTGAATTATAGCTTTTATTTTTTCTACAGTATCTTTAACTTCTTCATTAACCACTGCATAATCATATTCATTTATAAATTTAACTTCATTTTCTGCATTTTTCATTCTTAAATTAATTGTTTCAATATCTTCTGTATTGCGTTTTACAATTCTTTTTTTAAGTTCATCAAAGTTTGGTGGCAACAAAAATACAAATACTGCATCTGGATAATTTTCCTTAATTTGCATTGCACCTTGGACATCAATTTCTAAAATAACAACATCTCCTTGTGAAATAGAATCTAAAACAAACTTTTTAGGAGTACCATAATAATTTCCATGTACCTTGGCAAATTCTAACATTTTACCCTCTTGTGCCATCTTTTTAAACTCATCTTCAGAACAGAAAAAATAATTTTTTCCATTTTCTTCATTTGGACGCTTTTTTCTAGATGTAGCAGAAATTGAATATTTAATATCTAAATTTTCTTTAAGAAGCTGTTCACAAACAGTTCCTTTTCCAACACCAGAAGGTCCTGAAATAACCATTAAAAAACCAACTCTCATTTTTACCTCCAGCTATTCGATATTTTGTACTTGTTCCCTTAATTTTTCTAAGGTAACTTTCATTTCAATAACATAATTTGAAATCAAAAAACTATTTGATTTACTTGCAATAGTATTTACTTCTCTGTTCATTTCTTGAAGTAAAAAGTCCATTTTTTTACCAATTTGAAACTTAGATTCTAAAAATTTTCTAAAATTTTCTATATGAGAATAAAGCCTTGTTATCTCTTCATTTATATCTAATTTATCTGTATAAAAAATAATTTCTAAATTAAGTCTGTTAATCTCTGTTTCTGTAAGTTCATTAGAGAAAGATTTAATTTTTTGTGTTAATTTTTCAATTTGATTGTTTAAAACATCTTTTGAATTTTTTTTAATATTTTCTAAATTTTTTTCAATAAGTAAAATATTGTTTTCTAAATCTTTCTTTAAATTTTCTCCCTCAATTTCTCTCATGTTTACAACTTCTGTTAGAGATTTATCGATAGAAGAAAGTACATTTTCTTTTAAAAAATCTTCATCTATATTATCAGTTTTTATTTCAACAATATTTTCATTTTTTATTATATTGCCAAAGTTTATAGAATTTTCAAAACCAAGCTGTTTTGAAATTGTTTGATAAGCATCTAAATAAGCTTTTGCTAAATCAAGATTAATATCAAGAGATGAAGTTTTTAAATCAAATTTTTGTTTTCCTCTTATAAAGATTTCAACTCTACCTCTTTGTATTTTTTCTCTAACTTTATTTTTAATTTTATCTTCACAAAAATTTAAAAAATATGGCATTTTTATTTGAATATCTAAAAATTTATGATTAACTGTTTTGATTTCAAAAGTTAAATCATAATCTTCATTTACAAACTCACTTCTGCCAAATCCTGTCATTGACTTTAACATTTTTTTCTCCTTGATATATATTATATATTTATATTATATGCACATAAAAAAATTTTTGCAACACTTTGTTACAAAAATTTAATATTTTTTATTCAATTAATCAAATCTTATGAAATATTTTTAAAATTTCTTCTTCACTAAGCTCTCTATATTCAGATAGTTTTAAATTTTTATCAAGTTCTAAAAAACCAATTTTTACTCTTTTAAGATCTACAACTTTATTTTTAACATACTCTAACATTCTTTTTACTTGATGAAATTTACCTTGTGAAATAGTAAGAAAAATTTCTTTTTCTGATACCTTTTCAACTACTGCATTTTCTATTAAAATATTTTCTTTTTTTAAAAAAATTCCTTTTTCAATTAAATTTTTTTGCTCATCTGTAAAAGGATATAACAACTTAACAAAATATTTTTTATTAATTTTTTTCTTTGGATTTGTTACATTATATGAAAATTTTCCATCATTTGTTAATATCAAAAGCCCTGTTGTATCAATATCAAGCCTACCAACTGGAAAAAGATTCATATTTGAGTATGGTTTTTCTAACAAATCGACAACAGTCTTTAATTTTTCATCAAATGTCGCACTAATATACCCTTTAGGTTTATTTAACATAAGGTAGGTAAATTCGTGATATATGATTTTTTTATCATCAAAAAAAACTTCATCTACCTGTGTATCAACTTTAATTTTTGAATCGTTTATAACTTTACCATTTACTAAAATTTTAGAAATTTTTAAAAAATTTTTTATTTCACTTCTCGAGCCAATGCCCATGTGCGAAAGAAATCTATCTATTCTAATTTTCATATTTAAATTCTTTTTATCATCTTTTTATTGTTTTCTAAATTTTTATATTCAAACGAATACTTCTTTAAAACGCCATTTGCAAAAGCTTGTCTTATTTCATGGTAAATTTTATTTTCCAATCCAACTTCTTTAAAAAATTCTTTATGAATATCATTATGCAAAACAAATTCTAAATAATCTTCATTTTCCTCAACAATAGATATAGAAACATCGCAAGGAAGCCCATCAAGTAAAATATCCATAAGAAGATTATAAGCATCTCTTAAAGTTTGTATATTCTCATATTTATTAAAGCTTTCTCCATATGAAAAAGCCACAGATTTAATTTTTTCAATAGAAATACCTTTTTGAAGAATTTTCTTTACAACATATGCAAAACGAATTTCAACTTTAGATACACTACTACTAAGCCATGCGTGAATGTTATCTTTATCAATAATTTTTTCTAAATCATCATCTAAAACTTTAGTAAATATACCATCATACTCTTGTATTTCACTTTTTTGTAAAAAACTTTCTTCAAGTTTTGAAGTTAATCTTTGCTTTATTAAAATTTTGTCATACATCCAAAAATGTATCGGTCCTAAAAATGCACTCATTATTTTCCCCCTTTTATTTTTTTATCATTTATAGACAATAAAACAACTGCAAGTATTATAAAAATACAACCTAAAAATTTAAAAATAGTTATATGCTCACTTAAAAAGATAATACCCAAAATAACGCTTGTTATAGGCTCAAATGTACATAAAATAGAAGCTGTCGTTGCTCCGCAATATTTTACTCCCAATTGCAAAAAGGCATTTCCAAAAATAGATGTCAAAAACGAAATCAAAATAGTAATAAGCCATGCAGATAAATCAAGAGCAAATGTTAAATCCCCTGTAAATTTACCAAAAACGAAAATACCAACTATATTAAACAAACTTATATAAAAAGTACATTTAAAAGCATCCATATGTTTAAACCCACTTTTATCTAGATAAACTAAAAAAAGACCATAAGTTATACCAGATAAAGTTGCCAAAAAAATTCCAACAGTATTTCCATAAGAAACTTTATCAATCAACATAATAATTCCAAAACTTGAAAAAACAAGTGCTGTAAGTTTTTTCTTTGTGATTTTTTCTTTAAAAAATAAAATACAAATAAAATAAACAACACAAGGATAAATAAAATGTAACGTAGTTGCCATACCAACAGAAATATAATTATAGGAAGAATAAAGAGATATAGTTGTAATACCAATTCCCAAAAAAGAAAGTAAGATAAATTTAAAAAACTCATCTTTAGTAATTTTAAGTACAGTTTTATTTTTTCTCATTCCTATATATAAAAATGGTAGTCCAAATAACGCCCTTAAAAAAGTTAAAGTTATAGCATTATTACCACCTGCATATGTAATTTTTGCTAATATAGGAGTAAATCCAAAAACAAAAGCAGAAATAATAGTAAAAATAATTCCTTTAATAAAATTCATATTTCCTCCATTTCAAATATGTAAAATTATAATTAAAACACAATTTAATTTTATTATTATTTACCCTTTAAATATAAATAAAAATTATTTTACAACAAATTTATTTTAACATAATTTAAAAACTTTTACAAATAATAAAAATGCACCAAAAATCTTACATAAAAGATTTTTAGTGCATTAGACAAATACATTTTTACTTGGCAATTACTTTTACTATATCATTAGATATTTTTACAATTTCAACATTATCTAAAGCTTTAGCTTTTATTTGAACATTTTTTCCTATATCCGTTGAATTAATATCTATATATAATTTTATATCTTCTGGTTTTAAATTAGAAATATAAGATTCATACCCTCTAACAGTAACATCAACATTATCATTTAACCCTTGTAATATAACATCATCAGAAACACCTTGTATAGAAATATCTTCAGTTTTAACACTTAAAACTTTTTCAAGTTTTTTATCTACATCAATATTAACAACAGGCTTTAAATCTTTATTTACAAGTGTTATATCTTTAGGTAAATCTAAAGTTAAATCATAAACTTTTGAATCTTTTACCTGTGAAAGATCAAATGGCTTAGTCTTTATTTCTTTAATTTTTTCCAAACTTGTTGTATTTCCTACTATAGATACAACTTTTGGAACAAGATTTTTCTTTAAAATCATGATATCATTTGAAGCAGTATTTATCTCAACAAGATTTATAGGAACTTCTTTAAAATTTTTAAAGCCTATAGAAACATTAGTATCTGTTTTACTAAGCTCAACTTGTTCTATAACTTTTTCATTTTCATCAACAGCACGAAGCTTTGCAATAACTACTTCATCAGTTTCTTTTCCTGTAACATCAACTATTGCTAAAACTTTTTTAACCTTTTTTACATAACTTGCAGGTCCAGTTAACATAACAAATTTATCATCAGGTTCTTTTTTTACAACAACTTGATTTTTATTTTTTATCTCACCTTTTGTTTCAACAGTAACATCAAAAGTTTTTGTAATCTCTTCATCAAAAGAAACTAATATCTCATGTTCAGAAACAGACGCTATCTCAACGCTATGTGGAACTTTAACATTTACATTAAGTCTATGAGTTCCAGCTGTTATTGACGAATCTAAATTTATTTCAGCAATTATATCATTTTTGTTTATAGCATAAACATCATTTCTTGTTCCTTTTATTGAAACATTTACAAGAGGTTTTTTAGGCTCTGTTATTAAGAAATTATTTCTTTCAAGTACTGCTTCATTTTTGTATTTTACAGGAATATCTTTAAATTGTCTTACAACAATAGGATTTATTCCTCCAATTACAAAAAACCACATCACAATCCCAAATCCCAAACATAAAAGTTTTAATTTAAAATCTTTTTTTATAATTTTTAATATTTTTTTAAAGTTTTTTCTTTCCAACATTATCACCTTTATCTTCAGCATTAGCATCAAAATTATCTCTTATATCATTTTTTATATCATGCTTTATATCATCTAGTATTTCTTCTCTTACTTCTTTTTTAATTTCATCTTTAATTGATTGACTTTGTTTTGTATCCATAGAATCTACAATTTTTCCAAGCATATTTTGTATGATATCTTTAAATGAAGATTGATTAGATAAAGAAACAAAATTTTCAATTAAATATTTAAGTAAATCTTCTTTAGAAATATCTCTTGTTATAATACCCCTTTCGCAAAGAGAAACAAAACCTGTTTCTTCACTTACAACAATAACTACACAATCAGATTTTTCAGAAATACCAAGAGCAGCTCTGTGTCTTGTACCAAGTTCCATTGAAATCTTATTATTATCTGTAAGAGGCAAAAAACAAGATGCAGCTAAAATACTAGCCCCTCTAACAATAACAGCACCATCATGAAGAGGAGTATTTGGAATAAAAATATTCATTAAAAGTTCATAAGAAACTTCTGAATTTAAACAAATACCTGTTTCAACTATATCTTTAAGACCAGTTTTTCTCTCCAAAACAATTAAAGCACCAATCTTTTTTTCAGCTAATGCAAAAGATGCTTTTATAATTTCATTCATTGCAATATAGTTTTTATTTGTATCTATATTTTTTGACGCTTTTAAAAGATTATTATTACCTATATATTCCAAAATTCTTCTAAGTTCTGGTTGAAAAACAACAATTCCTGCAAAAACTCCAAATGTAACAGCATTATTAAGAATCCAATTTATAGTATATAATTTTAAAAATCCACTTAACTTAGCAAAAATAAAAACAAATAAAATACCCTTTATTACCTGCGTTGCACGAGTTCCATTTATAAGAATAAAAATTCTATAAAAAGCATAACTTACAATTAAAATATCTAAAATATCCGTTATTCTTATAGTTGATAATAAAAATAACAACTTATCTATAGCCATAAAAAATCACATCTTTCAAAAATTTTTAATAATTAATTACAATGTAAAAACAATTTACTTTTATATTATATAATATATAAAAGTAAATTTCAAGAAATTTATAATTTATATCAATATTACAAACTACTTTTATAAATATTGACAATAAAAAAAATAATTAATTTACTATTTATATATTTTTTATATTTATTTTTACAATTTTTTATTTTAAAATATATTAAATAAATACTAGAAAAAAAATTTTTATTTATACAAATGTTTTTATAGACATTTATAAAAATAAATGCTATAATTATTATATAATATAGATATTTTATAAGGAGGTTTTTATGTTAAGGGAAAAGGTTACTGTAAATTTTGAAATAGGGCTTGATGCAAGAGCTGCGGCAATGCTTTTAAGAAATTCAATAAAGTTTGATTCTGATATTTTTTTAATAAAAGATAAAAATAAATACAATGCAAAAAGTATATTAAATATTTTATCTATGGAAGCAAAAAACAATGATACAATAGAATTAGAAATAAATGGGCCCGATGAAAAAGAAGCTATGATAAAATTAAAAGAGTTTTTTAAAAAAAATCAAAAGGAATTATATACAATTTAAAAAGGAGAAATTTAAAATTTCTCCTTTTTTAATAACTTTTTATTTTCTTTTTTTAGAAAGAAATGCTCCTGTTAATGAAGTAACTAAGGTTATAAATGACACTGATGAAATAGAAGTTTTTGGTAAACTTCCATTAGTAGAATCAGTTTGAGATTCATTTTTATTTTTATCTTTATCTTTATCTTTATCAATTTCTACAGCTTCTAATTGATATGGCCATTGTTTTTTAAGCTTTGGATTTAACAACAATTTATCTAATTGTTCTAAGCTTAGCTTTTTATCTAAAACAACTTTCTTTGTTGTGTGATCTGCTGTTGCTTTTACTCCGATAGAATCAAATAATTTTTCTATTGCTTTTTCACAACCTTTACACATCATACTTGGAATATAAATAGTATCTATATTTGCTTGTTCTTCTTTAACAACTTGTGTTAATTGATATGGCCATTGTTTTTTAAGCTTTGGATTTAACAACAATTTATCTAATTGTTTTAAACTTACCTTTTTATCTAAAACAACTTTTTTTGTTGTATGATCTGCTGTTGCTTTTACTCCGA
>KQ959659.1 GCA_001552895.1 Tissierellia bacterium KA00581
TAGATGCACTAAAAGCTGAAATAATAAAGTCACATAAAGAAGAAGTTTTGAAAAAATCATTAAAAGAAGCGAAAGAAAAAGCAAAAGAAGAATTAAGAAAAGAAGGTATAACTTCAAAACTATTCTTAGATAAAATAGACTTAGCAAAAACAAAAGAAGGCGTAGATGCACTAAAAGCTGAAATAATAAAGTCACACAAAGAAGAAGTTTTGAAAAAAATAAAAGAAGAAGCAAAAAAACATGTAGATTTAAAGAATTTACCAGATAAAGTAAAGGAATTAGCTAAGAAAGATATTGATAATGCTATAACTGTTGATGATGTAAAAGATATAGTGTCAAGAGTTGATGTAATGGACAGAAAATTATCTGAAAAATCATTAAAAGAAGCAAAAGAAAAAGCAAAAGAAGAATTAAGAAAAGAAGGTATAACTTCAAAACTATTCTTAGATAAAATAGACTTAGCAAAAACAAAAGAAGGCGTAGATGCACTAAAAGCTGAAATAATAAAGTCACACAAAGAAGAAGTTTTGAAAAAAACAAAAGAATTAGAAGCATTAAAAGCAAAATTAGAAGCATTAAAAATAAAATTAAAAGAATTAAAAGCAAAATTAGAAGCATTAAAAGCAAAAAAATTAAAAAAATCAAATTCTGTTGATACTTTTAAATCTGGATATATGATGGATAGAACACCTTTTATGTTATTTGCATTATCTACATCTAATGAAAATAATGTTGAAAATCTTCAAAATGAAATAAATGGAACTAAAAATCAAATAGAAGATTTAGAAAAACAAATAAAAGATTTAGAAAAACAAATAGAAGATTTGACAAAAGAAGATCCAGCACCGGTACCAAATCCAAATCCAGTACCAAATCCAATGCCAAATCCAAATCCAGCACCAAATCCAGCACCAGAAGCTGATAAAGAAGCAGAAAAGAAAGCTAAAGAATTACAAGAAACAAAAGAAAAGGCTATAGCAGAACTTAAAGAAGCATCAATAGAAGATAAAGAATCTATAGCTAAGATAAATGCTTGTAAGAGTGTAGAAGAAGTAAATAAAGTAAAAGAAAATTTACTAAGTGAAAAGAAAGCTAAAGAATTACAAGAAGCAAAAGAAAAAGCTATAGCAGAACTTAAAGAAGCGTCAATAGAAGATGAAGAATCTATAGCTAAGATAAATGCTTGTAAGAGTATAGAAGAAGTAAATGAAGTAAAAGAAGATTTATTAAAGCAAAAGAAAGGCATAGTTGTTAAAAAGAAAAAACAAAATACTCCTAATACTTCCATAGCAGGAGCATCTTTAGCTACTACAATTGTATCATTAGCTGGAGCTATAATGATTAAAAGAAAGAGAAGATAAATTTTTAAAAATTTATTTTAAGTAATTTACTAAAAAGACTATCATATCTCTATTTAAAGAGATTTATGATAGTCTTTTTTTATTGTAAAATTATGAAATTTATTTTTTACAAAAATGTAATATAAAAAAATAATTTACTGTGATTTAAATCACTATTTTATTTTTTAAAAAAATTTTTTGTTAAAAACAATAATATGTTTTAATAAATATAACTTAATGGGGTAGAATATAACCGAGAAACAATTTTAATTATCACTATGGAGGTTTTAAATGAAAAATTCAGAAAAATTGACAAAAGAACAAATGTTAGAAATGTATAACAAAATGCTTTTAATAAGAAATTTTGATATGGAGCTTAATAAATTATACTCAAGAGGATTTGTTCATGGGATGACTCACTATTCAGTTGGTGAAGAAGCTGCAAATGTAGGTGCAATATATCCTATGAAAAAAACAGATTTAATGTATTCAAATCATAGAGGACATGGTCAAACTATAACAAAAGGAATTGATATTAATAGAATGATGGCTGAAGTTTTAGGAAAAGCTACAGGACAATGTCATGGACGTGGAGGTAGTATGCACCTTTACAATCTTGAAGTAAATAATATGGGTTGTAATGGTATTGTAGGTGGAGGACATGGTTTAAGTACTGGTGCTGCACTTGCACAAAAGATGAAAAAAACTTCTAATGTTGTTGTTTGTTGTATGGGTGAAAGTGCAACAAATGAAGGAAGTTTTCATGAATGTTTAAATATGGCATCTATTTGGAAGTTGCCTTTAGTATTCTATGTAATAAATAATAATTATGGTATTTCAATGTCACAACAAAGGTCTATGACTGTTCCAAGAATTGTTGATAGAGCATCTGCTTATAGAATAAAATCAATTTATGTTGAAAATGGAAATAATGTGTTAGATGTTTATGATGCAATGACTGAAGCTTTAGATTATGTAAGAGCTGGTAATGGTCCTATTCTTGTTGAAGCAAAAAGTTATAGATGGTTTGGACATTCTGCATCAGATGCTGGAAAATATAGATTAAAAGAAGAAGTTGATTCTTGGAAGAAAAAAGATCCAAATGAAGCATTTAAAAAATATTTACTTGAAAATAAAATAGCTACTGAACAAGAACTTGATAAGTTAGAAGAAGATGCTAAAAATGTTATAAAAGATGCAGTTAAATTTGCAAAAGAATCACCTTTAGCAGATGAAAAAGAAGCATATACAAATAATTATGCATAATTATGATTTAATAGGAGAAAGATGATATGGAAAAACAAACAAAAATTATGACTTTGCGTGAAGCACTTAAAGAAGCAATGTCTGAAGAAATGCGTAGAGATGAAAATGTATTTTTGATGGGTGAAGATGTAGGAATTTTCGGTGGAGATTTTGGAACAACTGTTGGTATGCTTGAAGAATTCGGTGAAGAAAGAGTTAGAGATTGCCCAATAAGTGAAGCTGCAATAGCAGGTGCTGCTGCAGGTGCCGCTTCTGTTGGAATGCGTCCTATTGTTGATATGACTTTTATGGATTTTGTTACAATTGCTATGGATGCTATTGTAAATGAAGCTGCTCCTATGAGATATATGTTAGGTGGAGAAGTTAGTGTTCCTGTTGTTTATAGATGTGCATCAGGTTGTGGTACAGGTTCTGCTGCACAACATTCTAAGGCTCTTGAATCATGGTTTTGCCACATTCCAGGACTTAAGGTTGTAGCTCCTGGTACTGTTAATGATGTTTATGGAATTTTAAAAGCTTCTATTAGAGATAATAACCCAGTTATTTTTATTGAACCAAAGGCTCTTTTTGGAAGAAAAGGCGAAGTTAATGTTGGAGAACTTGTTGAAATCGGAAAAGGTGAAGTAAAAATTGAAGGAAAAGATATTACACTTGTTTCTTGGGGAAGAATGCTTGAAAGAGCATTACAAGCTGCACAAGATTTAAAAGAAGAAAATATAAGTGTAGAAGTTGTCGATCCTATTACATTAGTTCCATTAGATGAAGAAATAATTGTAAATTCTGTTAAAAAAACTGGTAAACTTGTAATTTGCCATGATTCATTTAAAACTGGTGGATTTGGTGGAGAAATTTCTGCAAGAATTGCTGAAAGTGATGCGTTTGATTATCTAGATGCTCCTATTTATAGACTTGCAGGAATGGATACAAATATTCCTTCTGCAAAAAATTTGGAAGATGTAATTGTTCCAAGTGTTGATGATATAAAAAATACAATTAGAAAAGCACTTAATAAATAGGAGGAGTTTATGTCTGATATTAAATTTAGAGCAACACCTGCTGCAAGGTTTTGTTCAAAAGAAAATAGTATAGATCTTTCTTTAATTAGAGGAACAGGTCCAAAAGGTAGGATTCAAAAAGAAGATGTTTTAAATTTTAAAAATTTTTCTATGGTTAGAATTTCTCCTTTAGCTAAAAAAATAGCTGAAGTTGAAGGAGTTGAAATTTCTAAGATAACTGGAAGTGGAGTTAGAGGAAAAATTTTAAAAGATGATGTTTTAAGATTTATTGGAAAAGAAAAAGATATAGAAAATGTAGCTGTAAATGATAACAAAGAAAAAGAAGTTAATAAAGTTTATGGAGAAATAGAAGAAGTTCCAATGTCGATGATGAGAAGAACTGTTGCTAAGAGAATGAGCGAAAGCTATTTTACTGCACCGGTTTTTGTTGCAAACATTGATGTTGATATGACTGAAGTAAAGGCTTTAAGAAAGAAACTTATAGACAATTTGAAAGAAGAAACTGGTTATAAATTGACTATAACAGATATAATTTCTTTTGCAGTTGTTAAGAGTTTGTTAAAACACCCTTATGTAAATTCTTCTTTAGAAGATAATAAGATTATTCTTCATAAATATGTAAACTTAGCAATGGCTGTTGGTCTTGAAGGTGGACTTTTAACACCGGTTGTTAAAAACGCCGAAAAATTATCTCTTAAAGAACTTATGATTTCATTAAAGGAACTTACTAAGAAAGCTACTGAAATGAAGTTAGAAAAAGAAGAATTAGAAGATAGTACATTTACAATAAGTAATCTTGGTATGTTTGGAGTATCTTCATTTGTACCTATTATCAATCAACCTAATAGTGCTATTTTAGGAGTAAGTGGAATTACAGATAAAGCTGTTGTTATAAATGGAGAAGTTTGTATAAGATCTATTATGAGTTTATCAATCACAGTTGATCATAGAGTTGTTGATGGAATGGAAGCTGCAAAGTTTTTAAATACACTAAAGGGATATTTAGAAAATCCTATTTTGATGTTAGTTTAGTTAAAGGAGAAATATTATGTTAACAGAAGTAATAATGCCAAAAGCAGGCAGTGAAATGGAAGAAGGACAAATTGTAAAGTGGATAAAGAAAGAAGGAGATAAAGTTAAAGAAGGAGATGTCATTCTTGAAATAATGACAGATAAGGTCAATATGGAAATTGAAGCTGAAGCTTCTGGAACTTTACTTAAGATATTAAGACATGATGGAGATATTGTTCCTGTTACAGAAACTATTGCTTATATTGGTGATGAAGGTGATGTAATTCCTGAACAAACTAAAGCTCCAAGCAAAGAAACTAAAGAAGTTAAAGAAGAAACTAAAGAAGAAACTAAAGTAGTTAAAGAAGCTTCTAATGAAACATCTAATGAATCTTCTAAAGAAAAATTAAAAGATGGAGAATATGATGTTGTCGTAATTGGTGCTGGTCCTTCAGGATATTATTCAGCTATAAGATCTGCTCAAAGAGGTCAAAAGGTTGCAATTGTAGAAAATAATAAATTTGGTGGTACTTGCTTAAATAGAGGATGTATCCCAACAAAAACTTATTTACAAACTGTTGAAGATATAGAAAGAATAAAAGCTTCATCAAAAAGAGGCATAGTATTAGAAAATGATGATGCAAAAGTTGATTTGAAAAAATTATTGAAATTTAAAAATGGTGTTGTAAAGAAACTTTCTGCAGGTGTTGAATTTTTGTTAAAGAGTAACAAAATTGAAATGTTTAAAGAAACAGCTTATATAAAATCAAATACTAAAGTTGTTTTAGAAAGTGGAAAAGAACTTAATACAAATAATATAATTCTTGCTAGTGGTTCAAAATGTGTTAAGAATATTAAAGGTTCAGATATTAAAAATGTCTTAGATACAGATGAAATTCTTGATTTAGAAGAAGTTCCAGAAAGTCTAACAATAATTGGTGCAGGTTATATAGGAATAGAAATGGCACAAATATTTGCATCTTTTGGCTCTAAAGTAACTGTTGTTGAAAAGAAAGATAGTGCTATTTCAAACTTCGACTCTGACGTTGTAAATATTTTAATTAAATCTTTAGAAAAGTCTAAGATTAAATTTATCTTTGGTAAAGAAATTACAGAAATAAAAGAAAATGGCGATATTTTAGTAATGTCTAATGATGAAGAAGTTGCAAAATCAAAATTTGTTCTTTTAACAACAAGAGAAGCTGATTTGACTGCTTTAAGAGATTTTAAATTAGATTTAAAAGATGGTTTTGTAGTTGCTGATGAAAATATGAAAACAAAAGTAGATAAAATTTTTGCATCAGGAGATGTAAATGGAAAGAATTTATTAGCACATGCTGGATTTAAAATGGGAGATGTTGCAAGTGCAATTGTAAGTGGATTAGATGATGAAAAATATAATAATAATGTAATTCCAAGATCAATTTACACATATCCTGAAGTTGCAAGTGTTGGTTTAACTGAACAAGAAGCTAAAAATAGTTATGATATTAAAGTTGGAAAGTTTGCTTATAGTGCAAATGGTAGAGCATTAGCTCATGGAGATTCTTCAGGAATTGTTAAAGTAATTTCTGATGCTAGATATGGAGAAATCTTAGGAGCTCATATCGTTGGTCCAAGAGCAAGTGAAATTATAAATGAAGTTTCAATTTTAATGCAATCTGAAATGACTGTTGAAGAAGTAATAAAGATGGTATTTGGTCATCCAACTTTTTCTGAAGCAATTTATGAAGCTATAGCTGATATTAATTCAGTTAGTGTTCATTTACCAAAGAAATAAAAATAAATTACAAGAAAATTATTTAAGGGTAGAATTCTTTTTCTACCCTTTTTTAAAATTTTTTACAATAATAAAGTAAAAATTTTATTTTTTTATATAAAATTTTTAAATATTTGATATAATTAATATGTATATATCAAATTAAGGAGAAATTATGATTTTTATAGAAAACAATAGTAATGATATATTTTTTAATCTTGCATTGGAAGAATATATTTTTGAAAAATTTAAAGATGATGATATTTTTATGCTTTGGATAAATTCACCTGTAGTAGTTATAGGAAAGCATCAAAATCTTATTGAAGAAGTTAATATGAAATACTGTAATGAAAATAATATAAAAATAGCAAGAAGACTCTCTGGAGGAGGAACTGTATTTCATGATTTAGGAAATTTAAATTATAGTATTATAACAAATACTAAAGGAGATACACAAATAAATTTTAAAGAATTTTTAAAACCTGTTTATAAAGCTTTAAAAAATTTAAAAATTGATGTCTCTATTTCTAATAGAAATGACTTAAAACTTTATGATAAAAAAATTTGTGGTCATTCTGAATTTGTTAGAAAAAAAAGAGTTTTACATCATGGTTGTATTTTGTTTGATACAGATTTAATTAATTTAAAAGGTGCTTTAAATGTTAAGAAAAAAAAGATTATTTCAAATTCGGCTAAGTCAGTTAGAAGTGAAGTTGGAAATCTTAAAGAACTTTGTAAACTTAATTATGATATTTTAGATTTTAAAAAAATTTTAAAAAATGAAGTTTGTAAGCTATTTTTAAAAAATTCATCTTATGAATTAACTTGTAGTGATATTGAAAATGTAAATAAGCTCTCTAAAGAAAAATATTCTACAATTGAATGGATATATGGACAATCTCCTAAATCTACAGTTATTTTAGATGATAATAAAAATATTAAAATGGATATATCTTCTGGTAAGATTGAAAAAGTTTATGGAGATGAAAATTTAAAAACTTTAATTGGAAAATATTATACATATAATGATATTTTAGATAAGTTTAATAACTCTAAACTTTCTATTTATAAGGAAAAAATAATGAATATGTTATAAGAGTATATTATTATATTTTTTAAATTGAATATTTCATTTAGGTTTTTATATAACATTTGATAATTAAAAACTTGTATTTTTTAAGAAAATAGAGTATAATTATATATAATATTTTTATTATTGATAATGAAAAACAAAGGAGAATTATGAACAATATAATTTATTTTGACAATTCAGCGACGACAAGATTAAGTGATGAAGTTTTTGAAAGTATGAAAGAGTTTTTGATAAATAATTTTTCAAATCCATCGTCAATTTATGAAATTTCACAAAAATCTAAAGTTGCCATTGAAAAGTCAAGAGAAAATTTAGCAAATTATATAAACGCAAATAAGAATGAAGTTTTTTTTACATCTTCAGGCACAGAAAGTGATAATTGGGCAATCATAGGAAGTACAATTAGAAAAAAACTACAGTCAGCTCATATAATAACTACAGCTTTTGAACATTCTGCAGTTTTAGAAACTTGTAAATTTTTAGAAAATTTTGGCTTTGATGTTACATATATATATCCTAATAGAGAAGGGTTTATTTCTTATAAAGATGTTGTTGATGCTATAAGAGATGATACTGTTTTTGTTTCTGTTATGCTTGTTAATAATGAAGTTGGAACAATTCAAGATATTGAAAAAATATGTAAAGCTGTAAAGGAAAAAAATGAAAAAATAATTTTTCATACAGATGCGGTACAAGCACTTTCAGAGCTTAATATAGATGTAAAGAAATTGAAAGTCGATTTAATGTCTTTTTCTGCTCATAAAATTCATGGACCAAAGGGTGTTGGTGCATTGTATATAAAGCAAGGCACAGATATAGAAAATTTTATTCTTGGAGGTTCTCAAGAAAGAAAAAGACGTGCAGGAACAGAAAATGTAGCAGGAATTGTTGGATTTTCTAAGGCTATTGATATTTTAAGAAGTAAAATTTTAGAAAATGTACAGAAAAGAAAAAAGCTAAAGGAGTATTTACTTTTAAAATTAACAGAAAATTTTAAAAATTTTAAAATAAATGCAAGCTTAGAAAACAGACATTCTGGTAATTTAAACATTTCTTTTCCTGGAGTAGATAAAGAAATGATTATTATGAGTATGGATTTTAATGGTATATGTATATCTAGTGGATCTGCTTGTAGTAGTGGTTCTTTAGAAAATTCTCATGTATTATCTTCTATGAAAATTGATTTAGATTTGCAAGATAGTGCTATTAGGATAAGTCTTGGTGAAGAAAATACTAAAAATGATATTGATAAGTTTATTAATGCTTTGAAAGACATTGTCAGTTAGGAGGAAAAATATTGGATAATTTATTAACGATTAATTCACTTTTAAATATTGTTATAAGAGCATTATTTATAGTACTTTTAGTTTTATCAATTTATTTTTCTGTACATATATTAAATAGTAAATTAGATGATAAATATAAAATACAGGTAAATAAAATTAAAACTTTTAGATATTTTCTTTATTGTTTAATTTTCTTTTTTGTGCTGTTTTTATATAAAACATATTCAATTTTAAGGGTTACAACAGTTACATTTATAGTTGCGATTGTTATTTCGTATATATTAAATCCATTTGTTAAATTTTTTGAAAGAAAAAAAATAAAAAGACTTTATTCTATAATAATAGTATATTTGATAATAGTTTTATCAATTGTAGTTTTAATACTTGTTATTTTTCCAAGCACTATTGGACAGGTTAAAAATTTATTTAAGATTTTACCTGATGTTGTTAAAAACTTTATAAGTTATACTGAAAATTTAAGAGATAATTTATTTACTAATTTTCCAACAGTTAACAGTTGGATTGACGGTATTAATGTACAACTTTTAAAAGTTACAAATACTGTAGCATCTAGTGTTTTAACTTGGATAACAAATATGATATTTGGTGTAAAAACTATTATTGCATTTATTATTCAACTTATTTTAATACCAGTTATTACATTTTATCTTTTACTTGAAAAAGATAAAATACTTGATAGTATAGGTAATTACACTCCTAAAAGATATAAAAGTTTTTTAGCAAATTTATGGCAAGAAGTTGATAGTGCTCTTTCTATGTTTGTTAGAGGAAGAATTATTATGGCAATATTTGTAGGAGTTGCAACTATGCTTTATCTTGCAGCTTTTAGGATAGAATTTGCTTTGATTATAGGAATAGTTACTTGCGTTGCAGATATAATTCCATATATTGGACCGTTTTTAGGTTTTGTTCCGGCAGTATTACTTGCTCTTGTTAAAGGCCCTATTACTGCAGTTTGGGTAGGAGTATTGTTCTGCTTAGTTCAATGGGTAGAAAATAATATTATTGGACCTAAAATACTTGGAGATAGTACAGGTATGCATCCTTTAATAGTATTGATTTTATTAATAACAGGTGGTGGCATGTTTGGAGTTGTTGGAATGATTTTCTCTGTTCCAATTGTTGCTGCACTTGCAATAGTATATAGACATACTAAACCATATATAAAAAAATATTTGTATAAAGATAAATAAATAGATTAAGAGGTATTTATGAAGAAATTAGGATTAAATGAAATTAGAAAAGAATATTTAGATTTTTTTGAAAGTAAAGGACATTTGCGTTTAAAAAGTTACTCTTTAATTCCAAATAATGATAAGAGTTTGTTACTTATAAACGCTGGTATGGCACCTTTAAAAGAGTATTTTACAGGTGTTAAAAAAATGAGCAAAAATAGAGCTACATCAAGTCAAAAATGTATAAGAACTGCAGATATTGACAATGTAGGTAAAACTCAAAGACATGGTACTTTTTTTGAAATGCTTGGGAATTTTTCTTTTGGAGATTATTTCAAAAAAGAAGCTATAAATTGGGCTTATGAGTTTTTAACAAAAAGACTTGAAATTGATAAAAACAGACTTTCTGTTACAGTTTATAAAGATGATGATGAAGCTTATAATATTTGGAAAAGTTTAGGATTTTCTGATGATAAGATTCAAAGACTTGGCAAAGAAGATAATTTTTGGGAACTTGAAGTAGGTCCTTGTGGTCCTTGTTCTGAAATTATGTATGATAGAGGAGAAAAATATACTAATCCAGATGATAGATTTATGGAAATTTGGAATTTAGTTTTTACTCAATTTAATAAAGATAAAAATGGAAATTATGAAAGATTAGCTCATCCAAATATTGACACAGGAATGGGTCTTGAAAGACTTGCATTAGTTCTTGAAGAAAAAGATAATATTTTTGAAATAGGACTTGTAGATACAATAATAAAGAAAATAGAAGAACTTTCAAATATAAAATACAAATCAAATGAAATTTCTGATATTTCAATAAGAGTAATTGCAGATCACTCAAGAGCTATAACTTTTTTAATTTATGATGGAGTAATTCCAAGTAATGAACAAAGAGGTTATGTTTTAAGAAGGCTTATAAGAAGGGCTGCAAGACATGGAAAACTTCTTGGAATAAAGGGAAACTTTTTGGAAAAAATTTCTAAAGTTGTTATGGAAGTTTATAAATCAGAATATCCAGAAATGTTAGAAGATAGTAAAAGAGTTTTTAAAATTTTAAATGCTGAAGAATCAAAATTTCAAGAAACCATTGAACAAGGTCTTGGAATATTAAATTCATATATTGAAGAAGAAAAGAGTAAAAATTCTAATGTTTTATCTGGAAAAAAAGCTTTTAAACTTTATGATACATACGGATTTCCTCTTGATTTAACAAAAGAAATTTTAGAAGAAAATAACATGAGTGTAAATGAAGATGAATTTAATAAAGATATGCAAGAACAAAAAAATAGAGCTAGAGAAGGTAGGCATACATCTTCATTTGGATGGAGTGAAAAAAATACAGATTATTTAAAGAATTTAAAATCAACTGAATTTTTAGGTTATACTCAAAATGAATGTAGTGCAAAAATTTTAAAATTATTTAAAGATGAAAAAGAAGTTTCAAAACTTACTAAAGGAGATAAAGCTCTACTTATATCAGATAAGACAGTTTTTTATGGTGAAGGCGGAGGACAAGTTGGAGATATTGGTGTTATTGAAAATGATAAAGCCAAAATTAAAGTAGTTGATACAAAGAAAAATAAAAACAATGCAATTATTCATCATATTGAAGTATTAGATGGAACTGTCAATGTAGAAGATGTATTTGATTTTAAAATTGATATCAATTTTAGACGTGATGTTATGAAAAATCATTCAGCAACACATCTTTTACATAAAGCTTTAAGAGAAGTTTTAGGCTCTCATATCAATCAAGCTGGATCTTTAGTTGAACCTACAAGACTTAGATTTGATATAACTCATTTTGAACCTATAAGTCAAGAAGATTTAAAAAGGGTTGAACAAATTGTAAATGACAAAATTGCTTTAAATCTTCAAACAGAAATTAAAGAGGTTACTTTAGAAGAATCGGCTAAAATGGGAGCGGTAGGTCTTTTTGAAGATAAATATAAAGATATTGTAAGAGTTGTTTCATTTGGAGGTTGGTCTGTTGAACTTTGTGGTGGAACTCATGTTAAAAATGTAAGTGAAATACAAATGTTTAAGATACTTTCTGAATCATCTGTTGCAGCAGGTGTTAGAAGAATAGAAGCAACAACTGGAAGAAATGTTTATGAATATTTAAAGAAAAATGATGAACAAATTTCAAAAATATCTTCTATTCTTAAAGTTAAACCTAATGATTTAGATTCAAAAATTTTATCTTTAACTGATGAAATAAAATCTTTAGAAAAAGAATTAAAAGAAATTAAATCAAAATTGACTTTAGATAGTTTAGATGATTTTATAAAGGAAAAAATAGATTTAGATGGAATTTCATTTGTAGCTAAAAAAGTTGAAATTGAAAATAAAAATGAGTTAATGGACTTAATTGATAAACTTCGTGATAAATTGGGTAGAAGTATAGTAGTGCTAGCCAATGTTTTTAATAACAAGTTGACTTTTACAGTTGCTGTTAGCAAAGATTTAGTTTCTAAAAAGATTCATGCAGGTAACATTGTAAAAGAAATTGCAAAACTTGTTGGAGGTAATGGAGGCGGAAGAGCTGATATTGCACAAGCTGGTGGTAAAGAAATTGAAAAAGTAGATTTTGCTTTAAAAGAATCTGAAAAAATAGTAAAATCGCTAATATAACTATAGGAGGGGATTATATGTCAAAAGAATTTACTGAAACAACTAGGGTTGAACTACAACATGAAAAGAAGAGTATCAATGAAATTATTAAAATTGTATACTCTGCACTTGAAGCAAAGGGATATAATCCTAAAAATCAAATTATAGGTTATATCTTGTCTGGAGATCCTACTTATATTACAAACTATAATAATGCAAGAGGTCTTATTAGACAAATTAGTAGAGATGAAATATTAGAAGAATTTTTAGATTGCTATATGAAAATGTAAGATAATTAAGGGATTATTCCTTTAATTATCTTGTATAAATGAGGTATTTATGAATAGATTTATGGCTTTAGATGTTGGAGATAAAACAATAGGCGTTGCTATAAGTGATCCTTTTTTTATCATGGCAAGTGGTCATAGTACAATTTTTAGAAAAACTTTACAAACAGATTTTGATATTTTAAAAGATATAATCGAAAAAGAAAATATAATTAAAATAATTGTTGGTCTTCCTAAAAATATGAACAATACTATTGGTCCACAAGGACAAAAAGTGTTAGATTTTGTAGAAGATTTAAAGACTTTTTTAACTGAGAATAATCTTAAACTTGATATTATAATGCAAGATGAAAGACTTACAACTGTTAGTGCACAAAGGATTTTAATTGAAGGTAATATGAAAAGAAAAGATAGAAAAAAGGTTATAGATAAAGTTGCGGCAACGTATATATTACAATCTTTTTTAGATAGAAAGTAGGAGAACTTTATGGAGCGTTTTGAAGCAATAGATGAA
Source organism: Tissierellia bacterium KA00581 (assembly GCA_001552895.1). GTDB lineage: Bacteria > Bacillota > Clostridia > Tissierellales > Peptoniphilaceae > Parvimonas. The sequence goes on from KQ959659.1 coordinate 13,388, forward strand.
AATGGAAAAAAGATAGTTTTTGAACTTATAGAAACATTTGGCATGAACGATAGTGAGTATGCTGTTCTAAATTCTAAAGATGATGATTATACATACATATTGAAAATTATATATGATAAAGATAAAAATATGAGTTTAGAAGGCATAGATGATGAAGAATTAAATAGTGCCATAGAAGTTTATGAAGAGTTAAAATTTAAAAAGGAGTAGATTATGGATTTAAAAGAGATGAGAAAGCTATTAATTGATAACAAGTATAAGATTACTAAACAAAGAGAAATACTTTTTACTATTTTAGATAAAAATCAAGGTAATCATTTAAGTCCTGAAGAGTTACATTTACTTGCAAATAAGGTAGATAAAGATTTAGGAATAGCTACTGTTTATCGTACACTTGTAATTTTTGACAAGTTAAATATTGTTCACAAATTAGATTTTGATGATAATAGATATAGATATGAAATAATAAGAGATGATGATTCTCATCAACACCATCATCTTCTATGCAAAAAATGCGGAAAAATTATTGAAGTAAAAGAAGATTATTTAGAAAATCTTGAAAATCTTATCGAAACTAAATATAAATTTAAAATTACAAATCATGATTTAAAATTCTATGGAGTATGTTCTGATTGCTATGTTTCTGACGAAAAAAAGTAGAAGGAGAAATGTAGTTTGCAAAAAAATAAAAAGAAAAATTTAAAGCTTATACCTTTAGGAGGTGTTGGCGAAATAGGTAAGAATATGGCCATTCTTGAGTATGATGATGAAATAATTGTGCTTGATTGTGGAATGACTTTTCCTGATGATGATATGCCGGGAATAGATATTGTTATACCAGATATAACATATTTAATTAAAAATATTGACAAAGTCAAAGGAATTTTTTTAACTCACGGTCATGAAGATCATATAGGAGCAGTTCCATATGTAATGAAAAAAATAAATGTTCCAGTTTATGGAACAAATCTTACATTAGGTCTTGTTGAAAGTAAACTTCAAGAACATAATATAAGTAAAGAAAATTTGCATATTGTAAATCCTGGAGAAACTATAAAAACAAAATATTTTTCTGTTGAATATATACAAGCTTGTCATAGTATTCCAGATAGTGTTAGTTTTGGAATAAAAACACCTGTTGGTAATATTTTATTTACTGGAGATTTTAAGATAGATTATACTCCTATTGATGGAGATAAGATGGATCTTCATAGAATTGCACAGCTTGGTACAGAAGGTATTATGCTTTTATGTGCAGATAGTACAAATGTTGAAAGACCAGGATTTACTATGAGTGAACGTTCTGTTGGAAAAACTTTTATAGAACTTTTTAGTAAAGCAGAAGGAAGAATAATAGTAGCAACATTTGCATCAAATGTTCATAGAGTGCAACAAATAATAAAAGCTGCTGAAAAATTTAAAAGAAAAGTTGCAATTTCTGGTCGTTCTATGGTTAATGTAATAAAAGTTGCAACAGAACTTAATAAATTGGATGTAAAAAAAGGTACTTTAATTGATTTAAAAGATATAAATAAATATGATGAATCACGTATAGTTCTTTTAATGACAGGAAGTCAAGGAGAACCTATGAGTGCATTAAATAGAATGGCTTATGGTGAACATAGAAAACTTGTTTTAACAGAAAATGATACTGTAATTATTTCTGCATCACCAATTCCTGGAAATGAAAAAATATTTTTTGGGCTTGTAAATAGGCTTGTTGAAATGGGAGTTAAAGTAATACATTCTTCTCTTGCAGATGTTCACGTTTCAGGACACGCTTGTCAAGAAGAGTTAAAGCTTATTCATACTTTAGCAAAACCTAAATTTTTTATTCCAGTACATGGAGAATCAAGACACCTAAAGAGACATGCAAAGCTTGCTGTTGAACTTGGAATGCCAGAAGAAAATACTTTTATTGGAAGAAATGGTACTGTTTTTGAATTTACGCCTAAACAAGAATGTTTTATATCAGGAAATGTTGAATCAGGAAATGTATTGGTTGATGGACTTGGAGTTGGAGATGTAAAAAGTGCTGTTCTTAGAGATAGAAAGCATTTATCAGAAGATGGTATAATTATAGTTATGTTAGTTTTAGAAAAAAATACTAGAGAAATTATATCAGGTCCTGAAATTGTTTCAAGAGGGTTTATATATGTTAAAGAAAATCTAGATTTAGTTTCTGAAATGAGAAAAGTTGTAGAGAAAACTTTAAATATGTGTAAAAATGATGGTATTACAGATATTGGAACTATGAGATACAATATAAGAAAAGATTTAAACTCTTATATATATCATGAAATAAAAAGAGGACCTATGATTATTCCAATTATAACAGAACTTTAGGAGGATATATGAATATTTATGATAGCATTTTAACTTTTTCTAATGATTTTAAAAATTGTGATGAAGTTAAAGAATTTAAAAATTTAAAGAAGAAAATAGATGCAAATGAAGATAATAAAAAAATGATAGATGATTTTCATAAAAAATTATATGATTATCAAGTTGCTAAATCTAAGGGAGAAGATGTTAAAGAAAAAGAAAAAAAATTAAATGAATTAAATATGCTTTTGATGAGTAATACAGATATAGCTTCTTTTATGGCTTGTGAAGTTAGAATTTCTACAATCGTAAATGATATTGTAAAGATGTTGGAAGATACTATAAAGTAATAATGGAAATTGTAGCAAGTTTTGTTTCAGATTATATTAGAAATTTAGAAAAAAGTACAGATTCTCTTCTTATTGAAATGGAAGATTATGCTTTAAAAAATAAAGTGCCTATAATTGAAGTTGAAGTTGCAAGATTTTTGGAAATTTTAGTTAAACTAAAAAAACCAAAAAGAATTTTAGAAATAGGAACAGCGATAGGTTATTCCTCTATAATTATGCATAGAGCTTATCCAAAAAGTAAAATTACCACTATAGAAATAGATGAAAAAAATTTTTTAAAAGCAAAAGAATTTATAAAAAAATCTAATTATACTAAGAATATAGATGTGATTTTTGCTGATGCAAATGATGCTTTAGAATTTATTAAAGCAGATTATGATATGATTTTTATGGATGCTGCTAAGGGGCAGTATATAAATTTTTTTGAAAAGTCTGTTGAAAGATTAACTAAAGGTGGTATATTAGTTTCGGATAATATTTTGTTTAGAGGTCTTGTTGCAAAAGAAAAAAACAATGTAAGAAGAAAAAACACTATAGTTAAAAGATTAAAAGAATTTTTAAATATGATTACTAATAGTGAAATTTTTTCTACTACTATAGTTCCTATTGATGATGGTATGGCAATTTGTTATAAGAAGTAAGGCTTTTAAGCCTTACTTTATTTTATTTAGAAAATAAGGAGGTTTTATGAAAAATATAGAATTATTAGCCCCCGCAGGTGATATAGAAAAATTAAAAATGGCAATTGTTTATGGAGCAGATGCAGTTTATCTTGCTGGAGAGTCCTTTGGTCTTAGAAAAGCATCTAAAAATTTTACAAATGAACAATTAAAAGAAGCGACTGATTTTGTTCATAAAAATGGAAAAAAAATATACATAACATTAAATATAATTCCACATAATGATGATTTAGTTGGCCTTGAAGATTATGTTAAGACTTTGGTAGAAATTGGTGTTGATGCTCTTATTGTGGCAGATGCTGGAATTTATTCTACAGTTCGTTCTGTAAGTAAAGAAATAGAAGTTCATTTAAGTACACAGGCAAGTGTAACAAATTATAAAACTGTCAAATTTTGGCGTGATTTAGGCGTTAAAAGAATTGTACTTGCAAGAGAGTTGTCTTTAGAAGAAATTAATTTAATTCATAATAAAGTACCAGATGTAGATATTGAAGTTTTTGTACATGGAGCAATGTGTATTTCATATTCTGGAAGGTGTCTTTTAAGTAACTATATGTGTTCAAGAGATGCTAATAAAGGAGATTGTGCTCATGCTTGTAGGTGGAAATACAATTTAGTTGAAGAAAAAAGGCCGGGTGAATATTATCCTATAGAAGAGACAAGTCAAGGAACGTTTATATATAATAGTAAAGATTTATGTATGTTAGATTCTCTTACAGATGTAATAAATGCAGGAGTTCATAGCCTTAAAATTGAAGGTAGAGTTAAAACACAATATTATGTTGCAACAGTTATAAGAAGTTATAGACTTATTCTTGATGCTATAGAAAATGGAAGTTATACTAAAGAAATGGCACAAAGACTTTTACTAGAAATAAAAAAAGCAAGTCATAGAGATTTTACAAAAGGATTTTATTACAAAAAGCCCGATGAAACAGATCAGCTTTACAACTCTAGCTCCTATATAAGAAATTATGATTTTGTAGGCTTAGTTTTAGATTATGATAAGAATACAAAAACCGCAACAATAGAGCAAAGAAATAGAATTTTTGTTGGAGATGAGGTAGAAATTTTTGGCCCAAGAGATGGATTTGAAACTTTTAAAATAGAAAAAATGTATGATGATAATGATAAAGAAATTTCAGTTGCACCAAGAGCAAAACAAATTATAAAAATGCCATTACCATTTGAAGTAAAGCCTTGGGATATAATGAGAAAAAAATTAGATGAAAATAATTAATTTTAAAAGTTACTTTTATTTTGTAATGCACCCAAAGTCTTAAAAAGATTATGGGTGCATTTATTTTTTAATTTTATATAAAACTTGTTATAGATTTATATATGTGTTAAAATAAGTGTGGTATTTATTAGGAGGTAGTTATGGATTTTAAAAATGAAGATGATAAAAATAAAATAGATGAATATAAAATGAAAAAGAAAAAAGAAAATTTTGTTTTAATTAGTGCAGTTTGTTTAGCTATAATTATTTTTTTATCTATAAACTATGCTTTAACAATTATACATGAAAATAAAACAAAAATAGCTATGAATAAAGAGCAGAATAAAGAAGAGGAAAATAAAAAAGATTTAACCAAAGATACAGATTCTAAAAATAATTCATCTAAAGATAAAACAGAAGATAAAGAAGATGTTTTAGATTTATCTGAAAATGGTGGATTTTTGAAAAGCTCTGAAGATTACGCATACGATGCAAGTGAAATTAGAGAATATATACTTAGTAATAAAGAATATAATGGTGAAAAAAGAGTCTTTTTAACTTTTGATGATGGAGTAACTCCTGGAATTACAGATAAAGTTTTAGATATTTTAAAAGAAAATAATGTTCATGCAACTTTTTTTGTAGTTGGAAAAACTTTAAATAATGCAGCTAAACCTTACTTAGAAAGAGAACTTAAAGAAGGTAATGCTATAGCTATACATAGTTTTTCTCATGATTATGCTAAACTTTATCCAAATAGAAATCCAGATGTTTCTGTAATAAAAGAAGAAGCAGAAAAAACATATACCAGATTAAAAGAACTTTTAGGAGAAAATTTTAAAACTAATGTTTGGAGATATCCTGGTGGACACCTTTCTTGGAAAGGACTTGATGGCGAAAATAATGCAGATGAAGCTTTGAAAAGTTTAGGACTTAACTGGATTGATTGGAACTGTCTATGTGGAGATGCAGAACCTTTAAAGACAAGACCAACAAATAAAGAAGAAATGATGAATTTTACTAAAAAATCTTTGATTTATTGGAAACAAAAAGATGTTGTAGTTATCTTAATGCATGATGGAGTTGGAAAAAATTTAACTATTGAAACATTACCTGATATAATTGAGTATTTCAAATCAAATGGATATGAATTTGGAATTTTAAAATAGGAGGATATATGAATATACTACTTATTTTAATAATAATCTTTGTTGTTATTGATTTAATTTTACATTTTTTTACTTTAAGTAGAAAAAATAATCAGTTGTTAAATGATGAAGATTTATTAAAATTAAAACTTAATTTTTCACAGGAATTTAATAAACTTACTGAAAAATTAAATGTTAATAATGATAAATTACAAAATCAATTAACTGATTTTAAGTCATCTACAAATGAAAATATTTTAAAAGCTGGAAAAGATAATATAGATTCGATTTTTAATTTTAATAATAAACTTAGAAATGAACTAAAAGATGACTTTTTAAATTTAACTAAAGTTGTTGAAACTCGTCTTGATAAAATAAATGAAAGAGTTGAAATAAAACTTGAAAAAAATTTTGAAGATACTAAAAAAACTTTTAGTAATGTTATGCAAAGTTTAGCTCGTCTTGATGAAGCACAAAAAAAGATGGAATTTTTATCAAATAATGTTCAAAATTTAAACAATGTTTTGACAGATAAAAAAACACGTGGAATTTTTGGAGAAGTTCAGTTATATCAAATTTTAACAGCTGTATTTGGTGAAAATAGCGAAATTTTTAAAAAACAATATAAACTTTCAAACGACTCTATTGCAGATGCTGTTATTTTTGCACCAAGTCCTGTTGGAACAATTTGTATAGATAGTAAATTTCCATTAGAAAATTATAAAAGATTATTTGATGAAAATGAAAATAAAATAGAAGCTGAAAAATTATTTGAACAAAATTTAAAAAAACATATTGATGATATAGCATCAAAATATATAATAAAAAACGAAACAACAGATCAAGCTATTTTATTTTTACCAGCTGAAGCAATATTTGCACATATAAACGCATATAATTCAAAAATAGTAGAATATGCTTACAATAAAAGAGTGTGGATAACATCTCCTACAACTATGATGGCAATTTTAACAACTATTCAAGCTGTTTCACAAAATTTAAAACAATCACAATATGCTCTTGAAATTCAAAAGGAATTAAATTTATTATCTGTAGAATTCGAAAGATATACTAAAAGATGGCAAGCTTTAGAAAAAGATATTAATAAAGTTAGCAAAGATGTTAAAGATATTTTTACAACATCTAGTAAAATTACTAAAAAATTTGATACAATTAAAAATGTTGATGGAATAGAAATTAAAAAAATAGAAGAATAAAAGTTCTTCTATTTTTTTAGTTAATATAGAATATATAATTGTAAAAAAACTACTATAAACTTAATTGCGATTAAATAATAATTAACTATAAAAAATTTAATTTTACATATTATTTAGTAGTATTAAAGTTATCAAAAAAGAAAATTTAATTTAAAAATTATTTAATATTGTTAAAAACATCAAATATTAAAACTTATATACTTTAAAAAAAATAAAAATTTGTTTTTTTGTTGAAAAAAAATTAAAAATGTGTTAATATATTACTGATGATTTTTATTGTCAATTTTAGTGTTCGTTTTTCTTATGGACACTAAACTTTTGCAATTTGTATGATATACATTATCTTTATCAATTCATTACATATTGGAGGTGATTGTTATAAAAAAGAGAGTGTTTTCATTATTAATGCTAATTATAACAGTTCTTTTCTCTTTTAATTTTGGTTCTTTTACAAATGCAAAAGTTGAAAAGAAAAAGTATAGTAATTGGCAAGAGGTTGCTAAAGATATGCACGCTAAGTTTACAGAAGCTAAGCAATTTGCTGATAAGAAGGAATTTAAGCAAGCATATCAAGCTATGAATTCAGCATACTTTGATTATTATGAAGTTCAAGGTTTTGAAAAAAACGTAATGGTTGCAATTTCAAATAATAGAGTTACAGAAATAGAATCTGCTTTTAGAGATATTAAGCACGCATTTTTAGGAAACACATCAAAAACAGTTGATGATCTTAAAAAGGCAATAGATGAACTTGATATGAAAGTTTATAAAGATGCTTTAGTACTTGATAAAGTTATTTCTAAATCTGCTCCCGATACAGAAGGAAAAGTTGTATTTGGTAATGCTGAGATAAAAAAAGGTGATGAACAAGGTAAAAATATACAAGACTTTTTAACATCTTTTGGACTTATGCTTAGAGAAGGTCTAGAAGCTATTTTAGTTTGTGTAGCAATTATTGCTTATCTTATTAAAACTGGAAATAAGAACCTTTGTAAATCAGTTTATCTTGGAATGGGAGCGGCTGTTTTGTGTAGTTTTGCTTTAGCAGTTGTTATAGATTATTTACTTGGTGGAATAGCACAAGAATTACTTGAAGGATATACAATGTTCCTTGCAGTTATAGTGTTGTTCTATGTTAGTAACTGGATTTTATCCAAGTCTGAAGAACATGCTTGGGAAAGTTATATTCAATCTAAAGTTCAAAAATCAATAGATAATAAAAATAAATGGACTTTAGTTTTTGCGGCATTTCTAGCTGTTTTAAGAGAAGGTGCTGAACTTATATTATTCTATAAGGCAGCATTTACAGGAGGAACAAAATTAATTTATCCTGTTGGAGGATTTATTGTAGCCTCTATTGTATTGGTAGCTATATTTTTAATATTCAGATTTACTTCTGTTAAGTTACCACTTAAACCATTTTTCTTATTCACAAGTATTTTATTATACTTAATGTGTATATCATTTATGGGTAAAGGTGTTGTTGAACTTACAGAAGCTGGTATTATTTCTGGTGCTACTGTAATTCCAGCAATGAATGGTTGGAGTATTCCTATCTTAAATGTTTATGATAGGGCAGAAACATTAATCCCACAATTAATGTTAGTAGTAATTACAGTGTGGATACTTTTAGGACATTATTTTAATCTTAAAAAGATAAAGAAAAATAATTCAAAAACAAATTAGGAGGAAATTATTATGAAAAAATCAAAAATGGTTGTAACATTAGCTTTATTAGCTTCAGTAGGTTTGGTTGGATGCCAAAAAAATGATACTGCAAAATTAAATGAGTTACAAAAACAAGTTGAAGAAAAAGACAAAAAAATTAGCGAATTAACTGAAAAGTTAAAAGATGCTGGTGAAGATGACGAAGAAGAAGCAGAAGCTCCTGGTGAATCAGGATTTAAAGAAATTAATATTGGTGAAGAAACAATAGTTGGACCTTTCCAAGTTGCAGCTGTTTATTTCCAAGGTGTTGATATGATTCCTGAAGGAAAACAACCAAGTGCTGCTGAATCTGATATGCACTTAGAAGCAGATATACATCTTAAGAGAGAAGATGCTAAAAAATATGGTTTTGGTAATGGAAAAGAAGTTTGGCCAGCATATTTGAATGTAAACTATAAAGTTTTAAAAGATGGTAAAGAAGTTACTTCTGGATCAATGATGCCTATGAACGCTGATGATGGTGCTCACTATGGTGTAAACATTAAAAAAGATGTAATAAAAGTTGGTAAATATAAATTACTTATCGAATTCCAACCTTCAGGAGATTATTTACTTCATACTGATGAAGAAACTGGTGTTCCTGTTGTTAAAGAAGGCGGAAAAGAAGCTGCTGCTAAATATTTCCAAAAACAAAGTGTTGAATTTGATTGGGATTATACAGGAGAACAATTACAAAATAGATAATAATATTTAATATTTTTAAAAGTCAAAACCTCTCTTAATATAAGAGAGGCTTTGGCATATTTTAAGGAAATGAGGTTTTTAGTTTGGGAAAATTTTTTATTGATATAATTTTTACAACATGTACATTTTGCTTTTTCTTTGGGCTTGTTTTATCTTTTCTTAAGAAGAATAATTCTTTAGTAAATAAAATAATTTCTTTATCTATTTTGTTTATTGGGATAATTTTAGGAATTTATATACACGTTTTAAGAATAAAAAATAAAAAAGAAATGGTTCATACTGTTGCTAAGCTAAATAGATATGTATTAATTTTAATTTTTATTTCTTTCATTGTAATGTCTTTAATTTTGATTTTCAGAGGATTTTTAAAAAACAAAAAAATTTCTAATGTTTTAAATACATCAATTTTAACATTTATGTTTATTGCTATAGCTTCTATGTTATATCTTATAATACCTAGACTACTTACTCAATCTATGGAATTTATTGCTTTTGGTGAAGATTCTGTTAGTACAATGACTTTGTTTAGAGTTGGAGGATATATACTAGGAGTTTTAGTTAGTATTATTCTTGTGATTTCTATATATAAATTTTTAATAAGATGTAATAAAAAAGAATATCTTTTTATGTTTATTGTTATATTTTTAAATGCTTTTTTTGAATATTTTATAAGAGGTATTTCAGCTATTGTTAGACTTAAACAATATTTAAAAAAAGATTTTAATATGGGACCTATACTTACAGAAAAAAGCAGAATTTTTGGAATAAAAGCTTTTGATATAATGATTTTTGAATCGAAAAGTGATATTTATTTAATAATATCATCTTTTGTTATAATACTTATAGGATGTATATTTTTTATATGTTCAAATAGAAAAATTACAACTATATTTGAAACTAAAGCAAAATATAGAAAAGAAAAATGGCGTCTTATAGTAAATAGAAGATGGGCATATTCTTCAATTTTCTTTGCATTGCTTTCAGTTTTTTCTGTTACTTACTTAAATTATATATTGACAAAACCTGTTGAATTAACAAAAGCACAACCTTACCAAGAAGAAGGAAATAATATAATTGTACCTCTTAATGAGGTTGAAGATGGACATTTGCATAGATTTTCATATAAGGTTGATGGTCATGATGTTAGGTTTATCGTTGTAAAAAAACCAAATAGTTCATCTTATGGAGTAGGACTTGATGCTTGTCAAATTTGTGGTGTGGCAGGATATTTTGAAAGAAAAAACGACATTGTTTGTAAAAGATGTGATGTTGTTATGAATAAGGCAACAATAGGATTTAAGGGTGGATGCAACCCTATTCCGTTTGAATATAAAATTAAAAATTCTAAAATAATAATAGATAAAAAAGTTTTAGAAAAAGAAAAAGAAAGATTTCCAATAGGTGATTAGTATGTTTTGGAGAATGGTTTTTGGAACTGTAATTAGACAAAGAAAAAAAATGTTTATGATAGCATTTACTATAGCACTTGGAGTATCACTTGCAACTGCTATGCTTAATGTAATGTTAGGCGTTGGTGATAAAGTTAATAAAGAGCTTAAAACTTACGGTGCTAATATAAATGTTGTTTCTAAGGATGCTTCTTTGATTTCTGATTTATATGAAATGGAAAATAAAGAAGATTCTAATAGTAAAAAATATTTAAAAGAGGAAGATTTACCAAAGATAAAACAAATTTTTTGGGGATTTTCTATAGTTGATTTTACTCCATATTTGGAAAAATATGTTGTTGTTAATGATCAAAAATCTAAGTTTATAGGAACTTGGTTTAATAAGCATATGGAGTTAACCACTGGAGAAAAGATAGATACAGGTATGAAAAATCTAAAAAATTGGTGGAAGATAAAAGGTAACTGGCTTACTGAAGATGATAAAGATTCAGTAATGTTAGGAAGTCTTATTGCTGGTAAAAATTCTATAAAAGTTGGAGATAGTATTGAAGTAAAATTTTTAGATAAAAAGGTTAAATACAAGGTTAAAGGTATTTTTGAATCTGGTGGGAATGAAGATTTAAATATATTTACCAATTTAAAGACAGCTCAAGATTTATTTGGAGTTGAAGGAAAAATTTCAAGTATTGAAGTTTCAGCACTTACAACACCTGATAATGAGCTTGCTAAAAAAGCAACAAGAGCTCCTAATACTTTAACACCAACAGAATATGAAACTTGGTATTGTACTGCTTATGTAAGTTCTATTTGTTATCAAATTCAAGAAGTTGTTGAAGATAGTGTTGCTAAACCGATAAGACAAGTTGCTGAATCAGAAGGAAAAATTTTAGATAAAACAAAGCTTCTTATGATTTTAATAACAGCACTTAGCTCGGTAGGATCAGCTCTTGGAATTTCTAATCTTGTTACTGCAACTGTTATGGAAAAAAGTCAAGAAATTGGTCTTATAAAAGCTATAGGAGGTAGTACTATAAGAATTATTTTATTGATACTTACAGAAATAGTTATAACAGGAATCTTAGGTGGTATAGCAGGATATTTTATAGGACTTGGTTTTACACAAATTATAGGATTTAGTATATTTGGTTCATATATTATTCCAGCTGTAATGGTTATACCGATAGATATTGCATTGGTTATTGGAGTTTCTCTAATAGGAAGTATACCAGCTATAAATTATCTATTTAAACTTAAACCTACAGAAGTTCTTCATGGAAGGTAGGATTTAAAATGACAAAAAGAAAAATGTATTTAAAAATGATTTTGAGTTCTTTTATTAGAAGAAAATCAAGAATGTTTGTTGCTCTTCTTGCTGTTGTTATAGGAGCTACTATAATGTCAGGTCTCATCACAATATATTTTGATATTCCAAGACAATTAGGTAAAGAGTTTAGATCTTATGGAGCAAATTTTGTTTGTTTACCTAATGAAGGTAAAATAACACAACAAGATTATGATAAATTAAAAACTTTAATTAAAGATAAAAATGTAGTAGGTATTGCACCTTATAGATATGAAACAACCAAAATTAATCAAAAGCCATATATCTTAGCAGGAACAGATATGGATGGAGCTAAAAAAAATAGTCCATTTTGGTATATTGAAGGACAATGGGTAAAAAATGGCGATGAAGATAATGTAATGGTTGGTAAAGAAATAGCAAAAACTTTAGGATTGTCTATAGGTGATAAGATTAAAGTTGAAGGTGTAAAGCATGGTAAAAGTGCGGTAGCATCTAGCGTTTCTGATTCTGCTCAAAAGAGTAAAGAAAAAAATACTGGAGATGACTTTTATGAAGCTTCTTTAACAGTAAAGGGAATTGTAACTACAGGTGGAAAAGAAGAATCTTTTATATTTCTTAATTTAGAAAAGCTAAATAAAATAGTTGAAGATGATACAAAAATTGATTCAATTGAATGTAGTATAGAATCTAATCATGTTGAACTTGAAAAATTGGCAAAAGATATAAATAAACAAATACCTAATATGATAGGTAGTACAGTTAAAAGAGTTACTCAATCACAAGATACTGTACTTAGTAAATTGACAGCTCTTATCTTGTTAGTTAATGTTGTAATTTTAATTTTAACTATAATTTCTGTTTCTACTACAATGATTGCTATGATTGCAGAACGTAAAAAAGAAATTGGATTGAAAAAAGCACTTGGAGCTCATAATAAAGAAATTATAATGGATTTTATAGGCGAAAGTGTTTTGTTAGGTTTAGTTGGAGGATTTATTGGTGTTATATTAGGATTTGAATTTGCACAAAGAGTAAGTCTTAGTGTATTTGGTCGAACAATAACATTTCAATATTTATTAATTCCAGTTATTATGTTAGTTTCAGTATTGGTAACAACTATAGGTTCTATGATACCAGTTAGAAAAGCTATTGAAATAGATCCTGCTATAGTTTTAAAAGGAGAATAATATGGACGATAAACAAAAAGTTATATTAGAGCTTAAGGATATATCTAAAATTTACGGCTCTCTTCATGCATTAAGTCATATAAATTTAAAAGTAAAAAAAGGAGAATGGCTTGCTATAATGGGTTCATCAGGTTCTGGGAAAACAACAATGATGAATATTATAGGTTGTATGGATAGACCATCAAATGGAGAGGTTTTAATTGATGGTAAAGATATTTCTAAAGAAAGTCAAAGAAATCTTACAGAAATAAGAAGAGATAAGATAGGACTTATTTTTCAACAATTTCATTTAATAACTTATTTAACTGCTCTTGAAAATGTAATGGTAGCACAATATTATCATAGTATGATTGATGAAAAAGAAGCACTTTAAGCACTTGAAAAAGTAGGACTTAAAGAAAGAGCTAAACATTTGCCAAGTCAATTATCTGGTGGTGAACAACAAAGAGTTTGTATTGCAAGAGCTCTTATAAATAATCCTGAAATTATTTTGGCAGATGAACCAACTGGTAACTTAGATGAAGCAAATGAAATTATGGTTATTGAAATACTAAAAAAGCTTCATAAGGAAGGTTCAACTATAATAGTTGTAACACATGATCCTGAAGTTGGAGATGTGGCACAAAGAAAGATAATATTAGATTATGGAAAAATTATAGATGATAAAATATTGACAAAGTAAAATACTTATGTTAGAATTTGATTTGAGGTACGATATGAAAAAAATATTTAAAGGAATTTTAATCTTTTCATTAATTTTTTTAATTTCATCTTGTGGAAAGAAAAAATTAAAAGATGGAAATTATGAAGGAACATATAAAGATGAAAATTCTAGTGTAAAGGTTAATATTACAGTAAAAGATGGTAAAATTACACGTTGTACAAGAGAAGAAAGAGATTTAAAAAATGGCAAAAATCAAATAAAAGATGAAAATTATGCTAAAGATGATGGAGACTACAATTATAAAATAGCACAAAAAGCTGTTAAAAACAGTAAAGGTTATGCAGATAAATTAGTAGAAGTACAAGATATTAACAAAGTTGACTCTGTAAGTGGAGCTACTGTTTCTTGTAAAAGATTTAAAGAAGCAGTTAAAAATGCTTTAAATAAATAATTAAGGAGGTATTTTATGTCTTTTTTGAAAAAAAATTTTTTTAATGCTTTTATTATATTACTTAGTATAATTTTAGCACTTACTCCAACAGTTATCGCACCAGTTTGTCCGATTATGGAAAATGGTATGAAGATGGGTTGTTATTATAGTAAAATTTTTGTTTTATATTTAGCTATAGCAATGATAATAATATCTTTAATTTCAATTTTTATTAATAATAGAATAGTAAAAATTATTTTGAACATAATAAATATCATATGTGCGCTTTTCGTTCATTTAGTTCCCCAACAAATTGTAAAAATTTCTGTTGGTTTAACAAAAATGGGAAAGCCTAAATATATAGGACATTGTATGAAATCCACAATGAATTGTGTAAAACATCATACATTTACCATAACATCTACTTTAGGTATCATTATAGCTCTTTTATCTATTGGATATGTAGTTTATTTATTAATGAAAAAGGAAAGTTAATATAATATATGAGAAAGATAGATGTAAAATTTTTAGCTAAAGAGAATATAAGAAAAAAACCGCTTAGAAGTTTGTCATTAATTTCTATGATTGCGATATTTGTTGTTTTTTTATTTTGTGGAACTATTCTTTCAAAGAGTATTTCAAATGGAGTAAATAGTCTTTCAAATAGACTTGGGGCAGATGTTATAGTTGTTCCTGAAGGATATAAAGCAAATATAGAAAGTGTACTTCTAAAAGGAGAACCAAGTCAGTTCTATTTACCAGATGGTACTTTTGATAAATTAAAGAAAATTGATGGTGTTGAAGCTATGACTCCACAACTTTATGTAGCTACACTTTCGGCTTCTTGTTGTTCATATCCTGTTCAAATAATAGGAATAGATTATGATACAGATTTTTTAATCAAACCTTGGCTTGAAAAAAGTTTAAATAGAAAATTAAAAGATGATGAAGTAATTGTTGGTAATCATATTATTGGGGAAAGAAATTCAAAAGTTAAATTTTTTGAAGAAAAGTTAGATATAGTAGGAAGACTTGAACAAACAGGAATGGGATTTGATGCTACAGTTTTTGTTAATATGAAAACTGCAAAAAAACTTGCTAAAGCAAGTGAAAGGATTCAAAAAAATCCAGCTTCTGAAGGGGAAAAAATTTCAACAGTTTTATTAAAATTAAAGCCTGGATATGATTCTGTAAAAGTTTCTAATAAAATAATGAAAGAGTATGCAAAAGATGGAATATTTGCAATGTTTAGTAAAAAATTTGTAAATGAAGTTTCTTCTAATTTAAAGGTTATTTCAGGATATATATATTTTTCTATTGTTGCAATATGGATTATGTCAATGATTTTAATGGCAGTTGTGTTCTCTGTTATTTTAAATGAAAGGAAAAAAGAACTTAGTATTCTTAGAATACTTGGAGCTTCTAAAAAGAAAGTATCAAATATAATAATGGCAGAGTCTTTTTACATAGGACTTTATGGTTCTATTGTCGGACTGTTAGTTGGAATATTAGCTATTTTTAGTGTAGTTCCTATTATACAAAAAAATCTAAATCTTCCTTTCTTGATGCCTTCTATATTAAATATATGTTTGATTGGAATAATAAGTTTATTAGTTGGAATTTCAATAGGATGTATTTCTTCTTTTAATTCTGTAAGAAAGATTAGTAAGACAGATGCATATTTAACTATGAGGGAGAATGATTAATGGTTTTAAAAATTGAAAATTTATATAAAAAGTATATTAGAAAAAATGAATTTAATGCTCTTGATGATGTTAATTTAGAAGTTTTAGAAGGAGAATTTATCTGTATAGTTGGAAAATCTGGAAGTGGAAAATCTACTCTTTTAAATATAATTTCAGGTATTCTTTCGCCATCATCTGGAAAAGTTTTATATGATGATAAAGATATTACCAAACTTACAGATGATGAAAAATCACTTTTTAGAAATCAAAAGATAGGGTTTATTCCACAATCAACAGTAACTCTTTCTACATTAAATGTACTAGATAATATTTGTTTACCATCTTTTTTAGGAAAAAATCAGATAGATAAAAAGGGAAGAGGAATGTATTTGTTACATGAACTTGGAATTGAAAATTTAGAAAATTCTTACCCAAAAGAACTCTCTGGTGGAGAATTAAAAAGAGTTACAATAGCAAGAGCACTTATGAATGAACCAAAAATTATTTTAGCAGATGAACCTACATCTGACTTAGATGTACAAAATACAAAATATGTTTTAGATATTTTAAAAAAAGTATCTAAAGAACAAAATACAACAGTAATTTTGGCAACACATGATATGGCGTGTCTTGATTATGCAGATAAAATTTATACAATGGAGTCTGGAAAAATTACAGAAGGAAAAAATATATAATTGTATTTTGATTTATAAAAATTAATATTTAGTATAA
This sequence comes from Tissierellia bacterium KA00581, assembly GCA_001552895.1. GTDB lineage: Bacteria > Bacillota > Clostridia > Tissierellales > Peptoniphilaceae > Parvimonas. Next base: position 30,149 of record KQ959659.1, read on the forward strand.
AATAAATGGATATAAACTATAAAGTAGTTAATATCCATTTTATTTTAACTAATTATTTAATTTAAAATTATTTTATATAATTAAAGTTATAAAAAAGCAAGATAAACGTATTAAAACACGCATACTATTTATTTTAGTTTAAAAGAAATACAATATTTTTTAAAACTAAAATTATTTATACATTAAATCTAAAATAAACTACATCTCCATCTTGCATTATATATTCTTTTCCTTCTAGTCTTACAAGTCCTTTTTCTCTTGCAGTTACCATACTACCAAGATTTATTAAATCATCATAATTTACAATTTCAGCTCTTATAAAACCTCTTTGTATATCAGAGTGTATTTTACCTGCAGCATTTAATGCAGTTGTTCCTATCTTTATAGTCCAAGCTCTTGTTTCTTCTGGTCCTGCTGTTAAAAAGCTCATAAGTCCGAGAAGATTATAGCTTTCTTTTATTAATTTTGAAACTCCACTTTCTTTAATTGACAAATCATTTAAAAATTCGATTTGTTCTTCTATTTCGAGTTCAGAAATTTCTTTTTCAATTTGTGCACTTATAACGACAACAGATGAATTTTCGCTCTTTGCAAAATCTTGTAAAATTTTTACATATTTATTATTTTTACCTTCGTCAATCATATCATCTTCATTTACGTTAGCTACATAAATTATAGGCTTTATACTCAATAGTGAAAAGTTTTTTAATAATTTTTTTTCATCATCATTAAAAGATAAGCTTCTTATAGACTTTCCTTGTTCTAAAACGGGAAGAATTTTTTCTAATAAATCAACTTCTGATTTAAAGCTTTTACTTCCTTTTAAAGACTTTTTTGCCTTTTCTAATCTTTTTTCAACCATTTCCATATCTGCTAAAATAAGTTCTAAATTGATTGTTTCAACATCTCTTAAAGGATTAATATCTCCATCTACATGTACAATATTTTCATCTTCAAAAGCACGTACAACTTCAACTATTGCATCAACTTCTCTTATATGTGATAAAAATTTATTTCCAAGTCCTTCGCCTTTACTTGCACCCTTTACTAATCCTGCTATATCGTAAAATTCTATAACAGCAGGAATTGTTTTTTTAGAATTATATAGTTTTGTTAATTTTTCAAGTCTTTCATCTGGAACATTAACAAGTCCTATATTTGGATCAATTGTACAAAAAGGGTAATTTGCAGATTCAGCTTTTGCCTTTGTTATTGCGTTAAATAATGTACTTTTTCCAACATTTGGTAATCCTACTATTCCTAATTTCATTGATAATCTCCTTTTAATCTTAATAGATATATTATATAATATTTTAAACTTTTTTAAAAGAGTTTAAATAAGTTTTATTTTTATCATAATTTTTCATAAAAATAAAAAATTATTGAGTTATTATAGGTAAAGTTATAGCTAAAAAATAATTTGTAATAGTTTCTGGTGATTGTATCATATTATCTTTTATCCACCATTTAATTGTTTCTATAAAAGAGAGGCTAATGTGATTTTTTAAAAATTCTATTGGAACTTTATATATTTTTTTTCAACTAATATATAAGAGTCTATTATTTTATCTATATATTTTTTAAGATAACTTATAAATAGATAGCTACTTTCACAGTTTAATATTGCTGTTAAATTTTTTTGATGTTCTTTTAAGTGATATAAAATATGGCTTATTACTATTTTTGGATTATTTTTTTCATTTTCAAATTTTTTATTGCATTCTATCTTAAGCTCTGGTGAAAAAATATGTTCAAATACTTCTTTACATATCTCTTTTAATAAATCATCTTTAGTTTCAAAATGCATATAGAATGTGCTTCTTCCAATATCTGCAAGATTTAATATATCCTGCACTGTAATTTTATTGTATTTTTTTTTCTGAAAGTAATTGTGTAAATGCGTTAAATATTGCTTTTCTTGTTTTGTTTTGTTGTCTATTCATAAAAAACCTCCGTACATTTTAAAAAAAATGTTCAATATTAAACTTTTATGTAAAATTAGTTGTTGATTTTAAAGTTTTTAAATGTCAAAATAAAATCATACAAGATGTTCAATAATAAATTAATTGTAATATTTTTGAGAATTAAAATCAAGAGGAGGTAATATGATAAATTCAATTTGTAATTTTTGTGAAAGTAAAAAAGGAACTATAATTTCAAGTTTATTTTTTATTTTAAGTGTATTTTTAAAATTATTTAATTTAAATTTTAAGTATGCGATCTTTATTAGTATTATTATTTCAGGATTTCCTTTTTTAGTTTCTGCACTTCAAACAATATTTTTAGGTAAAATAAAAAATTCTCTTTTGATTTAAGTTGCATTAATAGCATCAATTTTAATAGGTGAATATTTTGCTGCTGCTGAGATTAGTATTCTTTTACAAATAGGTGAATTTTTAGAAGATTATACTATAAATAGGGCAAAAAAGGGAATTTCAAAGTTGATATCTTTATCTGCTAAAAAAGTTAAAATTGTAAAAAAAGAAAATAACATTTCGACTTTGAAAGAAGTTTATGCTTCAAATGTTAAAATATCAGAGATAATAAGAGTTTTTTCAGGAGATATAATCTCCCTTGATGGAGTTGTAGTTTCAGGGCAAAGTGTAGTTGACCAATCAACTTTAACTGGTAATCTTTTCCAGTAGATAAAAAAGTAGATGATTTAGTTTATTCAGGAACTTTAAATTTATCTGGTAGCATTGATGTTTTAGTTACAAAAGAAGCAAAAGATTCATCTATACAAAAATTAATTACAATTGTCCAAAAAGCACAAAAAGAAAAAGCACCAACTCAACGTTTAATTGATAAATTTGCAAGTTTACTTGTTCCTTTAGCTTTGATTATAGCTATATTAACTTTTTTAGTAACATTATTTTTAGGTTTTGAAATAAGTGATTCAATAAATAGAGCTGTAACAGTACTTGTTGTATTTTGCCCTTGTGCATTATTTCTTTCAACTCCAACTGCAATAATGGCTGCTATAGCTATAGCTACTAAACATAATATCATAATTAAATCAGGTGAAGTTTTAGAAAAAATGGGAGAAGTTAATAAAATAGCATTTGATAAAACTGGAACTTTAACATATGGAAAATTAATAGTAGAAGATATTGTAAATTTATCTAATATTTCAAATGAAAAGTTTTTAGAAATAATTGTAAGTTTAGAATCAAAAAGTGAACATCCAATAGGAAAATCAATTTTAGAATTTGCAGAAAAAAATAGTATTTCCAATACAAATGTTGAAGAATTTAAAGTACTACAAGGAAAAGGAATAGAAGGTATTATATCTTCTAAAAAATATTTTTTAGGAACAGAAAAATATTTAAAAGAAAATTTTATAAGTTTTGACAATAGTATGTTTCAAAAGTATAGAAATGAATCAAAATTAGTTATACTATTAGCAGATGAAGAAAATTTTTTAGACTTTATAACTCTTTGTGATACATTAAGAGAAAATTCTATATCTACTATAGAAGAATTAAAAAAATTGTCAGTAGAACCTATTCTTTTAACAGGAGATAATAAAATTTCAGCTAATTATTTTTCAAAAAAACTTGGTATTGAAAATGTAAAAGCTGAACTTTTACCAGAAGAAAAATTAAATAATATAAAAAAATTAAAAAAAGAAAATGTAGTTTGCATGGTAGGAGATGGAATAAATGATACTCCAGCATTAAAACTTTCAGATGTTTCTATTGCAATGGGAAAATTTGGTAGTGATATGGTCATTGATACAGCAGATATTACACTAATTTCAGACGATATTTCAAAAATACCTTATTTAAAAAAGCTTTCAAATAAAACATTAAAAACAATAAAGTTCAATATAGCTATATCGCTTATTATAAATATTGTTGCTGTTTTTTTATCTACACTTGGACTTTTAAATCCATTAATAGGAGCAATAATTCATAATGCAGGATCATTAATTGTAATTTTAAATGCAACATTACTATATGATAGAAAATTTGATTAAATAAAAAAAGACTTGAAAATAAAAAATTCAAGTCTTTTTTTACATTTAGAGCTAAAAATGGTATAATCATATGTAGATTTAAAAAATAAAATTATATTACAAAATAGTATAATTGAAATTATAATTTAATAGGAGAAAAGGTATGGTAAGTAAGGAAGAAGTAAAAAAAATATACGATCTTGCAAATTTAAAAGTTAGTGAAGATGAACTTTTATCACTTTCTAAAAAATTTGAAGATGTTTTTAATTTTGCAAATGAAATTATGAAGCTTGATACAACAGATTGTGAAGATTTAGAAATTGTTGTAGAACATAATAGTCCTCTAAGAGATGATGTTATAGGAATGTCTGTTCCAAGAGAAGATGCTCTTATGAATGTTAAAGATAGAGAGTTTGGTTATTTTAGAGTAAAAAGGGTTGTGGAATAATGGATATTTTAAGTATTAGAAATGATTTTATAAATGGAAAAGTTGATTTAGAAGCTTTTTATGAAGATGTTATTAAAAAAGTTAAAGATAATGAAGATTTAAATATTTTTATTGATTTTTCTGCTGAAAATATTAGACAAAGAGTTAAATATTTGAAAGAAAAATTAAAGAATAAAGAAAAATTGGGTTCTCTTTTTGGAATTTCAGTTTCTGTTAAAGATAATATTTTAGTTAAAGGATATACAAATACTTGTGCTTCTAAAATGCTTAAAGATTTTAGACCTATTTATAATGCTACAATTATAGATAGAATTCTTAAAGAAGATGCAATTATTTTAGGAAAAGTTAATATGGATGAATTTGCTATGGGAGCTTCTTCTGAAACTTCTTATTTTGGTGTTACTAAAAATCCATTAGATAAAACTTTAATTCCAGGAGGTTCTTCTTCTGGTTCTGCTGCAAGTATATCAGCAGATATTGCCATGATAAGTTTGGGTTCTGATACTGGAGGATCAGTTAGAAATCCTTCTGCATTTTGTTCTTGTGTTGGTTATAAACCAACTTATGGAGCTATTTCAAGATATGGAGTTGTTTCAATGGCAAACAGTTTAGATCAAGTCGGAATTTTATCAAATGATGTAAAGTCTATTTTTCCTGTTATGAATGTTATTTCCGGTTTAGATACGATGGATCCTACAAGTATGAGAGATAATTTTAATTTAAAATGTGATGAAAATTTTTCATTAAAGAAAATTAAAATAGCAACAGTTTCTAATCTTCAAATGTATAATACTAATGAAGTAGTGCTTAATGATTATAAAAAGGCAATAGAAAATTTGAAAAAATTAGGAGCAAAAGTAGAAGTTGTTAATTTTGACTATATAAAGTATTCTACTAATGTTTATAATGTAATTATGAGTTGTGAAGTCTCTAGTAATATGTCAAGATTTGATGGAATAAGATATGGTTATAGAACAGAAAATTATAATTCCACTAAAGAGCTTTTTACAAATACAAGAAGTGAAGGTTTTGGAGAAGAGGTAAAAAGAAGAATTGCCATGGGAACTTTTTATCTTGCAAGTTCAAACAATCAAAAACTTTATAAAAAAGGTTTAAAAGTTAGAGATTTGATTTCAAAAGAAGTAAATAAAGTTCTTTTAGAATATGATTTTATTTTAACACCAACTGCTACAAATTTACCACCAAAAATAAGAGAGGGGAAAGATGATGCTTTAAGTTGCTATGCTTCGGATACTTTTAATGTACCGGTTAATTTTGCTGGTCTTTGTGCAATTTCTGTTCCTATAAATAAAAAGAAAATAGGTGGAAGTGTTCAATTTATAGCTAAAAGATTTGATGATGAAAGATTATTAAATGTTTCTAATATTTTTCAAAGGGGGTTAGAAAATGAGTTTTAAAACTATTATCGGACTTGAAATTCATGTTGAATTGCAAACTAAAACAAAAATGTTTTGCTCTTGTAAGAATGAATATGGTTGTGTTCCAAATACAAATGTATGCCCTACTTGTTTAGGACACCCTGGAACATTACCTTTAATAAATAAAAAAGCAATTGAATATGCTATAATGGCTGGTAATGCTTTTAATTGTAATATTGCTTTAGATATGAAAATGGATAGAAAAAAATATTTTTATCCTGATTTGGTTAAAGGATATCAAATAACTCAAGAGAGAACTCCTATTTGTAAAAATGGTTATATAGAAATTGAAATTGAAAATAAAGTAAAAAAACTTCGTCTTCAAAGAATACATATTGAAGAAGATACTGGAAAGTCTATTCACAACGGAGAAGGATATACTCTTATAGACTATAATAGAGCAGGGGTTCCATTAATTGAAATAGTTTCTGAACCTGATATGAATAGTCCCGCAGAAGCTATAGCTTTTTTAAACACATTAAAAGAAACTATAAAATATCTTGATATTTCTGATGTGAAGATGGAAGAAGGTTCTCTTCGTTGCGATGTAAACTTAAATGTTATTGATGAAGAAACTGGATTTAAAACAAAGATAACTGAAATAAAAAATTTAAACTCATTTAAAGCTGCTCAAAGAGCAATGGAATATGAAGAAAAAAGACATATAGAAAATGTAAAAAATAAAATTGAAGGTAAAAAGGAAACTAGACGTTGGGATGAAGAACAATTAAAAACTATAGTTATGCGTCAAAAAGAAGAAGGAAATGATTATAGATTTAGTGTCGAAGCAGATATTCCATATATACATCTAGAAAAAGAATTTGTAGAACAAATAAAAGAAAACATGCCAGAATTACCTAAAGATAAAAAGAAAAGATTTATTGAAGAGTATAAAATTTCAAATTATGATGCACAAATTCTTACACAAGATAGAGATTTATCATTGTATTTTGAAAAAGTTGTTTCAAAAGTTAAAGATGCAAATCTTGTTTCAAATTGGCTTTTATCAGATGTTTTAAGAAGAGTTAAAGATTTAGAAATTGAATTTGAAAATATTCCTCTTAATATAGATTCTTTTGCGGTTCTTTTAAATTTAGTTAAAGAAAATAAAATAAATGCAAATGTTGCTAAAAAATTGTTAAGAGAACTTTTTGAAAAAGGTGATTTTGATGTACTAAAAGCAGTAGAAGAAAGAGGCCTTGTTCAAATTTCAGATGATAATTATTTAATTGAGATAGTTAATGAAGTTTTAAAAAATAACAAACAATCAATTGAAGATTATAAAAATGGTAAAGATAGGGCATTAGGTTTTCTTATGGGACAATGTATGAAAGCTTCAAAAGGTAAGGGAAATCCTCAAAAATTTAATGAACTTATTTTAGAAAGGTTAGTTTAGAATGAAAAAAGTCGCTTTGTCTACAGATAATGAAAATAAAGTAAAAGAAATTTTTGAAATATTAAAACATTACAATTTTGAAATTATTACAAAGAAAAAGCTAAAAATAAATGAAGAGTTTGAAGAAATTTATAATACTTTAGAAGAAAATGCAACTCTTAAAGCAACAAAATTAAGACAATTTTGTAATTTTGCCGTTTTAGCAGATGATACTGGACTTTTTGTAAATGCTTTAAATGGAGAACCAGGAGTTTTCTCTGCAAGATATGCAGGTGTTCATGGAGATAGTTTAAAAAATAGAGAAAAACTTTTAAAAAAATTAGATGGCATTGAAGATAGAAGTGCTTATTTTAAAACTGTTATTGTTTTTATAGATGAAAATGGAGAAAAGATTATGGCTACTGGAATTTTAAAAGGAAATATTTCAAAATCTGAAAGAGGAAAAGAAGGTTTTGGGTATGATAAGATTTTTATTCCACAAGGTTATTCAAAGACACTTGCAGAAATTGGATTTGAAGAAAAAAATAAAATAAGTCATAGAAAAAAAGCATTAGAAAATTTAAAAATACTTTTAGGTGAAAAATATGATAATAGCAGTTGTTAGTGATACGCACGGCATCGTGCTTCCAGTTGCTTATAGTTTACAAAGAAATAATGTAGATGTTGTTTTACATCTTGGAGATTATTGTGAAGATATAAAACTTATAAATCAAATAACAGGTATGGAAAGCTATGTAGTTTCTGGAAATTGTGATGAAAATAATTTTGATGTTCCAGAAGAAATGGTAATCGAAATTAGAAGAAAAAAATTTTTTTTAACACACGGACATAATTATGATGTAAATAATGGACTTGAAAAAATTATTAAAAGGGCAAAAGAATTAGGCGTTGATTATGCACTTTTTGGGCACACTCATGTTCATTTAAGAAAAAAAGTAGATGGTATAACACTTTTAAATCCTGGTAGTACGACTTTGCCAAGACATGGTGATACAAAAGGATATTATATTATTAATTTAATAGAAAAAAGTGTAAGTAGAATTGAATTAAAATAAAAATTTTAAAAGGAGTAAAATATAAATTTACTCCTTTTATTATATATTTTTTGATTTTTTTCTTGCTAATAATTTTTTTAAGATTATTGGAGCTACAATTGAACAAACAATTATTTCAGCAATTCCGTTTGTTAATGCAACGGATAATAAAAATTTTTTTGGATCTATTTTTAATACTTCATATATTTGATTTTTACAAAAAACATATGCAAAAAACAAAACACCAAATGTATTTATAAAAGTTCCAACTACACTTGATAATACAAGAGATATAGTATTATTTAAATGTTTTTTAAAAAATGCATAAGAATAATACGCACAAACTCCTATTAACGCACGTGGCAATACTGATACAAATGGATTAATAAATATAAACGACAACGCACTTATACCTTGTAAATGTTGAAAAAATGAAAAAAGTCCAAAAATAAATCCAACAAAAAAAGAAATTCTTGGTTTTTCCAAAATAGCTATTATTACTATCGGGATATGTATAGTTGTTATTCTTATCGCACCTATAGGAATAAAGCCAAGTGGTGATAAAGATAAGATTATTATTAAAGCACTAAATAATCCTATTTTAGAAATTTCTTTAATTGAAATATTTTTCATAAAACCTCCTTAAGAATTTTTAGTTATTAATTTAATTACAGGTATATTATATCATATTTAAAATTTATTTAAAGTAAAAATCTTTTCTCTTATTAAAATTTTAAAAATTGGGTATAAGAAAAGTACTGAATTTTGAAATGGAGTGTCTTAAATGGACTTTGAATATAAAAAAGTTATAAAAAGTGATTTAAAAGATATAGATCAGGCGGTTTCTTTTGTATTAAAAAAGCTTTCTGATGTTATAAGAGATGAAGAAATTATGTTTAACATAAGACTTGTTATAAATGAAATAGTTATAAATAGTTATGAGCATGGAAATAAATGCTGTAAAACAAAAGGAATAAAATTAAAAGTTTGTGTAAATATGGACTGTATACATATAAATGTTAAAGATGAAGGTGAGGGAATAAACTATATCTTTAATGAAAATGAAAACATGAATATGACTACTTCAGGACGAGGACTTAGAATTGTTAAAAACCTAGTCGATGAACTAAATATAAATAATAATGAAATTTCAGCTACAATTAAAACAAAAACGACATAGAGCTTTTATATATCATATCTAAGGCTCTTTTTTGTTAATTTCATAATGATTTAGCATTATTAAAGTTATCAAAAGAAAAATAACTACATAATATTTTTTATAAAAAATAAAAAAATATAATAAAAAAATATAAAAAATGTATAGACAAAATTAAATTTTTAGTGTACAATATGTGTATGAATGATATATCATGATTTTTTAATGACTTATATATGCTTCGAATATGGCGAAGTGTTTCTACCTAAATCCGTAAAATTTAGACTATAAGTTAGATTTTTTATTTTGTATTAAAATATCTAACTTAATTTTTAAAAGTTAGATATTTTTTTATTTTTAAGGAGGTATTTTAAAATGGAAAATTCAAGTTCTAAAGAATTAAATGAAGGACTAAAGTACAAAGTAGATGATGTTTTACCATTAGGTGTATCTTTTTTACTTGCACTTCAACATATTTTAGCTGCATTTGCAGGTATTGTTGCAGTTCCTCTTGTAGTTTGTAGTGCTTTAAAATTTAGCGTTGAAGAAACTTCATTTATGGTTAGTGCAACTATTTTTGCATCTGGTATAACTACAATATTACAATCTCGTGGTTTGGGACCTATAGGAAGTAGAGTTTCTGCTATGATGGGAACAGATTTTACTTTTGTAAATCCATCTATAAGTGTTGGTTCTAAATTTGGAGTTGCAGGTATTATTACAGCAACAATTACAGCTTCATTCGTTGAAATTATTTTAAGTAGATTTATTAAACCATTGATGAAATTTTTCCCACCACTTATAACAGGAACTGTTGTTTCATTAATAGGAATAACTTTACTTCCTGTTAGTATTGATTGGGCTGCTGGTGGCGTTGGAGCAAAAGATTATGGCTCTATTAGAAATTTATCAATAGCACTTGTTATTATGCTTTTTACATTATTTTTAAATCATTTCGGTAAAGGAATTTTAAGTACTGCTGCAGTATTTATAGGCATGATTTTTGGTTACATAGTTTGTATTCCTTTAGGAATGGTAAATTTACAAGCGGTAGTTGATGCACCTTGGATAGAAATTCCAAGATTTTTAAGATATGGATTTCATTTTGATTTAGCTTCAACATTGTCATTTGTTCCTGCATATATAGTTTCAACAATAGGAACTGTTGGAATAATGATAGCAATAGGTGAAGCTTCTAAAGAAAAAATTTCTAGTACAAGAGCAGCATCTGGAGTACTTTGTGACGGAATTGGTTCTATGATTTCAGGCTTCTTTGGAGCAGGTCCTAATACTTCATTTTCACAAAATGTAGGACTTATAACACTTACAAAAGTTGCAAGTAAATATGTAATGATTTTAGCTGGTATTATATTAACAGTTTTAGGAATATTTCCTAAGCTTAGTGCTTTAATATCTGTTATGCCACAACCAGTTTTAGGTGGCGTTGGCGTTATAATGTTTGGACTTGTAGCTGCACAAGGAATTAAAACTTTATCTAATATTCATTTGGGAGATAGAGAACTTTTGATAATATCAGTTTCTTTTGCTCTTGGAATTGGAGTAACTGTAAAACCAGAAATATTAAATGGGCTTCCAAATGCAATTAAAATGATTTTATCATCTGGAATATCAACAGGTACGCTTGTAGCAGTTATTTTAAACATCATATTGGTTGATAAGAAAAAAGGAGAAAAGTAAATGAAAATTTTAGAAGAAAGAATTTTAAAAGACGGAAAAATTCTAGACGGAAATATTTTAAAAGTAGATAATTTTTTAAATCATCAAATTGATTCAGAACTTTTTATGGAAATGGCTAAAGATTTTTCTAACCACTTTAAAGATAAAAATATAACTAAAATTTTAACAGTAGAAGTTTCTGGAATTGCAATAGCATTTGCAATAGCAACATATTTAAAGGTTCCATTTGTATTTGCTAAAAAAACTCTTTCTTTAACGCTTGGAGATAATGTCTATACAAGTAAAGTAATTTCTTATACTAAGAATAAAGAATATGATATAAGAGTTGATAAAAACTTTTTAAGTAAAGATGATAATGTTTTGATAGTAGATGACTTTTTAGCAACTGGTCAAGCATTAAATGGACTTATTGACATTTGTAATCAAGCACAAGCAAAAGTTGTTGGAATAGCAATAGCAATAGAAAAAGTTTTTCAAGATGGGGGAAATAAATTAAGAAAACAAGGCTATGATGTATATAGTCAAGCAATGATAGAAAAATTTCAAGGAAATTCATTAGTATTTAAAAAATAAAAAATAAAAAATAAAAATAACCTACCTTATCTATTAAATTAATAAATGGGTAGGTTATTTTTTTATTACTATTTTGATAATTTTTTTAAATTAATTGTAATTTTTTAATTAGTTATTTTTATTTTTTTTATCTTTTTCTTTTTTCTTTTCTTTTTCCTTTTTTTCTCTTTCTTTTTTCTTTTCTTTTTCCTTTTTTTCCCTTTCCTTTTCTTTTTCTCTTTCACTATCATCATCATCTTCATCATCATCATTTATATCAGATTGTTCTGTTGGAGGCTTTTCAGAATTATAATCTTCTGGAAGAATACCATCACTACCGGGAACAAATCCACCAGGTCTTACAAAATATGTTCTTTCTTCTATAAATTCTTCTGGTGTAGAATCAGTTGCAAGTTTACCATTTCTTTTATCTATTTTAACAGTAACAGAGCTTTTATCAAAATCTTTTGGCTCAGTTCCTTTTACAAAATATTCATTAATTCCTCCTTTAACTCCAGGAGCCATAAGTAATCCAGTTTTAGCAGAAACATATTTTTGAATTATATCAGAAGGAGGATTATCAAATTTTCTAGCCTCTTTATCTTTTAAGATAGTTTTATTTATAACACCCCAAAGAGTTGCACCAAGGTTTATATCTTGATTTATTTTTATATTTACATTATCAAATCCAACCCAAGTACCAACTGTGTAATATGGAGAAAATCCTATAAACCATGAGTCTTGAACATTTTCTGTAGTTCCTGTTTTTCCAGCAGTGTCAATATCTTTTATCTTTGTTTGAGGAACTAAAACTTTTGGAACATCACTTAAAATACTTTGCATTATAAAAGCATTTTCAACAGATGTAACTTTTTGAGTATCTTGTTTTGCTTGTAAAACAACTTTTCCCGTAGAATCTGTTACTTTTGTAAAAGAAATAGGTTCAATATAAGTACCTTTATTTGCAATTGCACTAAAAGCAGCAGTCATTTTTAAATTTGTAACACCTTTTGTCATAGCTCCAAGAGCTAAACTTGCTAAATTTTCATCATTTGCATCTATATTTTCTGATTTTGAAATAAATGTATCAGCAAGAGGATTAGATTTATTTATTATATTAAATTTTGTTAAGTATTCTTCAGATTTTTCAATTCCTATTTTTTCCAAAGTTTTAACAGAGTTAACATTTATAGATTGAACAACACTATTTCTCAAAGATTGAAGTCCTCTATAACCATTGTACCAGTTTTTTGGCCAAAGCTCATGCTTTTCGTTGTAATGTGGAACATCATCAATAGCGGTTGCAGCAGTATATCCATTATCTAAAGCAGGAATATAAACTGCTAGAGGTTTAATTGTAGAACCGGGTTGTCTTGGAATTCTATAAGCTCTATTTACAGGATTACCTTTAGTTTCACGACCACCAACTATTGCAATTATTTTACCTGTAGTATGATCTATTACAACAGATGAAGATTGAGGTTGTAAAGTTCCTTCTTCATCAATTTGAAAATATTTAGAATTCAAACATAAATTGTTATTATCATCAATTTTATAAAAATCTTGATAGCTTTTAAGTAGTTCACTAGATAAAGTAAATGAATGAGCATTATCTACTTTTGCTAAGTCATCAGAAACAGCAAAATTTCCAATTCCATGTGTTACTAAATTATTATTTTCATTTACAGTATAGAAGTTTGCAGGTGTAATTACATTTTCATAAATACTTATTCTATCACTTTGTATATTTAATGATCCATCTTCTGAAACGGAGTATTCTCCATTTGGAATTATAATTTCATTTTCAGAAGTTAATAAATTATTTTTAGCATAATAAATAATATTTTTGTTTTTGCTAAGTATATTACCATAATTATCTCTTGTCCATCCAGCATATGAAGGAGTATTTCCATATTTTGGCATGTTTAAAACATTTGCTAAATTTTCATAAATATCTTCAATGCTTTTTTGTACATTTTGGTCCATTGTAGAATGAATAGTAAGACCGCCATTATATATCTTATCCCAAGCTTCTTCTTTAGAGTAGTTGTATTTATTCATCAACTTTTCAGCAACTTGAGTTTTAACAAGTTCTGTAAAATAAGTAGAAACAGATCTTTCAAAACCTTTATTAGGTTTTATAGATTCTAAAACGTCATAAGAAATAGCTTGTTCATATTCTTCTTTTGTAATTTTTTTAAGTTCATACATCTTTTTTAAAACATATTTTTGTCTATCTAAAACTTTAGGATTATAAACAGCTTTATAGACTTGTCCACTAATGCTAAGATCACTTATTACAACAGAATCTTCTGAAACATTTTCTGGTTTGATAGTTTTATATAGAGAAAAGTTAGTTGGACTTTGTACAATTGCAGCAAGAAGAGCAGATTCTGGTATTGTTAAATCTTTAACATCTTTTGAAAAATATACTTGACTTGCAGCTTGAACACCATAGGCGTGTTGCCCTAAAAAAACTCTATTAAGATAAGCTTCAAGTACGCCATCTCTTTTTATAGAATCAGTTATTTTTAATGCAAGGTAAGCTTCCTTTAGCTTTCTTTCTATTTTTCTTTCACTAGAAAGATACATATTTTTTGCAAGTTGTTGTGCGATTGTTGAACCACCACGAACTCTTCCTAAAAATACAGTATCTATAAAACTTTTTGAAATACCAATAGGGTCAACACCATTATGTTTATAAAATCTTTCATCTTCTATGGAAACAAAAGCGTCAATTAAATGTTTTGGAATATCTTTAAGTTCAACTAATGTTCTATTTTCTAAATTTTCAATTTTTTCAACAGTATTTCCATCTCTATCTAAAATTACAGAAGATTGAACCATAAGTTCATTCATTTTAGATGCATCTACTACAGGAGAATCTTTTATAACATCTACAAAAGTTGTTGCTAATATTCCTGTAATACCAGCACCAAACATAAAGATAGATAAAATTATAATATTTATACCTGTTAAGATTTTTTTAGATATAGTATCTTTTTTATTTCCTTTAGTTTTAATTTCTTTATTTTTAAAAAAACCCATAAAAACCTCCTAACCTAATATTTACATTATACCATAAATATAAAATAATATGAATATTTTTGCAGGGATATAAAATATTTTATTAAGTTTTTGAAATAATTTACTACAAAAATATATTTATATCTGATATAATATAGACATATATTATATTTAGGGAGAAAATTATGAATAGAAAAGTTATTGCAGTAACCGTTAATATAGAAGATGATAATAAAATAGTAGATAGTAAAAAAGATATTGAAAATAAAATTTTTGAGCTTGAAAATTTAATTGAAGCAATAGGTGATGAAACTGTAATAAATATAACTCAAAATAAAGATAAAATAGATAAATCATATTACATCGGAAAAGGTAAAGCGTTAGAAATAAAAGATTATTGTCAAAAATTATCTGCTGATTTAGTTGTATTTAATAACGAACTTACAGGATCGCAAGTTAAAAATTTAGAACAATTAATTGAAGCTGAAGTTATTGATAGAACAAATTTAATTTTAGATATATTTAATCAACGAGCAAAAACAAAAGAAGCAAAACTTCAAGTAAAAATTGCTAAACTAAAATATACACTACCAAGGCTTTCTATGTTAAGATCTGGTTTTTCTAGACAACAAGGTGGTATTGGAACAAAAGGTGTAGGAGAGCAACAAATAGAGTTAGATAGAAGAACTATAAGTTCACAAATAGCTTCTATAAGTTCAAGATTAAAAGAAATACAAAAAAATAGAAATGAAACACGAAAAAAAAGAGTTAATTCAAAAAATAATATTATTTCACTTATCGGTTATACAAATGCTGGGAAATCAACTATAATGAATAAATTAATTTCCTATAATAAAGAAGAAAATTCAATTACAAAAGAAGTTTTTGTAAAAGATATGCTTTTTGCAACTCTTGATACATATGTAAGAGAAGGTAAACTTTTAAATGGTCAAAATGTTATGTACGTAGATACAGTAGGATTTGTTTCAGATATTCCTCATAATCTAGTAGAAAGTTTTAAAAGTACACTTGAAGAAATAAAATATTCTAATCTTTTATTACACGTTATAGATATTTCTAATACTAATGTAGATAAACAAATTGAAATTACTAATGAAATGATTAAAGAATTAAATTGTGAACAAAAAGATGTTATATACGTATTTAATAAGACAGATAAACTTTTAGATGAAAATATAAAACTTCAATATGTAAATCTTAAAAATAAAGTATTTATAAGTGCTAAAAATGATAAAGATATAGTTATATTACTAAAAGAAATTGAAAAAGTTTTATTTTCAAAAGCGAAAAATACAAAACTTTTAATTCCATATGATAAACAACAATTAGTAAATAAAATTTTAGAACATTATATTCCTAAAAATGTTCAATACCTTGATAATGGAAGCATGATAGAAATTTCTTTAAAAAAAGAAGATTACGAAATTTATAAAGGATATGAAATAAATGAATAACGTAGAAAGTTTTTTTAGTATCCATAAAGATTCTACTATAAGTTTTATAGAAAATAAGTCAGAATTTATAGGACATTGTTTTTATGTAGAAAATAAAAAAGAAGCAGAAAATAAAATTTTAGAAATAAAAGAAAAATATAAAGATGCAACACATAACTGTTTTGCGTATATAATAGGTAAAGATAGGCTTATACAAAAATATTCAGATGATAAAGAACCACAAGCAACAGCAGGTATTCCAATTCTTGAAGTATTAAAGAAAAAAAACATTACAAATTGTTTAGTTGTTGTAACAAGATATTTTGGAGGAATTTTACTTGGAGCAGGTGGACTTGTACGAGCATATACCACCGCAACTATATTAGCTTTAGATTCATCTAAAATAGTTTTAAAAAATTTATTTTATATAGTAAATGTAACAGTAGATTATACCTACCTTGGAAAAATAGAATATATTTTAAAAAAGTTAGAAATTGAAATTAAAAGTATAGATTATTTAGAAAATGTAAATATAAAATTGTTTATAAAAAAATCAGAATTTAAAAAATTTGAAAAATTGCTTATAGATGAAACTTCAAATAACTGTTTAATATCTATCGAAGATGAACTTTTTAAATCAGTCTTTATTAAGAATTAAATAATCATGTTAAAATCGTAATACAAACATATAAACAAAGGTTTTTAAAAAATATATTCATCATAAAGTCAATTGTATGATAACATAAGTCAAAAGCTAAAAAATATATTTACTTTTTAAATACATTATTGTATAATGAATATACAACAATATATTTAAAGGAGGAAAATTCGTTGAATGCTTTGATTACAAGAAATGACGGTTTACTTTTCGTCATATTATTAATGGTTTCGTTATCATTATGGGTACAAAAATATAAAGTTTTTAAATCTTTAGGCCCTGTTCTTACAGTTGTAGTAATAGGGATTATCTTATCAAATACCCATATTGTTCCTATTTCTCATGATTTATACGGAGAAATTTCTACTTATTTAGTTCCAGTTGCAATTTCAGTTTGTATGCTTAGTATGAATTTTAAAGAGCTAAAAAAGCTTACTAAAGAGCCTCTATTGGCTTTGATTTCTGCTATATTTTCCGTCTGTATAGTTGCAATAATATTGGGGATTTATTTTGCACCAAAAATAATTGAAGGTTGGAAATGTGCAGGTATGTTTGTAGGAACTTATACAGGAGGAACTCCTAACTTAACAGCTATAGCTACTGGACTTGATTGTTCAAGAGAAACTCTTGCTGCGGCAAATGCAGCAGATTATGTTGTTTCAACACCACTTATGGTATTTTTATTTGCATCTCCTATGATTCTTAAAGCATCAAAAAGATGGAATAAATTTTGGCCATATCAACTTAGTGATGAAGAATTAGAAGATGGTGAACAAGAAACACTTATGTCCGATAAAAAATGGTCAATAAAAGATATAACTTGGTTACTTACTATAGGTTTTGCTGTAACATTTTTTACTACAATCATTTCTCAGAAAATATTTCCTGCAGATTTTTGGAAATCAGGAAGATTATTGATGCTTACAACCGTTTCTATAATCATTTCTCAATTGAAACCTGTAAAAAAATTAAGAGGAAATTTAGATTTAGGATTGTTTTTATCTTTGATTTTTCTTTCAACAATAGGATTTGCAGTTGATTTAAAACAATTTATTGGTTCAGCATTTATGATGACTTTGTATGTATTACTGATGTTAATATTATGTATATTAGTGCATTTAATAATCTGTAGATTATTAAAAATTAAATATGAATATGTAATTTTATCAATGGTAGGATGCATTGTAGATGGACCAACATCTGCTCTTACAGCTGCAGGAGCTAATTGGAAATCTCTTATAAATGTAGGATTGATAATGGGTATAATAGCTGGTGCTTTAGGAAATTATGTAGGAATATTTGTATCATATACAGTTAAATATTTATGTGGTATATAGATTATTGATTATGTAATATTAAAAAATTTAGGAAGTGATAAGTAAAATTCACTTCCTTTTTTAATAAAAATATTTATTTAAACAAATAAATGTTTTAAAAATTTTACAATATTTAAATAATATGCTATAATAAGTTGTTATGCGTAGACAGTATTTAAATGAAAGGAATTTATTATGAATAAAAAAATAGAAAATGTAAGAAATGTAGCAATAATTGCACATGTTGACCATGGAAAGACAACATTAGTTGATGGATTATTAAAATGTAGTGGTGTTTTTAGAGAAAACCAAGATGTAAAAGAAAGAGTTATGGACTCTAATGATATTGAAAGAGAAAGAGGAATTACTATTCTTTCAAAAAATACGGCTATTAATCATAATGGAGTTAAAATTAATATAATCGATACTCCAGGACACTCTGATTTTGGTGGAGAAGTTGAACGTGTTTTAAAAATGGCAAATGGTGTTGTTTTAGTTGTAGATGCCTTTGAAGGTCCTATGCCTCAAACAAAATTTGTTTTAAGAAAAGCATTTGAACTTAATTTGCCTACTATAGTATGTATAAATAAAATTGATAGACCAGAAGCAAGATGTGAAGAAGTTGTAGATGAAGTTTTAGATTTGTTTATTCAACTTAATGCATCAGAAGATTATCTTGAAAGTCCTTTTGTTTTTGCATCTGCAAGATTGGGATATGCAACTATGGATTTTAATGTTAAAACAAAAGATATGAACACTCTATTAGATGTTATAGTAGATTATATCCCTGCACCCGTTGGAGATGAAAATGCTCCATTTAAATTACTTATTTCTACAACTGACTACAATGAATATGTAGGAAGAATAGGAATTGGTAAAATTGAAAGTGGAAGCGTTAAGGTTGGAGATGACGCTATAATTGTTAATTATAATGATGATAGCAAAAATAAAAAAATTAAAATTACAAAAATTTATGAATTTGAAAATTTATCAAGAAAAGAAGTGCAAAAATCATCTGTTGGTAATATAATAGCTGTAACAGGTGTTGAAGGAATAAGTATAGGAGATACTCTTTGTTCTTTAGATGATGTTGCACCGCTTCCTTTTGTTAAAATTTCAGAACCTACTCTTGCAATGAATTTTATTGTAAATAATTCTCCTTTTGCAGGAAGGGAAGGAAAATTTATAACAAGTAGACAAATTCGTGCAAGATTATATAAAGAATTACAAACAGATGTAAGTTTAAGAGTTGAAGATACAGATTCAACAGATAGTTTTAGAGTTTCAGGAAGAGGAGAACTTCACCTTTCAGTATTAATTGAAAATATGAGAAGAGAAGGATATGAATTTCAAGTATCTAAACCAGAAGTTTTATTTAAAAAAGATGAAAAAGGAAAGTTATTAGAACCAATAGAAATTGTTACTATAGATGTTGATGAAAGTTTTGTTGGTTCTGTAATAGAAAAATTAGGTCAAAGAAAAGCAGAACTTATAGATATGAATCCATCACAAAGTGGATATACAAGACTTATTTTTAATATACCAGCAAGAGGACTTATAGGATATCGTAGTGAATTTTTAACAGATACTAGAGGTAGTGGAACTTTAAATTCTGAATTTAAGGGCTATGAACCTTTTAAAGGAGAAATTCCAAAAAGAAACGTAGGTTCATTAATCTCTTTTGAAACTGGAGTTGCAACTGCTTATGGATTAAATGCGGCACAAGAAAGAGGAATTTTATTTATCGAACCTCAAGCAGAAGTTTATGAAGGAATGATTGTAGGTTCTAATGCAAAAGGAATAGACATTGAAGTTAATGTTTGTAAAAAGAAACAACAAACAAATATAAGATCATCTGCATCAGATGATGCTTTAAGATTAACTCCAGCTAAAATTATGAGCCTTGAAGAAATGCTTGAATTTATAGAAAGCGATGAGTATATAGAAATAACTCCAAAGAGTTTAAGGATGAGAAAGAAAATTTTAGATTCACAATTAAGATATAAATCTAAGAAAAATCATAAATAAATTAAAAATTGTATAATTTATTGTTTCTTTATGGTATAATTTAATTAATTAATAACTATGATACTTTTTGGAGGGATATATTTGGCTAAAATATTAGTTAGAAATAACGGTCCGTTAAAAGGAAGGGTAAAAATTGACGGAGCAAAAAATGCTGCACTTCCTATAATAGCAGCTTCATTACTTGGAACAGAACCAATTATTCTAGAAGAAGTTCCTAATTTGGTAGATGTTAAAATAATTTTAAAAGTTTTAGAAAGTTTAGGATCTAAAGTAGAATTTTTATCTGAAAATAGAGTTTTGATAGATTCAAGTAAAATTAATTCTTTTACCACAGATAGGAAATTAATGGAAAAGATGAGAGCATCATTTTTAGTAATGGGTCCTCTTCTTGCAAGGTTTGGTAAGGCAGAAACATTTTTGCCAGGAGGATGTGCTATCGGATCTAGACCGATTGATTTACATTTAAAAGGATTTAAAATTTTAGGAGCAGATATTAAAGAAGAACCTGATAAAATATCTGCAAAGTGTGAAAAACTTGTTGGAGATACGATATATTTGGATTTTCCTTCAGTTGGTGCAACTCAAAATATAATGATGGCTGCAACTTTAGCAAAGGGTGAAACAATTATAGAAAATGCAGCTAAAGAACCAGAGATAGTTGATCTTGGAAATTTTTTAAATAAAATGGGAGCTAAAATTTCTGGTGCTGGTACTTCAACTATAAGAATACTTGGAGTTGAAAAATTAAAAGGTACAGTTCATACTATAATTCCAGATAGAATTGAAGCGGCAACATTTATGATTGCAGCAGCTATTACAGCTGGAGAAGTTATAATTGAAAATTGTATTTCAAGTCATATAAAACCAGTAATAGCAAAGCTTAAAGAAACAGGAGCTTATGTTGAAGTTAATGAGGATGAAGATTTAATTTTAGTTGTAGGAAATAAAAATATAAAGGGTACAGATATTAAAACATTACCATATCCTGGATTTCCTACAGATGTTCAAGCACAGTTTATGGCATATTTATGTATATGTGAAAATCATGCTAAAGTTACCGAAACTGTTTTTGAAAATAGATTTATGCATGTCGAAGAGCTTAATAAAATGGGAGCAATAATAGCAACAAGTGGTAAAGAAGCTAGAATTGCTGGTGTAAATAAATTGATAGGAGCAGAAGTTAAGGCAACAGATCTTAGAGCGGGAGCTGCTTTAGTTTTAGCAGGACTTGTTGCTGAAGGAACTACAACAATTACAAATGTATATCATATAGATAGAGGATATAATAATTTTGTTGGTAAAATGAAAGCTTTAGGAGCAAATATAGAAAGAATAGAAGATTAATTGATGGGAAACTACTTTGTAGTTTCCTACATTTATATGGAGATTTTATGAAAGTACAAGGATCTGTTTTAAAAGTTAGATATGTAAATGATACAAATGGATATTGTGTTTTTGATTTAAATACACAAGATGGAGTTGTAAAAGTTGTTGGTATTTTTGATTCTATTTCTGTTGGAGAAATTTTAGAAATAGAAGGAGAGTTTGAATATGATAACAAATATGGTGAACAAATTAGTGCTAAAACTTATACCAAAAAGCTTCCTGATTCTATAAGTGAAATAGAAAATTATTTATCTAGCGGAATTATTTCTAATATCGGAAGAAAAAATGCAAAATTAATTGTAGAAAAATTTAAAAATAAAAGTTTAGATATTGTCTTTGATCAGACAGAAAAATTGTTAGATATTAATGGAATAGGTAAAAAAACGATTGAAAAAATAAAAAAATCTGTAAAATCTTTAAAAAAAAGTAAAGATATTTTATTTTATTTAACAAATTTAGGAATAAGTCTTTCACTATCTAAAAAAATTTATAACGTATTTAAAGAAGATACACTTGAAATTATAAATGAAAATCCATATAAACTTATAAAAAATGTAAAAGGTATTGGTTTTTTAAAAGCTGATGAAATAGCACTTAAAAATAATTTAGATAAAAACAGTCCTTTTAGAATAGAATCTGCTATTATTTATGTTTTATCACAAAAGGCTATTAATTTTGGACATACATACTATCCTAAAAATAAGCTTACAAAAGAAGTTGTAAAACTTTTAGATGTACAAGAAGATCTTGTAGAAGCAATATATACAAATCTTTTAATTTCTAATGAGATAGTTGTTGATTTTTATGATGAAGAAAAAATAATTTATCTTTCATATTTTTATGAAGCTGAAAATTATATTTCAAGTAAAATATCGAAAATGATTTTTAATAAAGAATTTAAAATTCTTGAAAATATAGATAAAGAAATAGAAGATTTTATCAAAAAATTAAGTATAAAACTTTCAAAAATACAAATATCTGCAATAAAATCATGTTTTTTACAAAATGTATCTATTATTACTGGAGGTCCTGGAACAGGAAAAACAACTATAATAAATACTATAGCGAATATATTTTTATCTTTAGGTTACAATATAGCATTAGCTGCACCTACAGGAAGAGCAGCTAAAAGAATTGAAGAAACAACTAAGATAGAATCTAAAACAATACATAGACTTTTAGGTTATGTACCTAATAAATATGATGATTTTGGATATTTTGAATATAACGAAAAAAATACTCTAGATGTTGATCTTGTAATAATAGATGAAATGAGTATGGTTGATGTATTACTTTTTGAAAAACTTTTAAAAGGTATAAAAGAAAGTACAAAATTGATAATAGTTGGAGATGTAGATCAGCTTCCAAGCGTTGGTGCAGGAAATGTATTAAGAGATTTAATAGAGTCTAACGTGATTAAATATACTAAGCTTACAGATATTTTTAGGCAATCGAAAAAAAGTAATATAATTGTAAATGCTCATAGAATAAATAATGGAAAGTACCCAATTTTAAATGAAAAAAATAGTGATTTTTTCTTTTTGAAAACTAATAATCCTATTATAACTAGAAATACTGTAGTTGATTTGATAAAAAATCGTCTTCCAAAAGCATATGGTTATAATTTTTATAAAGATATTCAAATTTTAACACAAACTAGAAAAGGCATTTGTGGTGTATATGAACTTAATAGAATATTACAAGAAGTTTTAAATCCAAAAACTAAAGACTCATTAGAACTTAATTTTGGGAATAAAGTTTTTAGACTTAATGATAAAGTTATGCAAACTAAAAATAATTATGATTTATCTTTTACTGATTCAAATGGAGAAGAAGGATTTGGAGTTTATAACGGCGATATGGGAATAGTCTTTGAAATTGATGAAAAAGAAAAAAAGATTATTGTAAAAATGCAAGATGATAGAACTGTTGAATATGCAGTTGAAGATTTAGATAATTTAGAGCTTTCTTATGCAATAACTATTCATAAATCACAAGGGTCAGAATTTAAATCTGTTATAATTCCACTATTTGATAGTTTTTATATGCTTCAAACTAGAAATTTACTTTATACAGCTATAACAAGAGCAAAGGAAAATATTGTTTTAGTTGGAAATGAAGAAATTATGTTTAATATGATAAATAATAATACTATAAATGATAGATATTCAAATTTAAAAAACAGATTAAAATATTTTTTTAAATCAATAGGAGATATGTTAAATGATTAGTGATATGTTAAAAAAAATATTTGATTTATTTTTTTATAATGAAAATTATTGTTTCTTTTGTAAAGAAGAAAAAATTTATAAAAATTTTTTATGTAAAAATTGTATTGATCGTTTAATAAAATATGATGTTGAAATATATAATGACTATGATGAAAAGAATTTAAAAAAAGAAATTATTTATTATTATAAATCAGATATAAAAAATAAAATAAGAGAATTTAAGTTTAAAGATGGAATATATTTAAAAAAGCCTTTTGCTTCATTAATATATGATTTTTTAGATAAAAAACTATTAGAAAAAATAGATTATATAGCTTATGTTCCATCAAGCAAAAAAAAATTAATACTAAGAGGATATAATCATTGTAAATTATTAGCAATAGAAATTTCAAAATATTCTAATAAACCTATTTTTGAAAATTTAAAAAAAATAAAAAATACAAAATCACAACATTTTTTATCATTAGAAGAAAGAAGAATAAATTTAAAAAATGCTTTTGAAGTTGATGTTGATTTGACAAAAAAGAAAATTCTTTTGATAGATGATATACATACATCTGGATCTACGGTATATGAATGCTATAAAGAATTAAAAAGAAAAAATTGTGAATTTGTTTGGATTGTATGTCTTTGTGGAGTTATGTAAAAATAAAAAATATAAAATAAATTTAAAAAAATTTTTAAAATCTATATTTTGTAAATTATGTTAGAGAAAAAATTATAAAAAATTATAAAAAACTCTTGCATTTTTTAAAAAATATGGTATAATAAATATGTTAATTTTAAAGGCTACCCAAGACTGTAGGGACTTTCGTTTAAAAATCCTACATAGGTGGAAATACTTTGTTGTGTATTTTTATCTCTTCTTGGAAGAGATTTTTTTATATGTAGCCTTATACGGAGGTGAAAAGATGAAAGATTTTGTTTTAGAACAAAAACAAGCTGTTGTTTCTGGAATTAAAGAAAAAATTGAAAATTCAGGTTCTTTAGTTTTAGTTGATTACAGAGGTTTAACTGTTGAAGAAGTTACAGATCTTAGAAAAAAGTATAGAGAAGCTGGTGTTCAATATAAAGTTTATAAAAACACTATGATGAAGATAGCTTTTAAAGAATTAGGATTTGAAGATTTTAATCAATATTTACAAGGTCCTAGTGCAGTTGCTTTTTCAAGTGAAGATGTAACAGCAGCAGCAAGAATTACTAATGAATTTGCAAAAAATAATGAAAAATTAGTTATTAAAGCTGGTATATTAGAAGGAAAATTATTAGATGCTCAAGAAGTTAAAGCAGTTGCAAATATTCCTTCAAGAGAAGTACTTATCGCAAAGTTACTTGGAAGCTTCAAAGCTCCAGTTTCAAACTTTGTTTATATGTTAGATGCTTTAAGAAAAAAGAAAGAAGAACAAGAACAAGCCGTATAGTCGCTTGAAAAATTTAGGAGGTTAATTATGAATTTAGAACAAATATTAGAAGCAATAGAACAAATGTCAGTTCTTGAATTAAATGAATTAGTAAAAGCAGCAGAAGAAAAATTTGGAGTTTCTGCATCTGCACCAGTAGTAGTAGGTGGAGCAGCAGCTGGAGCAGCAGCACCAGCAGCAGAAGAAAAAACAGAATTTGATGTAATTTTAGTATCTGTTGGAGATGAAAAAATGAAAGTTGTTAAGGCTGTTAAAGATTTAAGCGGTTTAGGATTAAAAGACGCTAAAGCAGTTGTTGATAACGCACCAAAAGCTGTTAAAGAAGGAGTTTCTAAAGAAGAAGCTGAACAAATGAAAGCTAAATTAGAAGAAGTTGGAGCTACTGTAGAATTAAAGTAGTTTATAATTATCAATAATATTATCAAAAATTCCTCTTATGAGGAATTTTTTTGTGCCTTTTTTTATTATTAATTAAATAATATAAAATAAAATTCTAATTTTCATTTTTTTACAAAGATTTATTAAAAAAAATAAGAATTAAAGTCATATAGTTATATTATTTCAAAAAAATTACTTATAAAATTTATTAATAATACAAATTTAATTTTACTATAATAATTTATTTTTTAACATTTAACATATAAATTGTTTATGATTACTACAAATATATAGATTACGATGGATTAAATTATGTTTTATATTCAAAAAAATTAATTAAAATATAAAAAAATGATTAAATTATAACAAAAATAAAAAAATGTTAAAATTAAAAATATCTTTATACTAAAAATCATTGACATTTTATTAAATAAGTTATATACTAAATAAGAGGAACAAAAGAATTCCTTAATTCAAAATTTTACCAATATGAGGAGGTATTTTATGAAAACAGATGTTCAAATAGCTCAAGAAGCAAAAATGAAACCTATCAAAGAGGTTTGTAATTATTTAGGATTTCCAGAAGAAGCAATAGAACTTTATGGAAATTATAAGGCAAAAATAAATATTCATCAATTGAAAGATTATGAAAAAAGACCAAATGGTAAGCTTATTTTAGTTACTGCTATAACTCCAACTCCAGCAGGAGAAGGAAAAACTACAACTGTTGTAGGGCTTGGAGATGGATTAAACAAAATCGGTAAAAGAACCTCTTTAGCTCTTAGAGAACCTTCTTTAGGTCCTGTTTTTGGTATTAAAGGTGGTGCAGCTGGAGGAGGATATGCTCAAGTTGTTCCTATGGAAGATATAAATTTACATTTTACAGGTGATTTTAATGCTATTGGAGCTGCAAATAATCTACTTGCTGCACTTGTTGATAATCATATAAATCATGGAAATGAATTAGATATAGATGCAAGAACAATAACTTTAAAGCGTGTTGTTGATATGAATGATAGACAACTTCGTTTTATAGTTGATGGATTACATGGTAAAACAAATGGTGTTCCTCGTGAAGATGGATTTGAAATAGTTGTAGCATCAGAAGTTATGGCTATTTTGTGTTTGGCAAATGATTTAATGGATTTAAAAGAAAGACTTGGAAGAATTATAGTTGCTTACAATAGAAAAGGTGAACCGGTAACTGCTAAAGATTTAAAGGCAAATGGTGCAATGGCTGCACTATTAAAAGATGCTATTAAACCTAATGTAGTTCAAACATTAGAACATACTCCTGCTTTTATTCACGGTGGACCTTTTGCAAATATAGCTCATGGTTGTAATAGTGCAATAGCAACTAAACTTGCTTTAAAATATTCTGATTATGTAATTACTGAAGGAGGTTTTGGTGCGGATTTAGGAGCTGAAAAGTTTTTAGATATAAAATGTAGATTTTCAGGATTAAAACCAAATGCAGTAGTTATAGTAGCAACAGTAAGGGCATTAAAAATGCATGGTGGACTTGATAAAACAGAACTTGGAAAAGAAGATCTTGTCGCTCTTGAAAAGGGTCTTCCAAATCTTTTAAAACATGTTGAAAATATTCAAAATGTATTCGGTATACCATCAGTTGTTGCAATTAATAAATTCCCACTTGATACAGATGCTGAAATTAAATTGATTGAAGATAAGTGTAAAGAACTTGGAGTAAATGTTGTTCTTTCAGATGTTTGGGCAAAAGGTGGAGAAGGTGCAATAGAACTTGCAAAAGAAGTTGTAAAACTTGCTGAAAATGAAAAAGAATTTAATCAAATTTATGATATAGAAGATTCAATAGAAGAAAAGATAAATAAGCTTGTTACTAAAGTTTATGGAGGAAGTGGAGTTACATTTTCTGTTGGAGTTAAAAAGAAAATTAAAACAATTGAAAATTTAGGTTTTAAAAATGTACCTATTTGTATGGCTAAAACTCAATATTCTTTTTCAGATGATAAGAAAAAATTGGGTAGACCAGAAGGTTTTAAGATTAATATAAAAGATATAAAGATTGCTGCTGGTGCAGGATTTGCAGTAGTTTATAGTGGAGATGTTATGACTATGCCTGGACTTCCAAAAGTTCCAGCTGCAAATAATATTGATATTACACCAGATGGTAAAATAGTAGGTTTATTCTAGTAGAATTAAAGAGGAAATGATTATGCAAGAAAAAATGTGTGAAAAAAACATAAGTACTTTCCTTAATGAACTAAAAGACAAACAACCAGTACCGGGGGGCGGAGGAGCATCCGCCCTTGTAGGTGCTATAGGAGTTGCACTTTTAAATATGGATGCTATTTATACAACTGGAAATGAAAAGTATAAAGACGTTCAAGAGGAAATACTTTTACAATTAGAAAAATATTCTCTTTTGATTGAAGAATTAAAAGAATTAGTACAAAAAGATGCAGATGCTTTTTATCCACTTTCTAAATGCTATAAAATGCCTAAAAATACAGAAGAAGAAAAGAAGTTAAAAAAAGAAGCATTAGAAGAAAATTTATATAAAGCTGCTATGGTTCCATTAGATATAATGGAAAAAGTATATAATGTAAGTTTTCTTGTAGAAAGACTTACAGAAATTGGAAATAAAAGTGTAATTGGAGATGTTGCAACAGGAGCTGTATTTTTACAAGGTGCACTTAAAGGGGCATCTTTAAGTGTTTTTGCAAATACTTCATTTATGAAAAACAAAGAAAATGTAAATAATATAAATCAAAAGGCTTTTAAATTTTTAGATCAAGGAAGTAAAAATTTAGAAAAATCTTTTAAAAAAATTTTTGATAGTTTTTTGAAATAATATATGGAGGCATGTATGACTACTATAATGAAAGGTAAAGATGTAGCTATTGACCTTAAAGAAAAGATAAAAAATGGAGTATTAGAGTTAAATAAAAAAGGAAAAAATACAACTTGTGGATTTATTAGAGTTGGAGATTCTTCAGCTTCGATTGGTTATGAAAATGCCGCTGTAAAGGTTTTATCATCTTTAGGTATTGAGTGCGTAAAGTTTCATTTTGATGAAAATATAACTGAAAAAGACTTTATAGAAGAATTAAAAAAAATTGGTAATGACGATAATATAGATGGTTTTTTGCTTTTAAGACCTCTTCCAAAACAGATAGATGATGATTTAGTTGGTATGACTATTAATCCTAAAAAAGATATTGATGGAGTTAGTCCATATAATATAGGAGAAGTTTTTTATCCAAAAGAAGATAGTTTTATTCCATGTACAGCAGCTGCAGTTATGAAAATGATAGAATTTTATAATTTAGACTTAACAGGAAAAACAGCTGTTGTTTTAGGAAGAAGTAATGTTATAGGAAAACCAGTTGCCATGCTTTTACTTTCTAAAAATGCAACAGTTACTATTTGTCATAGTAAGACCAAAGATTTACAAAAGGTTTGTAAAAATGCTGATATTTTAGTTTCAGCTATAGGAAAAGCTCATTTTGTTACAAAAGATTTTGTCAAAGAAGGAGCTATTGTAATTGACGTTGGAACAAATTATGATGAAAATGGAAAAGTTACAGGAGATGTTGATTTTGAAAGTGTAAGTGAAATTGCAAGTTTTATAAATCCTGTTCCTGGTGGTATTGGATCTATAACTACATCTGTTTTAGCTGAAAAATGTTTAATTGCAGCAAGAAAGAAGGTAAAATAATTGAATTACGAAACTGCTATGCTTAAACTTAGAGGAAAGGTGTGCAGTGGAATTAAAATGGGATTAAATAATATGATAGAACTTATGGAAAAGTTTGATAATCCACAAGACAAATTGAAAATAATTCATATTGCAGGAACCAATGGTAAAGGTTCCTGTAGTTCTTTTATAAATTCGGTTTTAATTTCACAAGGATATAAAGTTGGACTTTTCACATCTCCATCTATTTTTAATTTTGAAGAAAGAATAAGAATAAATAATGAAAATATAAAAGAAGATATACTTTTAGATTTAATGAAAGAAGTAAGAGAAAAAGCGAAAGAACTTAAAGTTTTCCCTGCTGATTTTGAACTTATAACAGCAATTGCATTTTTATATTTTTATAGAGAAAATTGTGATTTTGTTGTGCTTGAAGTAGGACTTGGAGGAAGACTTGATGCAACTAATATTATTAAAAATCCTCTTTTAACTTTAATAACTTCAATTAGTTTTGATCATCAACAATTTTTAGGAAATACATTAGAATCTATTGCAACAGAAAAAGCTGGTATTATAAAAAAAGGTTCTGATTTGATTTTATACTCTCAAGATAAAAAAGTAATGGATACTATTTTAAATATCGCAAAAGAAAAAAATGTTAAATATTTTACTAATGATTTAAAAAAAATTGAAATTTTAGAAAATAATACCAATGGAGAAATTATAAATTATAAAAATTATAAAAATTTAAAAATAGCTTTATTAGGAAATCATCAAATAAAAAATGCAACTTTATCTCTTGAAGCTATATTAAATCTTAAAGATAAAAAAATTAAAATTTCAGATGAAAGTGTTTATAATGGATTTAAAAATGTTATATGGCCTTGTAGATTTGAAATAATAAAAAGAAAACCAGATTTTATTTTAGATGGAGCACATAATGTTGATGGAATTGATAAATTTGTTAAAAATATCAATGTATATTATGAAAAAAATAAAAAAATTGCAATTTTTGGAGTTTTAGCTGATAAAGATTATTATGATATGCTTAAAAAAATTATCCCTACATTTGATGTATTTTTAACAGTAACACCAGATTCACAAAGAGCTATGAAATCTGAAAAGTTAAAAGAAATAATACAAGGATTAACTAAAAAGGAAGTTTATTCATTTGAAAATTATCAACAAGCAATAAAAAAAGCATTTGAAATAGCAAAAAAAGATGATATTATATCAGCGTTTGGTTCTCTTTATTTTGTAGGAGAAGTAAGAAATTTAATGTGTATTGAGGATTTTTAATTATGGATAAAAAATTTTTAAGAAAAGAAATTCAAAATAAATTAAAAAAAATATCTGCTTTTGAGAAAAAAGAATATGAAAATATTTTATATAAAAAATTATTTGAAAATGAATTTTTTAAAAAGTCAAAATGTATAGCTCTTACAATATCTTTTGGGACAGAAATTGATACTTATCCAATAATAAAAAAATTATTAAGTGAAAAAAAAATAGTTTGTTCACCAATATGTAATAAACAAACTAAAGAGATGATTTTTTATAAATTTAATTCAATTAATGAATTAGTTGATGGTTATTATGGTATTAAAACTCCAAAAGAGATTAAGGAAAATATAATAGAAAAGGAAAATATTGATTTAATTTTGGTACCAGGAGTTTGTTTTGATAAAGAAAATTTTAGAATAGGATTTGGCAAAGGATATTTTGATAGATATTTAAAAGATTTTAAAGGATATACAATATCTCTTTGTTTTAAAGAACAAATTATACAAAAAGTTCCAAGAAATAAGTTTGATTTAAAAGTAAAGCTTGTAATTACAAATTAAAATTTAATAAAATATTTAAAAGCTGATTTTTACATATGATAAAATCAGCTTTTATATTTATAAAATATATAAACTTAAGTTAAAGAATATATTTATTAGATTTAAATAACACTTTAATGTTTAAAATTGTTTTTGCTTGAAAAAAAAATAAAAATAAGTTATTATATATAGGGAATTTTTTTTTATTTTCAATTAGGAGGAATTATGATAAAATTATTTTGTGATATGGGAGCTGATATTCCAAAAAATTTGATAGAAAAGTATGATATAACTGTTTTTACTATGGCAATTTCTGACGGCGATAATGAATATATATTGGGTGAAAATATAGATAGATTAAAAGTTTTTAAAGAAATGAAAGAAGGAGTTGTTTTTAATACATCTCAAGTAACTTACAAAGATTATTATGATAAATTTAAACAAGAAGTTTCAAAAGGAAATGAAGTTTTATATATTTCTTTATCTTCTGGAATAACTGGTACATATAATACTGCTATTATGGCTAAAAATGCAGTGCTAGAAGAAATGGATGCAAGAATAGAATTAATAGATAGTTTTAATGCTGTTTTTGGTTATGGTTCAATGGTTATAAAATCTGCTAAGATGATTAGAGAAAATAAAAGTTTAGATGAGATTTTAAAATTATTAAATTTTTTAAAAAAACATATAAGATACGCTTTTACAGTTGAAGATTTAAAATATCTTTATAGAGGTGGTAGACTTAGTAAAACTAAATATTTTTTAGGTAATCTTTTAAATGTATGTCCGATTTTAGATGTTAGTAAAGAAGATGGTACTTTAAGGGTTGTAGATAGAATAAGGGGAAAGAAAAATTTAAATAAAAAGTTATTTGAAAATGTAAAATCACATATAGCTGATATAGATGTTTTGAAAAAACAAACTTTATTTGTATTTCATGGTGATTGTGAAAATAAAGCATTAGAATTAAAAGAATTTTTACAAAATGAACTTGATGTAGATGATGTAAAAATTTATACTGTAGATGCAGTTATAGGTTGTCATACTGGACCTGATATTTTTGCAGTTTGTTATTTAGATGAATTATATGGAAAATATGATAAGTTTGAAGCTTAAAAGATAATTAACTAGATTGATTTTATAATATAAAATGTATAATATTTAAAAAATATTAGATATAAAAATTTAACAAAAAAGCAATTAAGAAAAAATCTTAATTGCTTTTTTGTTTTGAATTATTTGTTTTTTTGTTGCTTTATTTTTGCTCTTGCAGCTGCAAGTCTTGCAATAGGAACTCTAAATGGGGAACATGATACATAATCAATTCCAATAGAATTTAAAAATTCTATTGTGTCCGGATCTCCACCATGTTCTCCACAAATTCCAACACTTAATTTAGGATTTACTTCTCTTCCAAGATGAAATGACATCTTTATTAATTTTCCAACACCTTTTTGATCTAATTTAGAGAAAGGATTAAAATCAAAGATTTTTTTATTTTCATATTCATTTAAAAATTTTCCAGCGTCATCTCTTGAAAAACCAAAAGTCATTTGTGTTAAGTCATTTGTTCCATAACTAAAAAACTCAGCTTCTGTTGCAATTTCATCAGCTAAAAGTGCAGCTCTTGGAATTTCAATCATTGTACCTATTTTATATTTTATTGTTTCATTTAAATCTTTTAATGTATTTTCTATTTCTTCAATAATTTCTTTTTTAACATATTGTAATTCTTTTACATCTCCAACTAATGGAATCATTATTTGTGGAGTAATAGAAATATTTAAATCTTTTTGAGCTTTACATGCAGCAGTTATTATTGCTTTTACTTGCATTTTATATATTTCAGGGAAAGTTACAGCAAGTCTACATCCTCTATGACCAAGCATAGGATTTACTTCTTCTAGTTCCAAAATAACATCTCTTAGATATTCTTCTGAAATATCCATATCTGTTGCAAGTTTTACAATATCTTCAGCTTCATAAGGTAAAAATTCATGTAGAGGTGGATCTAAAAGTCTTATTGTAGCTGGTTTTTCTTTTAAAACACAATAAATATCATAAAAGTCCTTTTCTTGCATTGGTCTTATTTTTTCTAAAGCTTTAACTCTTTGTTCTAAAGTTTTAGAAAGAATCATTTCTCTTACAACAGGAATTCTTTCTTTATCGAAAAACATATGTTCTGTTCTACAAAGACCTATACCTTCAGCACCAAAGTCAATAGCTTGTTTAGCATCTCTTGGATTATCAGCATTTGCCTTAATACCTAAATCTTTTATTTCATTTACCCAGTCCATGAAAATTTTAAAATTTCCTGTAAGTTTTGGACTTAATTTTTCTATTTCACCTTTGTAGATTATACCAGTATTTCCATCTAAAGATATAACTTCGCCTTCATGAATAACTAAATTATTAGCTCTAATAACTTTTTCAATTTCATCAACTTTTATATCATTAGCTCCAGCAATACAACATTTACCCATTCCTCTTGCAACAACTGCAGCATGAGATGTCATTCCACCTCTAGCAGTTAATATGCCTTCAGCTTCAACCATACCTTCAATATCTTCAGGAGAAGTTTCTTGACGAACTAAAATAACTTTTTCTTTATTTTTTACTCCTTTAACAATATCTTTTGAATGAAAATATACCTTACCACTTGCAGCACCTGGAGATGCAGCAAGTCCTTTTGCAATTATAGGAGTGTTTTTTAAAGTTTCGCTATCAAATACAGGATGAAGTAGTTGATCTAGACTTTTTGGTTCAATCCTTAAAATAGCTTCTTCTTTTGTTATTAGTCCTTCATTTACAAAATCTACTGCGATATTTATAGCAGCATTAGTTGTTCTTTTACCATTTCTTGTTTGAAGAAGAAATAAAACACCTTTTTCTATTGTAAATTCCAAATCTTGCATATCTTTGTAATGTTTTTCAAGAATTTTTGCAATTTTTAAAAATTCATCATAAACATTTGGCATAATATCTTTTAATTTTTGAATTGATTCAGGAGTTCTTATACCGGCAACAACATCTTCTCCTTGAGCATTCATTAAAAATTCTCCAAATAATTTATTTTCTCCAGTACTTGGATTTCTTGAAAAAGCAACACCTGTTCCGCTTGTATTTCCCATATTTCCAAATACCATAGCTTGTACATTTACCGCAGTTCCTAAAGAGTCATCAATATTATTTAATTTTCTATACACTTTAGCACGAGGATTCATCCATGATTTAAAAACAGCTTTAATTGCAATAATTAGTTGTTCTGTTGGATCTTGTGGGAATTCTTTACCAGTTTCTGAAAGGTAAATTTTTTTGAATTTTTCAACTAAAATTTTTAAATCTTCTTTAGTCAATTCTGTATCTAGTTTAATATTTTTTTCTTCTTTAATTTTTTCAATTTCATTTTCAAAATAAACTTTTGGAATTTCTAAAGCTACATCACTAAACATTTGAATAAATCTTCTATAACTATCATATGCAAATCTTTCGTTGTTAGTAGAATTTGCAAGGCCAATTACAGACTTATCATTAAGACCTAAGTTTAATATTGTATCCATCATACCAGGCATTGATATAACAGCACCACTTCTTACAGAAAATAGTAGAGGGTTTTCTGTACTTGAAAAACTTTTACCAAGCTTTTTTTCACAATCTTTTATATGTGATTTAATTTCTTCGATTAAGCTATCTGAAATTTTTTCATCATCTTTGTAAAAATTGCTACAAGCTTCAGTAGTAATAGTAAAACCAAAAGGAACATTTAATCCAATATTTGTCATTTCGGCAAGGTTAGCACCTTTACCACCTAATAAAGACCTCATATCTTTATTTCCTTCGTTAAAATTGTAAATAAACTTACTCATTTTTTCCTCCAATTACTTATTAATTTTTAATAGATGTTTTAAAATTATATCAGCAGTCTCTTCGATTGCTTTGTTAGATACATCTATTATAGGACAACCTATTTTTTTCATTATTCTGTTAGAATATTCAAGTTCTTCAAGTATCCTATTAGAATTTGAATAAATACTATCATTAGGAAGACCTAAAGATTTAAGTCTTTCTCTTCTTATAGTTTCTAATTTTTCAGGCGAATTTGTAAGACCTATTATTTTTTTAGGTGAAATTTTATAAATTTCTTCTGGAACAGTAGTTTCAGGAACTAATGGAATATTTGCAACTCTTATATTTTTATTTGCAAGATACATTGAAAGTGGAGTTTTAGAAGTTCTTGAAATACCGATTATAACTAAATCAGCAATTAAAATTCCTCTTGGATCTTTACCATCATCATATCTTACTGCAAATTCAATAGAGTCAATCCTTTTAAAATATTCTTCATTTAATTTTCTAAGAGCACCAGGGGTATTTCCTGGTGTTTTATTAGTCACTCTTTGTATAGCTAAAATAGAACTTGAAAGTAAGTCAACACTTATTATAGAGTGTAATTGACAAAATTTTTTAGTATAATCTAAAAGAGAAGAATTAACTAAAGAATAAAAAAGTATAGTATCATTAGTTTCTTTACACTTGTTTAAAATTTCAGAAAGATTTGGAAACTCTCTTATATGAGAAAATCTTTTAAAATTGTACTCAACATTAGAAAATTGAGCAAGTGCAGCCTTTGCTAACTGCTCAGCTGTTTCACCAGTAGAATCAGAAATTAAAACAATATTAAGCATTTATTTTCCTCCTTACTTTTTATATTATAAACTTTTATAAAAATAAAAACAAGAGTATATAAATAAAATAAAAAGATTATTTTGTGTTTATAGATTATTTAAAAGAAAATTATAAAAAAATATAAATTGTATTTGTAAAATGTAAGATAATTACAAATATAATAAGATTTAAAAATATATCTAATTAATTTATTTATTCTTTTAATTATATAAGATATTTTTTTGTGTGTGATTTTATGTTTATTGTATTATAAAATTTATTTTTTTATTTTTTTAATCTTCTTTGTTTTACTTTTAAAATAATTTATGATAAAATTAAAGCGTATCATTAAAGATAAGTTTTAATAAAAATATAAAAATATGTAATAGTAATAAGGAGGCAAGTTTTGATAAAAAAAGTAAAGAAGACTAGTAATTCTTCTAAAAATAAGATTTTAAAAAGACTAGCTATAATTTTGATTTCTTTATTTATAAGCATTTATTTGTTAGGAGTTATAATCTTTTCATTTGTAGCATTACCACATACTAAATTAAACGGACATAAAGTAGGATATTTAATGATAGATGATGTTTTTAATAAAGATTGGACAGATTATTCAATAAAACTTAATCGTTCAGATGGTAAAAGTGATTTCTTTAAACCAGAAAAAATTAATTACAAAGAAAATTATTTGGGTAGCAAAAAATTATTACAAAACCAATTTTTATGGCCTATTTCTTTCTTTACAACTAGAGATATAAAGCTTGATGTTGAAGTTAGTTATGATGATAAAAAATTTGAAGATTTTTTGAAAAATACTTTGGTATTAAAGGGACTAAAACATCCAGAAGATGCAAAAATCATATTTAAAGATGGACAATATGTTATTAAAGATGAAGTTTTAGGTACCTTTACAACTAAAGAAAAATTAAAAGAAGCTATTTTAGTTGCAATTTCAGAAAGAAAAGATTCTTTAGATATGAGTACAATAGCTGAAGAACCCAAGATTAAAAAAGATGATGAAAGCTTAAAAGAAGCTGTAAAGAAATATGAAAAAATTTCAAAACTTAAATATAATATATCTATAGATGAAGTAAAAGAAACTTTAGAAGGACAATCTTTATCAAATGTATTTACATTTTCTGATGGTGAATTAAAACCAGATGAACAAAAAGTTAAAGAATATGTTAGACAATTAGCTATAAAATATGATACATTTAAAATTGACAGAAAATTTCAAACTACAGGTAAAGGAGAAGTGTTAGTTCCGGGAAAAGATGGAATATACGGCTGGCAAATTGATGTTGAAAAAACAAAAGATTTACTTGTTGAAAAAATGCTTACATTTCAATCAGAAGATATTGAACCTGTTTTTATGAATAGAGGGCTTTTTTATAATAAAGATGGCGACTTTGGAAATACCTATATAGAAATAGATTTAACTAGACAACATATGTGGTTTTATAAAAATGGAGATCTATTACTTGATACAGATGTTGTAACAGGAGATACTTCAAAAAATGTTGAAACTCCAGTTGGATTTATGAAAGTTTGGAGTAGGGAAAATGGCAAAAATCTTAAAGGACTAACTCCTGCAGGATATGATTATGTAACACATGTTGATTACTGGATGCCAATAAATTGGACTGGCGTTGGTATACATGATGCAAACTGGAGACATGGACAATTTGGAGGAAATATATATAAAACACAAGGAAGTTATGGATGTATAAACACACCATTTGAAAAAGTAAAGAAAATTTATGAAAATGTTGAAATTAATACACCAGTTGTAATTTATAAAAGTGAATAATAAAAAAGGTGCAATTTAAAATAGTTGCACCTTTTTTTATTTTAAAGTAGCTTAAATTTATTTTTACTAAAATCTATGATACCTTCTTTTTTTAATTTTCCAAGTTCTCTTGATAAATTGCTTCTATCTAATGAAAGATAATCTGCCATTTCGTTTCTATTTAGATTTATTTCTATATTTTCAGTTGTTTTAAATAAATTTTTTTGATTAGTAAGGTATGAAAGTATTTTTTCTCTAGTAGTTCTTTTTGAAAGTACATTTAATTTTTGATTTAAAATTAAATTTTTTCTAGAAATCAATATTAAAAGATTATTTAATATTTTGTTACAATTATTTGAATTTTTTAAACTTTCATAATCTATCCATAATATAGAACTTTCTTTCATTGAAATTATTTCATGAGGAAAATTTATTTTCATACAAACAATTGCTTCTCCAAAGCTTTGTCCCTTTTCAAAAACAGTTAATATATTTCTATTACCGAAATAATCAAAGTTTGAAGTTGCAATTTTACCTTCTGTTATAATACCAAAATATTTTAATAATTCATTATGTTTAACAATTATATCATTTTTTTTATAATTTTTTTCATAATAAGAAATGGATAAAAAAGTTTCTTTTAATTCATTTATACTAAAACCTTTGAAAATAATATTTTTTTGTATTAAATCTAAATTATTCACATAAATCACCTCTAGATACATATTACAATAAATTTCATTATTTGTAAATAAATATTATCAAAATTTATTTACAAATTTAATTTATTTTAAAATAAACCTACATAGATATACAATAAAATATAAATAAATAATCTTATGAAATTAAATTTAATAAATATTTGATAAAAATTAATGATAAAAAAGTATTAAAGTTCAATAAAAATTTTAAAAAGTTTGAAATAATGGTTGAATATATTATTGAGTAGTGTTATAATATATATAATTAAATATTATATATCTGTATAATTTTATGTTTTTAGGAGGAAAGTTTATG
Organism: Tissierellia bacterium KA00581; assembly: GCA_001552895.1. Lineage (GTDB taxonomy): Bacteria > Bacillota > Clostridia > Tissierellales > Peptoniphilaceae > Parvimonas. Next base: position 68,708 of record KQ959659.1, read on the forward strand.
CTTAACGAAAAAGTTTCTGTAGCCGTTATAAAACGATTACCTAAATATTATAGATATTTAGAATTGATAGGTGATAGAGGAATAATAAGAGTTTCATCTCAAGAATTAAGTAAGATTACAGGACTTACAGCTTCACAAATAAGACAAGATTTAAACCATTTTGGTGCTTTTGGACAACAAGGTTATGGTTATAATGTTGAAGAACTTAAAATTGAACTTGAAAAAATAATGGGAGTTGATAGACCTTACAATGTTGTTATAGTAGGATTTGGAAATATTGGTAGTGCCCTTTTAAATTATAGTGGTTTTAGAAGAAAAGGATTTAAAGTAACTGGTATTTTTGATGTTTCTAGTGAAATAATTGGAACAAAACATAATGATGTAGTTGTAAAAGACGTTTCAAAACTTTATGATTTTGTTTCTAATGAAAATGTTGATATAGCAATTCTTTCGATTCCTGCAAGAGATGCACAAGAAATTACAAATAAATTGGTATCTGCTGGCATAAAAGGAATATGGAATTTTGCTCCTATAGATTTAAAATTACCTGAAAATATTGTTCTTGAAAATGTTCATCTTGATGGAAGTTTATTAACTCTTACATATTATATGAATAATTTGAAAGATTATCAAGGAATAAAATAAAATTTTTAGTATTTAATATATTTTTAAAGACTCTTTAGTTTTTCTTTTATTAAAATTTAAAATGATAAGTTTTAATAGTTTAGAAAAAATATAAGGAGTTTTTTTTTGTTTTAATTTGTGCTATAATGTTTTAAGATGTACAGTTTTGTATATAAGCTTTAATTATCTTATGAGAGGCTAGATTTTATGATTTTTGTTAATTATTTTAATGATTTATTAAAAAAATATAATTTGAATATTGATGAACTTATTATTTTAATACTTGCATTTACTATTTTTTTGCCTTTTTATATTTCAGTAGTTTCTTTGAATATAGTATTTTTTTATCTTTTATCAAGTGGAAAAATCATTAATGTAATAAAATCGACTAAGTATTCTAAAAATATTTTTTTGTTTTTATTATTTACATTTGTAGTAGCTATATGTAATAAAAATATGTATGGTATAGGGGTATCAGTTATATTATTTCAATTTGTTATATTTTTTATGTATTATAGAATGATAATAAATAGAATTTTATTTTCTAAAATTATAAATTTATATATGATAGTTTCTGCATTTTGTTTTTTAATAACAATAGTTAGTGTTTTGTATAAAAAATTTATATATAATTTAGATTTTTATGAATTTATAGATTTCTTATCTTTACATAGACCGGTATCTTCTTTTTTCAATACAAATTATTACGCTACTATCTGTGAATTTATCATAATAATAGCAATGTATTATTTTTTATCTAATAAAAATAAAAATAATAGACTTTATTTTTTGTTTGTAAGTGCACTTTCTTTTGTAGTTTTATTTTTGACCGAAAATAGAACTGCACTTCCTACTATTTTGATTGCAACTTTGGTTTTATCATTAAGTAAAAAGAATAAAAAAGTATTAGTTTTTGTTGCAATTTTATCTGTAGTAATTATAGCTCTTACTATTTTTTCAAATAGAATTTTTCCAAGATATGAATTTATTGCAAATTCAATGGATTCAAGAATGATTATTTGGAAAAACTCCATTTCTTTATTTAAAAGAAAATTTTTGTTTGGATCTGGTCCTATGGCATATCAAAATGCACAGTTTGTTTCATATCCTGCAAATCATGCACATAATATACTTTTAGATGTACTTATAAATTTTGGAATTGTTGGAATTATCATTGTATCTCCAATTTTTCTTTCAATATGTAGAATTGTATATAATATAAAACATAAAAATCTATTTAGACTTGTTTTAGCACTTACTTCTATAGTTGTATTGCATGGAATGCTTGATGTTACGATTCTTTGGCATCAATGTGCATTTATATATTTAAGTGTTATTTTAGCAGTAGGTAAAATTGGAAGCTTTAAATTAAAATTTATTTTTAGGAGTTAACGTATAAGTATGATTATTTTAACTGTTAATAATTTAAAAAAATCTTTTATTGGAAAAACTATTTTAGATAATATAACTTTTTCCGTTTCAGATAAAGATAAGATTGGTATTGTAGGAGATAATGGATGTGGCAAAAGTACTTTATTTAATCTTATCACGAAAGAAATAATACCAGATGATGGCAATATAAATTTTTCAAAAAATATAAATTTTTCAATTATGCATCAAAATATTTCATATGAAAGTAAAAATTCAGTTTATAATGAGGTTCTTAGTGTTTTTAAAAATTTAATTGACCTTGAAAAAGATCTTAGAAATCTTGAAGTTAAAATGGGAGATTCATCTTTAAGTGAAGAAAATATAAAAGAAGTTTTTGATTTATATGAAAAAAAAAGACTAGAATTTGAAAAAAAAGATGGATATTCATATAATTCGAAAGTTAGAGGCGTTCTTTTGGGCCTTGGATTTTCACAAGATGATTTTGAAAAATCTGTTAATAATTTAAGTGGAGGTCAAAAAACAAGGCTTAATCTTGCGAAAATTTTGCTTAAACCTTCTGATTTAATCTTACTTGATGAACCAACAAACCATTTGGATATGAAATCTATTGAATTTTTGGAAAGTTATTTAAGAGATTATAAAGGAAGTGTTATGGTTATATCTCATGATAGATATTTTTTAAATTCAATTTGTAATAGAACTTTTTTAATTGAAAATAAAAAATTGAAAATTTATGATTGTTCATATGATAAATTCGTCTCTAGAAAAGAAAAAGAATTTGAAATAAATAGCCATATTTATGATAAACAAAAAAAGGAAATTAAAAGACAACAAGAGATTATAGAAAGATTTGAAAATTATGGTAACAATAGATTTATAAAGCAAGCAAGTGCTAGAAAAAAGCTTCTTTCTAAAATGGATTTAATAGATGATCCTAATATTTATAAAAATTCTATGAAATTAAAACTTTCTCCAAATGTTGAATCCGGACGAGATGTTTTAACTATTTGTGATTTAAAAATGGGATTTAATAATAAAATTTTACTTGATAATATAAATTTAAATGTCTACAAAGGAGATAAAATTGGACTTGTAGGAAGTAATGGAACTGGAAAGACAACTCTTTTTAAAATTATTTGTAAAAAGTTAAATCCTTTAGAAGGAAAATCTATTTTAGGTTCTAAAGTTTCTATTGGATATTTTGACCAAGAGCAAAAAACTTTAAATAATAATAATTCTGTTATTGATGAATTTTGGGATGCTTATCCAAAAATGAATAATTTTCAGGTTAGAAGTAATCTTGCAAAATTTGATTTTATAGAAGATGATATATTTAAAAGCGTAGAAGAATTAAGTGGTGGTGAAAGAGCAAGGCTTGAGTTATTAAAACTTATGCTTTCTAATTCTAATTTTTTACTGCTTGATGAACCTACAAACCATCTAGATATTGAAAGTAAAGAAATATTAGAAAAAGCTATTTCTGATTATACAGCAACTGTTCTTACTATTTCTCATGATAGGTATTTTTTAAATAAAGTTGTAAATAAAATTTGGTATTTGAATGAAAATAAAATTACAGAATATCTTGGTAATTATGATTATTTTTTAGAAAAACTTCATCAAAAAGATTTTATAGAAGAAAAAACTATATCTAGAACTGAAATAGATAAAGAAAAAAAGAAAAAAAGACAATTAGAAAAAGAAAAAAGTCAAAAAAAAGAAATATTAAAAAATATAGAAAAAGAAATTTTTGAAATAGAAGAAAAAATAGATAAGTTAAATAAATTGCTTCAAGATCCTGATATTTTTGAAAATAAAGCTAAATCTTTAGAAATTTATAATGATTTATCTAAACTTAGTAAAGATAAAGAAAAACTATATTTGCAATGGGAAAATTATTTATAGGAGATGTATAGTATGAAAAATTTAGAAAAAAATATAGACCCTTTTGAAAGTATTCAAAAAATTTTAAAAAAATCGTGTGATATTTTAAATGTTTCTTGCGATTTATATGAAATTTTAAAAGAGCCACAAAGAGTTATCGAGGTAAATATTCCAGTTAAAATGGATAATGGAAAAATTAAAATTTTTAGAGGATATAGATCTCAACATTGTGATGTAATTGGACCTTTTAAAGGTGGTATAAGGTTTCACCAAAATGTTAATAGAAATGAAATAAAAGCTCTTTCTATGTGGATGAGTTTAAAATGTTCTGCTAACCATTTGCCTTATGGTGGAGCAAAAGGTGGAATTGTTGTAGATGTTAATGAGCTTTCTGAAAATGAACTTGAAAAATTATCAAGAGGATATGTTAGAGAAATTTATAAATACATAGGAGATAGATTTGATATTCCAGCACCAGATGTAAATACAAACGAAAAAATTATGGCATGGATGCTTGATGAATATATAAATCTTACAGGAAATAATAATATTGCAACTTTTACTGGAAAATCTCTAGAATTTGGTGGCTCTTATGGAAGACGTGAAGCAACAGGAGTTGGTGTTTCTCATATTACAAGAGAATCTTTAAAAAAATTAGATATAGATATAAAAAAATCTAAAATTGCAATAGAAGGCTTTGGAAATGTTGGTTCTAATACTGCTTTAAGTCTTCAAAAAATGGGAGCAAATATAGTTTCTATTTCAGAATTTGATAAAGAATATGGAGTTTATACTATTTACAATGAAGAAGGATTTGATGTAGAAGATTTAGTTTCTTATTTTGAAAAAAATAAAAGTCTTTTAAATTATGAAAATAAAAAATTTCTAGTAGAAAAAGAATTTTCATCTTTAGATGTTGACGTTTTAATTCCTTGTGCTTTAGAAAATTCTATAACAGAAGAAAATGCAAAAAATGTTAAAGCAAAACTAATCGTAGAAGGAGCAAATGGACCGGTTAATTATATGGCTGATAAAATTTTAGAAGAAAAAAATGTAATAATTGTTCCAGATATTTTAGCTAATGCAGGAGGCGTTATCGCTTCATATTTTGAATGGATTCAAAATATTTCTGGAATGGATATGACTAAAGATGAGGTATTAAACAGATTAGAATATAAAATTTTATTTGCATATGATGGAATTTTAAAAACTAGAGAAAAATATAACGTAAGCTTAAGACTTGCATCCTATATTTATTCTGTAGAAAGAATATATAAATCTTTAAAATTAAGATCTAGAATTTAAAAAATTTTTAGTTTATATATTTTTTGAAATTCTAAATAAAAAATTCATATAATCTATTGACAAATTAAAAAAAATAGTTTATTATATTATAGTAATACAAGATAATAATTTTAATATTTATAAATAAAAATTGGTTTTTTTTTTCCGCATTTTGCGTTAAACAAAAAGCCAATTTTTTTTAGGAGGAAATATGGACAGAATTAAAGAATTTGGGAAATATTCTTTTGATAAAGTTGCAATGAAAAGAAAACTTCCTTATCCAATTTATTTAAAATGGAAAAATGCAATTAGAAAAGAAGATCTTTTAGATAAAGACTCTGCAGATATAATAGCACATGCAATGAAAGAGTGGGCTATTGAAAATGGTGCAACACATTATTGTCATTGGTTTCAACCATTAAATGGAGTTACAGCTAAGAAACATGAAAATTTTATTGATAAGTCTTTTGAAAATTTACCTATAGTTAGATTTTCTGGAGAAGAACTTTTAAAAAGTGAACCAGATGCATCATCATTTCCAAATGGTGGAATGCGTTCGACTTTTGAAGCAAGAGGTTATACTTATTGGGACTGTACTGCAAATGCTTTTATAATGGATAATATTTTATATATACCTTCAATTTTTGTTTCATTTGATGGAGAAAGTTTAGATAAAAAACAACCACTGTTAAAAAGTATGGATTTTTTATCAAAACAAGCAACAGAACTTTATAATTTATTATCAGATGAAAAAATTTTTAGATTAAAGGTAAAAGTTGGTCTTGAACAAGAATTTTTCTTAATAGATAGAAAATATTATGAACAAAGAATAGATCTTATAAATACAGGAAGAACTTTAATTGGAAAAGAAGCTGTTAAAGATCAAGAACTTTTAAATCATTATTTTGGCTCTATTCCAAGACGTGTTATGTCTTATTATGATAGTATTAATGAAAAATTAGAAAAACTTGGCATAAATGCAAAAACAGAACATAATGAGGTAGCACCTGGACAATTTGAAGTAGCAGTTCTTTATGATAATGTTAATGTTTCTGTTGATAATAATCAAATAGTAATGGAAATTTTAAGAAAAACAGCCTATGAACACGATTTAGCATGTTTGTTACATGAAAAACCATTTAAAGGTGTAAATGGAAGTGGAAAACATAATAACTGGTCTTTAGTTACAAATTATGGAAAAAATTTATTTAAAATACCTAAAGTAGATGATGAAATAGAAAGACTTATTTTTGCAATTTTTATGATTGCTACAATATCTGCTGTTAATAAATATTCATCTCTTCTTAGAGTGTCATCATCTAGTGTTAGAAATGATTTAAGACTTGGTGGAGATGAAGCACCTCCTTCAATTATTTCTGTTTATCTTGGAACAGAAATAGAAAATACATTATATGATATATTAGATTTAAAAAGAGAAGTAACATTAAAACATAATGATTTTAATATAAACAATTTATCTTTTACTCCTAAAGATTCAGATGATAGAAATAGGACTTCACCTTTTGCATATACAGGTGGAAAGTTTGAATTTAGAATGCTTGGTTCAATGCAAAGTGCAGCAGATTGCAATATTGTTTTAAATACAATAGTTGGAGAAGAACTTAAATTAATTTTAAATAAAATTAAAAATATTAGCAATAAAAATGAAAGAATATCTACTTTAAAAGAAATTTTAAAAGAACTTTTTATTTCATCTGAAAGAATTTTATATTCAGGAGATAATTATTCAAAAGAGTGGATTGAAGAAGCAAAAAGAAGAGGACTTCAAAATAGTAAAACTTATTATAATGCACTTATGTATGCAAAAGAATCTAAAGATTACAATGTTCTTTTAGAAAATAATATTTTAAATAAGATGGAACTTAAAGCAATTTTTGATATTTGTTTAGAAGATGTTTTAAACACCTATACATTAGAGATAAAAACTGTTATAGATATGCTAAATAAAGATGTAATTCCATCTTGTATGAAAGAGTTAGATTTTGAAATTAAATTAAATGAAAAATTAAAAAATGACAAAATAGAATTAAGAATAAACAAATTAAATGATTTACTTAATAATTTATTTGAAGCAATAAATTCATATAATGAATTTGAACAAATAAAATTTAACAATAAAGAAGAAAAATTAGATAAAATGTATCAATTTATTCCAAAAACTATTGAATTTATTAGAAAAAATAGTGATGAAATTGAAAAAATAGTTTCAAAAGAAAATTGGGATTTGCCAACTTATGAACAAATGTTTAGAGCTTTAGATTAGGAGGATTAAAATGAGCAAATTTATTTTTATTACAGGAGGAGTTGTTTCTGGAATAGGCAAAGGAATAGTTGGAGCAAGTGTAGGAAGGCTTCTTAAAGATAGAGGATTTAGTGTATTTATGCAAAAATTTGACCCATATATAAATGTAGATCCTGGTACGATGAGTCCATATCAACATGGAGAAGTTTTTGTTACAAAAGATGGTGCTGAAACTGATCTTGATTTAGGTCATTATGAAAGATTTATCGATGAAGAATTGACACAAAGAAGTAATGTAACTACAGGAAGAATTTATAGTGAAGTAATTCAAAAGGAAAGACGTGGAGATTATAATGGTTCAACTGTACAAGTAATTCCACATATTACAGATAGAATAAAAGGATATGTTTATAAAGCTGCAGAAGAAAGTAAAGCAGATATAATAATTACAGAAATCGGTGGAACAGTTGGAGATATTGAATCATTGCCATTTATAGAAGCTATAAGACAAATTCATGCAGAAAATAAAAAAGAAGATGTTTTATTTATTCATATAACTTTAGTTCCTACAATTCCAGGCTCTGATGAGCTTAAAACAAAACCTACACAACATTCTTTTAAACAACTTATGAGTCAAGGAATAAAAACAAATATTATTGTTGTTAGAAGTAGTGAAAAAATTTCTGATGAAATAAAAAATAAAATAAGCTTATTCTGTGATGTTCCAAAAAGTGCTATTGTTCAATCTGAAAATGTTGATTTTATTTATGAAGTACCAGTTAGACTTCATAAGCAAGGACTTGATGATTATATTTTGCATAAGTTAAACTTAAAGGGAGATAAAAATAATAATCACTGGGAAGAAATGTTACAATCAATTAAAAATGCAAAAGATACAATTGAAATTGGTTTAGTTGGTAAATATGTTCAATTACATGATGCATATCTTTCAGTTTCACAAGCTCTTATTGATGCTTCATATAAAAATGGATATAAAGTTAATATACATTGGATAAATTCTGAAGAAGTTGATGAAGAAAGTTCTAAAAAATTATTTAAAGATCTTGATGGTATAATAGTTCCAGGTGGTTTTGGTAGAAGAGGCGTTGAAGGAATGATAAGTGCAAGTAAATATGCAAGAGAAAATAACATTCCTTATTTTGGAATTTGTTTTGGAATGCAAATTGCTATAATCGATATAGCAAGAAATGTTTGTGGACTTGTAGGTGCAGATTCAACCGAAAAAGATGAACATACAAAGTACCCTGTAATTTCATTAATGGAAAGTCAATTTGATATTGAAAATATAGGTGGTACTTTAAGACTTGGAAATTATGATTGTAAATTGTTAGAAAATACTAAAGTTAGAAAACTTTATGGTAAAGATTTAATACAAGAAAGACATAGACACAGATATGAATTTAATAATAAATTTAAAGAACAATTAGAAAAACAAGGCGTTGTTTTTTCTGGAATAAATCCAGAATTAAATCTTGCTGAAATAATTGAATATAATGGAGCAGATTATTTTGTTGCTTGTCAATTTCATCCAGAATTTAAATCAAGACCAAATAAAGTTCACCCACTTTTTGATGGTTTTATAAAAGCTATAATAAAAAGAAAAGAAAAAATAAATAAATAATTTAAAATAAGAAAGTTAGATAAAATTTATCTAACTTTTTTATTTTTTTAAAATTTTTAATACTATTTTTTTATTTTGTATGTTATAATAAATGAGTAAGTTATTTTAAAGGAGTATTTATGTATAATTTAGGAGATTTTCAAAAACTTATTATAAAAAGATTTAAAAGTAATGGTGCATATTTGGGCTTTAAAGATATTAAAAATGAAAAAATAGACATCTTATTACCAAAAAAAGAAATTTTAGAAAGTGATAAAGTTGGTGATGAAATTGAAGTTTTTATCTATAAAGATGGAAAGTCAAGATTTGTTGCAACAAGAAAAAAGCCTAAAATTTCTATTGGTCATCTTGAAGTTTTAGAAGTTACAGATATTTCTAAAATAGGAGCTTTTTTGGATTGGGGACTTGATAAAGAACTTTTTTTACCTTTTAAGGAACAAAGTATGAAAGTTGAAAGAGGTAAAAGATATTTAGTCGCTCTTTATATTGATAAATCAGAAAGATTATGTGCTACTATGAAAATAAGAGATTATTTAACTTCTGATTCTCCATATGTTCAAGGAGATTGGGTAAATGGAGTGATTTACTCTATTAATAAAGAATATGGAGCATTTGTTGCTGTTGACAAAAAATATGATGCAATGATTGAAAAAAAAGATATTGTTGGAGTTTTAGAAATAGGAGAAACAGTAAAATTTAGAGTTTCTAAAGTTAAAAAAGATGGAAAGTTAAATTTACTTTTAACAAATATTTCTTACATGGAAATAGATGAAAATGCACAAAAAATCTATGATATTTTAGTAAATAATGGAGGATTTTTATCTGTAAATGACAAAACAGATGCACAAAAAATAAAACAGATGTTTTGTATAAGTAAAAGTTCTTTTAAGAAGGCAATAGGAAGACTTTTGAAAAATAAAAAAATAAAATTTGAAAGTGATGGAATAAAATTAATTAAGGAGATGTAATATGGAAAATAGACTTATGGCAATTGTAAATGGAAAAGAGATTTTTGAAAGTGATGTAGATAGATTCATAGAGCTTATGGGTAATAGAGCTATCAGTTTTAAAAATGAAAAGGGTAAGAAAACTTTATGTGAAGAAATAATAAAGCAAGAACTTATTCATATTGATGCTTTAGATAGAAAATTTGACGAAATTGAAGCTTTTAAAAAGGAAATGGAAGAAATTACTCGTTCTATTCTTGCAAAGTATTATTTGAATGATTTATTTTCTAATATTGTAGTTGATGATGATAAAATCAAAAAATATTATGATGAAAATAAAAATTTATATATGAGTAAATATACTTTTAGAGCTAAACATATTTTAGTCGAAAGCGAACAAAAAGCTAATCAGTTAAAAAGAGATTATGAAAATGGAAAAAGTTTTGAAGATTTAGCTAAAGAAAATTCTATTTGTCCTTCAAAAGAAGTAGGAGGAGATTTAGGAGAATTTTCACAAGGACAAATGGTTTTAGAATTTGAAAATGCTTGTATTAAAGCAAAAATAGGAGAAGTAACAGAACCTGTTAAGACTCAATTCGGTTATCATTTAATTAAGCTTTTATCAAAGACTGAGCCAAAACAATTAGAATTTGAAAAAGTAAAAGAAGAAATAAAAAATCTTCTTTTAAAAGAAAAGGAAAAAGAAATTTACGTTGAAAGAATAGACTCTTTAATGGAAAAAGCAAATATAGAAAGAAAATATTAATATATGCAATTTTTAAATGGAGCGTTGATTTTAATTTTTATATTTCTAATTTCTGTTGTCGATTTTAGAAAACTAGATAAAAATTTAAAATTTATTTCTTTTAAAAATATTTTTAGAAAAATTAATATATTGCATTTAATCATCATAACAATTGTTAGTTTTTATATAAAATATATATTTGATAGAAATTACATTTTATATTTTATAAATTTATTTTGCTTTTTTGGATTATATATATGTTCTATTACAGATATATACATTAGATATATTTATGATGTGGTTGTAGTTTTATTTTTTATAATCATAAGTATTTTAAATTTTTATGCAATGTATTTTAAAATTTCTATTTTTGCATTTTTAACAGCAGTTGTTTTATATGGACTTATTTATTTAATATCTAAAATTATGTATAAAAAAGAAGTTTTTGGAATAGGGGATATATATGCTTTAGCACTTGTTTCAATTTCAACAGATAGTTTTACTGTTTTTACTATTGGACTTTTTTCCTTTGTTCTTGCGAGTTTGTTTTATATATTAAAGATTTTAATCTATAAAGATTATAAAAACTATAAAAATTATGAAATAGCTTTTGTTCCATTTATTTTAGCATCTTATTTAATAATAATCTATTTTTAAAAAAAGTCAATTTTTTGACTTTTTTTATTTTTATTATTGAAATTTATTTGAATTTAAACTATACTTATATTTAGGTTAGTATAAATAAAATTTTTTTAGTATTTTTAAAAGGAGAAAGAGATGAATAAAATATTACTTATTGAAGATGAAGAAAATATAAGATTATTTACTAAGATAAATTTAGAGAGAGAAGGATTTTCAGTTTTAGAAGCAGAAAGCGGAGAAATAGGTTTAGATTTAGCATTAAAATATAATCCTGATGTTGTAATATTGGATATAATGCTTCCGGGAATTGATGGTTTTGAAGTTTGTAAAGTTTTAAGAGAAAAAATTCCATACATTGGAATAATAATGCTTACTGCAAAAACGCAAGATGTAGATAGAATAAATGGACTTGAAAGTGGTACAGATGATTATCTTAGCAAACCATTTAATCCTGTAGAACTTATTTTAAGAATAAAATCTTTAATAAGAAGACTTAAATCTATAAAAGATAATAGTGATTTAATCATGCTTTATCCTTTTAAACTTGATTTATATTCAAAAAGTTTTTATAAAGCAGAAAAAGAAATAGTTCTTACACCAACAGAGCTTTCTATAATTACAATATTTATGTCAAATCCGGGAAGGGCTTTTTCTAGAAATGAGCTTTTAGATATGACTTGGGGTTCTGATTTTGAAGGAGATATAAAAATTGTAGATGTAAATATAAGAAGGCTTAGAGCAAAAATAGAAGATAATTCAAGTAAACCAAAATATATTGAAACTGTCTGGGGGACTGGATATAGATGGAATTCAAATTAAAGTTATTAAATATTTTAAAAAAAGATAAATTTTTTAAAAATATTATAGCAAAAAAGTCTATAAGAAGTACTCTTATGATTCAATTTTTAATTTTAATTTCTTTAATAGTAATATTTTTTGAAATATTTTTAATTTTTACTATAAAAAACTATTACTATTCATCAGCAACAGGGATTTTGGAAAGTCAAGCTAAATATAGTACTAGCTTATACAAAACACATCTTGCAAATTCCAGTTTATCTTCTGTTATTTTAAATGATAAAGAAGCTTTCTATAAAGATGTTTATTCACAAGTACAAATTTTAAATAACTCAGGACAGGTGTTACTTGATAGCGTTGATGGAAATAATATAGGTAAAGTATTATCTTCTACTGATGTTTTAAATGCTTTATCAGGAAAAGATGATTCTTTAATTTATAAAAATAATTTAACAAAAATAAATGAAATAGCTATTTCAATTCCACTTACTAATGGAAATGAACAATTAGGTGTTGCAAGATTTATAATTTCTATGAAAAATATAGATAATATGATTACACAAAGATATTTAGTTTTCTTTTTATTTGGATTTTTTGTCTTAGCTATGAGTATATGTATTAGTATTTTGATGAGTAAAAAAATTATATCTCCTATTCAAAAATTAACAAATGTAGCTTTAAAGATAGCAGATGGTAGGCTTAATGAAAAAGCAGATGAAAATGGAGATTATGAAATAGCAAAGCTTGGTATGACTATGAATCTTATGAGTGAAAATTTAATAAAAAAGGAACAATTAAAAAAAGATTTTATATCTAGCGTTTCTCATGAACTTAGAACTCCTCTTACTGTAATAAAGGGTTGGGCTTTTACTTTGCAATCAGAGGCAAAAGATAACAAACTTTTAAAAGATGGACTTGTAATTATCGAAAAAGAAAGCGATAGACTTGGGAATATGGTAAATGAATTGTTAGATTTTTCTGAAATAAGTAGTGGTCGTATGCTTATGAATAAAGAACTTCTTGATCTTACAGAACTTGCTTTATTTATAAACAAACAACTTATGCCTAAATCTACTGCTAAAGAAATTGATATGATCATAAATTATGATGAAAATAAACATGTAATGGTAATGGCAGATAGAGATAGAATAAAACAAGTTTTGATAAATATTTTAGATAATGCATTAAAATTCACTTCAAATGGTGGTGTTATTTTAACTGATATAAAAACAGAAAAAGATATTGCTGTAATTGAAGTTATAGATAATGGTTGTGGAATTTCAAAAGAAGAAATTAACCTTGTAACAGATAAATTTTATAAAGGGTCAAATAGCAATTCTCATACAGGACTTGGACTTTCTATATGCGAAGAAATAGTAAAGGCACATAATGGAAATCTTATAATAAAGAGCGTTTTATCTAAAGGAACTGTAGTTAGAATAGAATTGCCACTTGAAAAGGAGGAAGTTATAAGTGAAGTATAAAAAAGTTATAGTTGGAGGCATTTTTATAAGTCTTTTTTTCCTTACTATATTGTTAGTTTTTGTTTTAAGGGGTAATTTTTTTAGATATAATGATATAAATTATATGATTAGTGAACCACAAACACATGATTATTTGATAACTGGTAGTTGGAAAGTTGATTCTGTTAAACTTTTAGAAAATGACGATAAAAATTATGACGATAAAGATGATAAAAATCATAAACTTTATATTACAAAAAATGAAATTTTATTTTCAGATATATATGCTAAAGATTTAAAATTTAAATTTAGATATATTAATTTAAAAAACTATTTAACTTCAAAGGCGATTATAACAGATAAAATAAAACTTGATAAAGAAGATGTTATAATAGTTTCTATATCTGATAAAGTTGATTATTATCAAGAATTTATAGTTATAGATGATGATACAATAGCAATGATAAAAGATAAAAAGTATTATATTTTAAAAAAAGAATCAAATAAAGTTAATGTTAAACTTAATAAAAATGTAGATAAAGAAAAAAAAACAACAAATAGGGAAATTTCATTTTTAATAGGTCTTAAAAGTGAAAATAAAAAAGGTGTTGAATATAAAACTTTTTTAATACAAAAAAATAAAGAAAATAAAATTACTTTTAATAAAATTGATGGACTGTTCGTAAATAAAGATAATAATTTTTTTTTGATTAATTCTAATACAAATAATTCCATTTATTTTACTAAAGATTATATTAGTTTAACCAATAGAAAAGTTTTACAGGCTAATAATCCAGTTATAAATTTTTTAAATGAAAATTATATAAGTTTTGAAACTAGAAATAATGAAAATGGAAAAAAATTTTATGAAATTCATTCAATTAAAAATTTTAAAGAAAATTCTAAACTTTCTATAAATGATATCGCAGGTAGTAATGGAGAAAATTCATATTTTGAAACGCTTAAAAAATTAGGATATTCTAATGAAAATATAACTAGCTCGGATATGTATAATTTTGGAATAAAAAGAGAAAATGGTAGATGGATTTTTAAAAGTATTTTTAATGATATTTCTAAAAAAATTTCAACAGAGGTTGAACTAGATATTATACCTAAAGTTGATATTTTTGAAAGTAAGGCAAAAAAAATTGAAAAATCAGTTGTTCAAAATAAACATTCTGATTTTGTAGATTATTTTATATCTCCAAATGAAGATATGTTAGTTGTTTTAACAACTGAAGAACTTGTCGTTTATTCAATAAAAAATAATACATTATCTACACTTCCTGTTGCAAGTGTAAATATTTTTGGAAAAAAAGACGTTGTAAGTTTTCAATGGAAAACTTTAGAAAATAGTGAATTAACATATAATGAATTTTTAAAAATAAAACAATTAGATTTAAAAAAAGAAAATTAAAATATAATATTTTTAATATACTTTTTATAAAAATAATAAAAACTAAGTAAAAATATAAATTTACTTAGTTTTATTTTAATTGTTTTAGCTTTTTTTTATTTCTTCATGTTTACAATATGGACAAATTACTTTTATTTTACCTTTTCCTCTGGGAACTCTAAGTTCTTTTTTACAATTTTTGCATTTAAAATATATATAGTTTTTTCTATCTTTTGATGCAAATTTTAAAAGCTTTTCGTATACTGGAGAAATAAGTGTAAAAAATTTAACTTGTTCCATGCTTCTTTTTCTTTTATTTTTAGAAAAAGCTCTAAATAAAAATATAAAAATTAATAGAATGGATATAACAGAAATAATAAAACTTTTTTTAAAAATATTTACTATTGAAAATCCAATTGCAAAATACAAAATTATATTATTTAATTTATCAACTCCATAACAATCTTTAATAAATTTCAAAAATTTTTCCTTCATAGTATCACCTTTGAATATTATACCACATTATAATTATAAAACAAGTAAATTTTATTATTTAATACATATAAACTTAGAAATTTAGAATTTAAAATTAATAATTTTGTAAAAATTTTTTTTAAAAAATTGATAAAATTTTTATAGTGTAGTAAAATAAGGATGTTATTATTTTTATATAATTAAATGGAGGAAAATTTTATGTTAAGAATGAAAAATAAATTAAATAATTTATATAATGCAAATAAAGAAGTAAAATTTGCATTAATTGGAGCTGGGAAAATGGGCAAAGGCCTTGTTAATCAGCTTTCAAGAGTAAAAGGATTAAAAAGCTCAATTGTAGTAGATGAAAAGCCTCAAAAAGCCTATGATGCCTTGATTTCTGCAGGAGTTAGAAAAAGTGATATTACAACTAGTGATAATTTAAAAATAATAGAAAATTCTATTAAAAATGGAATGTATGTCGTTTCTGATGATTATTCTATTTCAGTTAAAATTCCTGATATAAAAGGAGTAGTTGATGCTACAGGAAATCCTCCTTTTGGTGCAATTTTAGCAATGGAAGCAATTGAAAATAGAAAACATACAATTATGCTTAATGTTGAATGTGATGCGGTAATTGGACCATATTTATATAATTATGCTAAAAAGAAAAATGTTATTTATACAGGTTCTGCAGGAGATGAACCAGGAGCTATTTTAGATTTGGCAGATTTTGTTTTAGGTGCAGGATTTAAACTTTTAGCTGTTGGAAAGGGAAAAAATAATCCTTTAAATTACTATGTAACAGAAGATGATGTAAGAGAAGAAGCCATATCAAAAGGATTATATCCTAAAATGTTAGCAGGATTTATAGATGGAACAAACACAATGATTGAACTTACAAGTGCAGCAAATGCATTAGGATTCGTTCCAGACGTTATAGGATGTCATGGACCTTCTACAACACCTTTAGAACTTAGTAAAGTTTTTTCGCTTAAAGAACAAGGAGGAATTTTAAATAATTACAAAACTGTTGATTTTGCTTTTGGAGTTGCTCCAGGAGTTTATGCAATAGTTACAACTGATAGTGATGAAGTTCATGATCTTATGAAATATTTAAAAATGGGAGATGGACCAAATTATGCTATTTATAGACCATATCATTTGACAAGTCTTGAAACTCCTATAACTATATATAATGCAATTGTAGAACATGAATCAACAATAGTACCTGAAAAAGGACAAGTTTCAGATACCGTTACAGTTGCAAAAAAAGATTTGAAAAAAGGAGAAACTTTGGAAGGAATAGGTGGTAAATCCGTTTTTGGAACAATAACAAGTCATCTTGATCAAAAAAATAGAAATCTTCTTCCGATTGCAATGATTACTAAAAAAACAACTCTTAAATGTGATGTAAAAAAAGATGAACTTATAACTCTTGATATGGTTAATTTAGATGAAAATCATATAATAACAAAACTTAGAAGAAAGCAAGATGAGTTAGGGCTTTAATATATGAAAAAAATTTTTAAATATAAAAAACCAATTTTAATAGTATTTTCTATATTTTTTTGTTTTGTTTTTTTTATAACTATGTTTGTATATAATCATGGTATTAATAAAAATACAAATTTCAATTTCACTATAAAATATGATAAAGTTCGTTTTTTTAAAGGAGATATATACATTTTTAATAAAAATAAGCTTACAAGAGAAAGTAAGGGTAAGAAATTAGAAAAAGAAATACCTATATATAAAAAAATTGAAATGAATGATAATATTATATATGCACTTTTTGAAAATAGTTTAGTTATGTATAATAAAAATTTTGAAGTAATAAAAGAAATTAATTTAGAAGATAAAGCAAAAGATTTTTTTATAGAAAATGGGAAAATAATCGTAATTAGTGAAAATAAGTTTATTATTTTTGATGAAACATTAAATGAAATTTTTAGAAAAGAAGATTGTTTAGCTACTGTATATGTAAAGTTTTCAAAAGATAATTCAAATTTTATATATACAGATTATAAAGAATATGATAATGCTTTTAAATCAAGATTTCATATCCTAAATTTAAAGAGTAAAAAAACATCTTATGATTTTACTTTTTATAATGAATTTATTATAGATATGGGTTTTGTAAATGATTCAAATGAAAATTTATATGTTTTAACTAATGAAAAATTATATCTTTTTGAAGGAAATACTATAAAAAATCAAATTTTTGTTAAAAATTTAAAAGATATTTCATATAGTAATGGAAAAATTTATATTCTCTCAGATTCTTTACAAGTGTATGAAACAAAAAACTTAAAGTTAGAAAAAGAATTAAAACTTAATAGTAATAACAATAATATATATATTTTAAAAAATAAAATATTATTAACTGGTAATACTGGGTATTCATTAATCGACAAGAAAAATTATACTATAGAAGATTTTTCACTTGATATTTTAGATACTGTAAAATGTAAAGATGAAGTTTATTTAATTTTACAAAATAAATATAAAAAATTAAAATAGGGAGGCTTAAAATGGAAGAAAAATATTTATTACTTACATTTACTACTGTTAGTCATACTATGCAAATTGAAAAAGAACTTAAAACTTTAGAAAAAAAATTTAAAACAATTCCAACTCCAAGAGAAGTAAGTAGATCTTGTGGACTTGCAATTTTATTAGACCCAATAGAACTTGATTTTATTAAAAATTTAAAAAAAGAAGGAAAGACTATTGATTATGTGTGGACATTTGAAAAAACTGAGGATAGAGGAAATGTCGTTACACAAGTAGATATTTAAAAATAATTTAAAGGTGAAAAGATGTACAAATATAAAATTTCAGATATTATAGTATTAAAAAAAGGACATCCTTGTGGAACAAACAGATGGGAAATTTTAAGAACAGGAATAGATATAAAATTAAAATGTACAGGTTGTCAAAGAGAAGTGTGGCTTAAGAGGATTGATTTTGAAAAAAGGCTTAGAAAAGTTGAAATAGATGGCAAACTTTTTAAAACAGCTAACCTTTAAAATAGTTTTATAATGAAAATAAGCGGAATGTATTTTATAAATACATAACCGCTTATTTTTTTATATAAGAAAGATGATTTAGTATAGATTAAATTTCTTTAAAAATAGTTTGTTCAGTTATTTCTTTGGTTAAACTTTCAATAGCAAGTTTAGTTCTGTTATAACGAAGCTTATGTTGTTCTTTTTTACTTGTAGAAGGATCTCCTAAAGGATAAGGTATTGAAATAGTAGGTACTATTCTGTTAGTTCCAACAGTCATTGCAACTGGAACAAGATTACACATTTGAACTATTGGAATACCAGCTTTTTCTATTTCTTTTACTATTGTTGCACCGCAACGTGTACAAGTACCTCAAGTAGATACCATTATACAACCATCAACATTTGCTTGTTGAAGAAGTTTAAGCATTTCTTGACCCATTCTTTTAGCTTCAGCTTGTGTAGTTCCAGTTCCAACTGTTGAATAAAAATATTCATGAAGTTTTCCAAAAATACCTTCTTTTTCCATTTCTTTAAGGACATCCCAAGGTACTATAACATTAGGGTCAGCGTCAGCAGCTGCTGGGTCAAATCCAGCATGAATTGTTTTAAATTCTCCACCTTTAAGTCTATCCATAGATGAACAATCATATCGACCCCATCTTGTAGCAGAGGCAGATTGAATTCTATCAGGGTTATCAATAGGAACTATACCACCTGTATTTAAAACTGCAATTTTTGCATTTTTTAAATCTTTTATCGCTGGAGCAATAGCTATAAGTTCTTTTTTAGGAATTGGAAGTTCTGAAACATATTTTTCGTTTCTAATTTTTTTAAGTAGCATATCTACGCCACGTCTTGAAGCAGAAACTGGCTTTTCTAACCATACTTGATATCTTATTGATCTTTCAAAATATCCTTCAGCTTCAGCACCTTTTGTTTTTTCGCCTTTTAATATCTTGTTTACATAAAGAGCCATTTTTTCTGTATCTTTTTTAACAGATGCAGCAGAATGTCCACCTTTAAAAATAGGCATTTTTGCTTTAAACATTTCAACTGCTGGATTTTCAACATGCATTGAAGTTACAACAGGAACTTTAAATTTTTTTTCGACAGCTTGACAAATATTTCCACAAGCAACTCCATAACGTCCTGCTTGAAATGCAGGTCCCGCTATGAAAACATCAAAATCAATATTTTCTAACATAGTTAAAATTTCATCTATAGCTTGTTGTGTATTTGAACTTATATAGTTATCTCCACAAATAACAGTATGAGTAATTTCAGCATCTAATTTACTTGCAAGTGCAAGTCCTGGACCGATTTTTCCATCTCTTAATTCAGCTTTAAAATCAGCTTTATCTTCTCCACCAATTCCAGCAAAAAATTGATTAATATAATGAACAGCTTTTTTCATATTATCACCTCTTAAAATTCTTTCATAGTTTTTGTAGACCAACCAGCAATGGCATCTCCACAGAACATAGCATTATTTTCCATAATAATTGAACCGTCTTCTTTTACAGATGATCCTAAAACTTCATCAAAAGCCCAACCACCAGATAGACCATCTCTTGCAAGAGCTTGTAATTCTCCAATAACTTTTTTTCTTGGAGGAAGTTTTATAAGTTCTGAAACATTTCCTGTTGAAACTAGAGCATTTGCTTTTTCATCAAGTACAACAAGAGGTTGTGAAGCACCATCACGTCCTGTACATTCATTACTTATACCAACTGTTTTAATTCCAGCATCTTCAAGAGCTACAATACATCTTATATAGTCAGTATCCGGATTACCATATCCTTCTTCTGTAACTATTGCAGCTTCTGCTCCAAGAGATTTAGCTATATTTGTCATTATTATAGCAGATCTTTCTTTTTGATCTAATGCTACATTTAAATTAGATAATATAACACCTAAAAAATTAATAGTTTTTCCATGTTCCTTATATAATTCTTTTATAGTAGGGAAGTTTTGAAAATCATAAGTTGACCATTTAGATGAACAAGGCATAAAACTTCCTGAAATTATAGCACCATCTAAAATTTCATTAGGATTTATAAAAGTAGGAACAAAGTGGTTTAAGTCCCATCCATAAAGTAAATCATTATATCCCATCTCTTCCATTTGAGATTGAGGTTGCATTACAAGTACAACTTTAGCAAGGGAATTTGTTTTTTCATCTCTATTTAATAAAGGCTTAAAATCAAAAACTTCTGTATCATCTGCAGTTAAATCTTTAACGGTTTTTCCTAAATATTCAGCAAATTTGTGAGTTGCCCATCTTATAGCATGATTTTTCTTTTGTTGTTCATGTCTTTCAAACTCTTCATCTGTATCGGCTACAATACAAATATTTATAAGGTTACCAAAAATTGTATATTTTTGACCTTCTCCACACATATCGATTAATCCATCACCAAAACTTCCCCAGTGCATTCCTACACCAAGAACACTTACTCCTTTTAGTGCATGAAGTTTTCCTTCTCCTGTGGGAACTACTTCTGCTGTAACTCCAGGAAATAAAGTTCTTCCATCAACACGACATCTTGGTTCAACAGCCTCTTTAATAGGAACAATTCTAACATCTTCACCAGGCTTTGCTATTTCTATATCAACCTTAGTGATATGTTCATCTTGTAAAATAAAATCACAAGCTTCTTTTTTGTTAATAGTTAAAATGCCATTTTCAAAAAAAGTTTTTTCTCCAAAAATTACATCTTTAACATTAAAATTACCAATTTCTAATTTCATAAAATCCTCCTTTTATTCTTAATCATTTTTAATATTTTTTAATACAAATTCATCTTGCCTTAATGCTACAACTAATGAATACATACAAAATATCATTATAATTGCAAATGGAAATGCTGCAATTATAGAAATAGTTTGTAACATTTTTAAACCATTTGAAGAACCAATCATCAAAGATAAAGCAAGAGCAGATTGAATAATTCCCCAAATAGTCTTTTTTGTATTTGTAGGATTTAAATCACCTTGTTGTGATAACATACCTAAAACAAAAGTTGCAGAGTTTGCAGATGTTATAAAGAAAGTAAATAGAAGTATAATCGCTACAAATGATAAAACAGCTCCTAAAGGAATATTACTCATTACCACAAAGAATGAAAGAGCAGTATCTTTACTTGCACTAATTAAAACATCAGTTGCAACTGAAAAATCAATTCCTGCAAAAATAGCAAACCATACAAAAGAAACAACAGTTGGGACAAGCATTACACCTGCAACGAATTCTTTTATAGTTCGTCCTTTTGAAATTCTTGCAATAAAAATTCCAGTAAATGGAGCCCAAGCAATCCACCAAGCCCAATAAAATACAGTCCAGCTACCAAACCAAGAACTTTCATTAAAAGCTCCAACTTCAAGTGAATTTGAAACAAAATTTTGAACGTAAAGACCACAACCTTCAACAAATGTTCTTAATATTCTAACAGTAGGGCCAAGTAAAAAAGAACCAAGCAATAAAACGATTACCAAGATTAAATTTAAATCAGAAATAGCTTTAATTCCTTTTTCAACTCCTGAAATCGCAGTCCAAGTATAAATTATTGTAATTACAACTACTAATATAACTTGAATGCTTGCACTTTCTGGAATATTAAACATAAAATTAAGTCCGCTATTTATTTGTTTAGTTCCAAGTCCAAGTGATGTAGCCATTCCAGCTGCAGTTGCAAATACTGCAAGAATATCAATTATTTTTCCGATATATCCATTTGCACCTTTTTGTCCAAGTATGGGTATAAATATACTACTTATAAGTCCAGCTTTTCCTTTTCTAAATTGCATATATGCAAGACCAAGACCTAATATACAGTAATTTGCCCATGGATGTAGACCCCAGTGTAAAAAGGATTTCGTAATTGCAAACTTTCTAGCTTCTTCAGTTAATCCATTTCCAGTTATAGGATTAATATAATGACTTAAAGGTTCTGCTATACCAAAAAATACAAGACCAATACCCATTCCTGCTGAAAAAAGCATTGCAAACCAAGATGCGTTTGAAAATTCTGGTTTTGAATCATCGCTACCCAATTTAATATTTTTGTACTTACTAAAAAATCCAATCCAAATAGCAAAAACAATAAATGAAGTCATAGTAGCAGTATAAAACCAATTAAAATTTTTCGATAAAAAATTAAATGATAAGTTTCCTGAAAGCTCAAATGTTTTAGGACTTATAAAGCCCCAAAAAACGATTGCTAAAGTTAATATAATAGAGCTTATAAAAACTATATTATTTTTCTTTTTCATTTTTTCTCCTTCCTAAAGTATTAATAATTTTTTATATCCTAGCTAAGATTAAATTAATTAGATTATATTATAATCATGATTATTTTTTAATCTAATTAAACTATATCATAAAATTTAATCGTTTGCAATAGGAAAAAGTGATTTTTTTTAATTTTAATTTTCTATAATTTAATAACAATAGATATTTAATTAACAAATATATTATAAATAGTATTTGATATTGTTCTTAGTTTGTGTTAAAATAATTGATATAGTATAACAAAATAGAAAAGAGAATAATATGGAAAGTTTAGATAAAAAATATATACAAAAAGTTAGAATGGTTAAATATTTTGTTGATGCTACCATTGAAATAATAGAAAAGGAAGGATATGAAGCTGTTACAATAAGAAAAGTTGCAGATATTGCAGGATATAATAGTGCAACTTTGTATAATTACTTTGATAATCTTGAACATCTATTGTTTTTTGCATCTATGCGTTATCTTCAAGATTATATAGATCAATTACCAATTTATATAAAAAATGCAAATAATTCTAGAGATGTTTATTTATTAGTTTGGCAATGCTATGTTGATTGTGCTTTTAGAAATCCGAAAATTTATTATGCAATCTTTTTTTCTAATCTAAAAAAGGATTTAGAACAATATGTTGAGCAATATTATAGTTATTTTCCTCTTGATGTAAAAAAATATCCAAAAATTATAAGAGAGATGCTTTTATCTAATTCTATAAGTAAAAGAAGTAAAATTCTTATACAACAATGTGTTCAAGAAAATATAGTTGATAAATCAAGAGCTGAAATTATTGATAATTTAGTTATTTGTGTTTTTGAAAGTATGTTATTAAAAGTTTATAGAGGAAGTATAAGCTTTTTTGTTGCAAAGGAATTAGTTGATAGTTATATTGTTGAAATTTTTGATAAAATGAAATAGCAGTTGAGGTATATTATGAAAAAATTTAAAATTAAAGTAGAATTTAAATATGATTTTGATTTATTTTTTGATAAAATAGATGAATTTGCAGATTCTTCAAATTATGGATATTCTATTGAAGAAGAAAATGGACAAATAGTTGTTAATTTTGAGATATTGCCATATTTGCCAATATATTTTAATGTATCTGAAGAAAAAATAGTAGTAGATGTTCAAACTTGTTACTTTGGACTTGGATTTCATCTTTTAGTATTAGACTTTTTTAAAGAATTTTTTGAATTTCTAAAATGTAAATTTACTATTATAGATGAAACTAATTTTATAAATGACAAAGATATAAAAAAATTAAGATATCTTTTTGAAGATTTTGTATCAGAAAGGTGTAAATTTATTTTTTATAATAAAGATGATTTACGTGCAAAATCTATTTTTATAGACAATCAAAAAACTTTTGCTGTTACACAAGAAGATTTTGTCTTAACCTATACAGGAGCTATATCTTTTAATGAGTTCGAAAAACTTTATCAAGAAGGAATAGATAAAGTTTGCAAAAGAATTTTTGTATTTAATAAAAATGTAAATGATGCTTTTAGAACAGAAAATTATTTGCTTTATCATGTATGGAACAGTTTAAAAGATTTAACTTTAGTAGATGATTTTGACGAAAGATTATCTCTTGCAATGTTTATGTTTGATAATATAATAGAAAATAACATTAAAATTCATCTTCCACAAAAATACGCAAGAGAAATTTATAAATATTTGGCAGTAGATAAATTTTCTGCATCTAATTTCTTATATAGAAAAGTAAAATATGAAATAGGATATCATAATTATGATAAAGTCATTAAAGATTTAGATATAAATTTATTAATTCCACCATTTTATTCATATAATTCAAAATTAGATGCATATACTACAATGGATAATGCAATATTTTTATATCAATATTCAAATATATATAATGTAGATTTTGATAATAATTACATAGCAAAAGGAGAAAATTTTAAAATCTTTATTGATGATACAGTAAATAAGGGAAAATTTTTCTTGGGATTTACAGATAGTTATGATGATTATGGTTATGTTACAATTGATGAACAAGAAAAAAATGTTTGTGAAGAAACAAATGTTAGAATATTTGATGATTCTAAAAATAAATTATATGAAATAAATGTTTTAGGAACAGACTCTAAGGAAATAATAGAACATATGATAAAATTAATTTAAGGAGTGCCTATGAAAGAAAAAGGAAATTCAAAAGATTATATATTTGAAATCTTAAAAAAAAGAATAGTTACCTTAGAATACAAACCAGGAAAAATTTTAAATGAAATAGAACTTTCAGAAGAATTTTCTGTTAGTAGGACACCAATAAGGCAAGTATTTCAACATCTTGAAAGTATAAAACTTGTTTCTATAGTTCCAAGATATGGAGTTCAAGTAGCAGCACTTAATTTTTTAAATATAAGATCACTATTTGAAGTTACTAAAGTTTTAGATCCTTTAGCGACAAAACTTGCAGTTAATAAACTTACAGATGAAAACTTAAAAAGACTTCAAGAAATAGTTAAAACACTTGAAACATATGATACCACTAGAAATTATCAAGAAGCAATTTTACTTGATGAAGAATTTCATAAAATAGTTACAAAGTCTTGTAATAATCCTTGGTTAATAGATATTTTGACAGATTTACATTGTCAAACTGAAAGACTTTGGCATTATTGTGATATATATTTTACAGATATGGATATTTTTACAAGGACATTTAAAAAAATTGTTGAATCTTTTGAAAAAAAAGATGAACAAATGGCTGAAAAGTATGCAAAAGAGCATATAGAAGATTTTGTAGAAAAAATTAAATCAGCATTACTTTAATAAAAAACTACTGTTATAAAAATTAACAGTAGTTTTTTTGTTAAAAAAATTTTTATAAAAAGTAAAGTAAGCTTTACATTTAGTATTTGTTATGATATAATAAAGTAAAGTAAGCTTTACATTTAGTATTTGTTATGATATAATAAAGTAAAGTAAGCTTTACATTTTTGAAAGAAGGTGAAATAATTTGTGAAAAATAAATTAGAAGAGCTTAGAAAATCAAGAAAAATAACGCAAGAAGAGTTAGCAGTGGCACTTGAAGTTTCAAGGCAGACTGTAGGTTCTTTAGAAAGTGGAAGATATAATCCGTCTATAGTTTTAGCTTTTAAAATTGCAAAATTTTTCGATTTGAAGATTGAAGATATTTTTATTTATGAATAGGAAGGTGATATTATGAAAAGAAATTTATTAAAAGATTATGCGTTTATGGCAATAGGAATTATATTTATTTTATTTGGATTAGTTATAGATAAAAATTTTATAAGATTATATTTTGTTTCTTATATATTTATTATAGCTGGATTATGTATCTTTGGGCATTTTGTTAGCAATATACTAAAATATATATCTATAAAAAATATTAAAGGTTTAGAAAGAAAAATTGAAATTGACAAAAATGATGAAAGAAATATTATGATAATGAATAAATCTAAGTCAAAAGCTTATGATTTGATGACTTATTTATTTATGATAGTAATTATAGCATTTTCTTTTATGAATATAGATAAATTAATTATTATAGTTCTATTAGCTCTATATTTAATAATACAAATATATGCAATATTTTGTCGTTTTAAATTTGAAAGAGAAATGTAGAAAGAATTAATTAAGATTAAAAAGTAATTTGAAAAAAAGATAAATAACTAATTGAGACTGATAAATTTTATTTTCAATCATTACATTTTAGAAATAAATTGTAATGATTTTTTATTTTTCATAAAAAAATTTTATTTTATTTTAATTATTTAAAAATAGTATTTAATTTTACTCATTTTTAAATAATATCGTTTGCTATTAAATAAATACATATAAAATACTTTTGAAATACAAAAATAAATATATTATAATACAAATATCAAAGGAGTTGATTTATTTGAGTATAAAAATTGTATCTAATAATTCTTTGGTAAAAGAAAAATTTGACTTTGTTGAATTTGTAGATGGAGATTATCTGGATGTATTAAAAACTACAAGAGATTTAATTCATAAAGGATCTTCTTTAGTAACTCATCCATTACCTGCAAGTATAAGAATGTTATTTTCTTCTATAAGGAGTATAGTTATAGATGATGATAAAAAATTTGATGAAAATAGTACTTTGGTAATAGAGGATTCAATCGAAAAATATAAATTAACAATGAAAAATAGAAATATTGATTACAAAAATGTAAAAGATTATGAATTTGTTGATTTAAATCTTGTTGAAAATGCCTTAGAAGAATATAAAGCATTTTGCAAGATGTAAATATAAATGGAGGTGGTATTTTGAAACTACAAATGAATAGAGTTTTCATCAAAGATTTAGCTTTTGGTGAAAAGACTAAAGTAGAAAATCATACTTTATTTATTAACAAAGAAGAAATTGTTAATGAATTAAAGAAAGAACCGGGTGTAAAAGATATTGATATTGATTTTGCCAAACCTGGAGAAAAGAAAAGAATAATACCTGTAAAAGATGTTATTGAACCAAGAGTAAAAATCGAAGGTGCAAAAGGATTTGCAGGAGTTACAACTGATGTAGCACAATTAGGAAGTGGAGTTGTAAATGTTTTGTACGGAGCTGCGGTTGTAACAATTGGTGATATAGTAGGCTTCCAAGAAGGAGTTATTGACATGTGGGGTGAAGGTGCTAAATGGACACCATTTTCAAAAACTTGCAATGTAGTAATTGATATAAAAGTTGTTGAAGGTCTACATCCACATGAACATGAAGAAGTTGTAAGACTTGTAGGGCTTAAAGCAAGTGAATTAATTGGAAAAGCCGGAAAAGATGCTGTTGTTGATGAAACTGTTGAATATAATATCGGAGATAATGCTGAAGAAAGTAAAAAATATCCTAATTTACCAAAGGTAGTTTATGTAGAAATGTTAATTTCACAAGGATTACTTCATGATGGTTATATTTATGGAACTTGTACTAGACAAACACTTCCAACATTAATTCATCCAAATGAAGAACTTGATGGGGCTGTAATAAGCGGTAATTGTGTAGCTGCTTGTGATAAAATAACTACTTATCAACATCAAAATAATGCTTGTATATTAGATTTATATAAAAGACATGGAAAAGATATAAATTTTATGGGAGTTGTTTTAACACCAGAACTTACTACTTTAGCAGGAAAATTTAGATGTTGTGATTATACAGCTAAACTTTGTAAGCTTTTAGGAGCAAACGGAGTAATAGTAAGTGAAGAAGGATATGGAAATCCTGATTCAGATTTAGTAATGATTTGTACAAGACTTGAAAAACAAGGTATAAAAACTGTTTTAGTAACTGATGAATGTTCTGGTTGGGATGGAATGAGTCAACCTCTTACAGATACTTCAAAAGAATCAGTTGCAGTTATTTCTACTGGTAATGTAAGTCATGTTGTACATTTAGAAAAAGCAGATAAAGTTATTGGTGATCCAAATGCAATAGCAAATCTTGCTGGTGGTTGGGATGGAGCTTATAATCCTGAAACTGGAAGTATTGATTGTGAATTGAATGCTGTTATAGGTGCTACTTCAGAAATTGGATATCACAATGCAACCGTAGAGTTATATTAGTGGAGGTGAAAAGTTTTGAGTAAAAAAGTTTTATACTATATAAACCAATTTTTTGGACAAATTGGTGGTGAAGAAATGGCTCATGTAGCTCCAACTTTTGAAGAAAAATCTATCGGTCCTGCAATGGGATTTGAAAATTTATTAAAAGGTGAAGCAAAAATAGTTGGAACAATTATTTGTGGAGATAACTATTTTAATGAAAATTTAGAAAAATCTTTAGAATTTTTAAAAGAAGTAATGGATAAAACAAATCCAGATATGGTAATAGCAGGTCCTTGCTTTAACGCTGGTCGTTATGGAATGGCTTGTGGTGGTGTAGCTAAATTTGTAACTGAAAATTATAGTATTCCAGTTGTTACAGGAATGTTTGAAGAAAATCCAGGACTTGATTTATGTAAATCAATAGCTTATGTAGTACCTACAACTAATGTTGCAAGTTCTATGGGAAAAGTTTTACCAGTAATGGCTAAATTAGCAATTAAATTATTAAATAAAGAAGAAGTTAAACCTTTAGTAGATGGATATTTTATTCAAGGTAAAAGACTTACAGTTCTTTCAGAAAAAACTGGTGCTGTAAGAGCTACAGAAATGTTACTAAAGAGATTAAATAATGAAGAATTTAAAACTGAATTACCAATGCCGGTCTTTGATAAAGTTGAACCTGCAAAGGAAATAACTGATTTATCAAAAGCAACAATAGCTATAGTTACAACAGGAGGTATAGTTCCTCTTGGAAATCCTGATAGAATTCAATCTGCATCAGCTCAAAAGTGGGGTAAGTATGATGTTTCTTCTCTAAGTGAGTTAGGAGCAGATTATTGTACAATTCACGGTGGTTATGATCCAGTTTATGCTAATGAAAAACCAGATAGAGTAGCTCCTTTAGATATTCTTAAAGAAATGGAAAAAGAAGGAAAAATTGGTGGAGTTTATAAATATTTTTATACTACAACAGGTACTGGTACAGCTGTAGGAAATGCTATTAAATTTGGTGTTGAAATTGGTAAAGAATTAAAAGATGCAAAAGTTGACGGTGTTATATTGACTTCTACTTGAGGTACTTGTACACGTTGCGGTGCAACAATAGTAAAAGAAATAGAAAGATATGGAATTCCTATTGTACATATGGCTACAATAGTTACAATTTCAAAATCAGTTGGAGCAAATAGGATTGTACCAACTGTTGCAATCCCTTATCCTGTAGGAGATGCATCACTTGAAAAAGATAAAGAATATATGGTTAGAAGAAATCTAGTTGATAGAGCAGTGAAAGCTTTAACAACTAAGGTACAAGAGGCTACATTCTTTTAAAAATAAATAGGTAATAATCTTTTTCGCTTATATATGTGTATATCATATAAGCGAAAAAGATTAACCTTAAAATTAAATAGGAGGTAAATTATGGAAGAAAGTAGGGGAAGTTGGAATAGTAGATTTGGTTATATTATGGCAGCTGCTGGTTTTTCTATCGGCTTAGGTAACGTTTGGCGTTTTCCATATTTAGTAGGAACTAATGGTGGAGGAGCTTTTGTTTTAATATATCTTATAATTTGTGTATTTATCGGTATTCCACTATTTTATATGGAAGCCGCTCTTGGTAGGAAAGCGTTAGCAAGTCCTATAGTTGGAATGAGAAAGCTTACAAGAAAGGGAAGTCTTTGGACAAGCGTAGGTTGGTTTGGAGTTTTAAGTGCTTTCTTTATATTAACTTATTACATCAACATAATGGGTTGGATAATGGCGTATATGTTTAAGATGTTATCAGGAAGCATGAAAGGGTTTACAGCAAAAGAATTCTCAGGTGCTTTTGATTCATTAATGGCAAATCCTACACAACTTATAATTTGGACATTAATTTGTACAATTGTAATAGGTATAATTTCTGCAAGAAATTTAAATTCAGGACTTGAAAAAGCTTGTAAATTCATGATGCCAGCACTTTTTGTTATGCTTTTGATTGTAGTAGTAAGATCTGTAACACTTCCTGGAGCATTCAAAGGAATTAAATGGTATTTAAATGTAGATTTTTCAAAAGTAACAGGTAAGACTTTTCTTTATGCACTTGGACAATGTTTCTTTTCTGTAGGTATTGCAAGTGGAGGAACATTTGTTTATGGTTCATATCTTAAGAAAGATTCTAATATCCCAGAAGATGCATTGATGGTAGTAGGATTTGATACATTAGCTGCATTAATAGCTGGATTTGCAACATTCCCTGCTGTATTTGCACTTGGATTACAACCAGATTCTGGTTCAAATCTTTTATTTGTAACTATGTCTAATGTATTTATGAACATGCCTTTTGGACAATTTTTCGGTTTTATATTTTTCTTACTTATGTTCTTTGCTGCACTTTCAAGTGCTCTTGGATATTTTGAACCAATAAGTACATCTTTTAGTGAATTATTAAAAATTTCAAGAGAAAAAGGTGTTGTTTATGGTCTTACAGTTATATTCGTTGTAGGATTACTTACAATATTCGGATTAAATACATTAAAAGCATTTACAATATTTGGAAAGAATTTATTCGATTGTGCAGATTACCTATCAGGAAATATTATGATGCCTATTGGAGCAATAGCTTTAATACTTTATGTATTATTTGTTTGGAAATTTGATAACTTTAGAGAAGAAGCAAATGTTGGTGCAAAAGGACTTAAAGTTCCTTCATTCTTTAAACCAATAGCTTATATATTACCAATAGTTCTAGTAGTAATATTTATAACTGGACTTGGTATATTTTAATTAAAATATTTTCTTAATACTCACTTGTAAAATTTGTAGAAAATAAGGAATTGATTTTATCAATTCCTTATTTTTCTTTTTTTAAGTTATTTTAAATTTTTATAATATAATTTTTTTTGATATTGATTATAAGAAAAAAATATTTATATACATATTCAAAGATTTTTAGTTTTTAAACTACTTTTAATTTTACTATATATATTATTACTTTTATTATGATAAGAAAATTTTATATATAATTTATAAATATAAAACTTTTCTATACATCGTTAAAATTATTGACAAAGTTTTATATAAATATATATAATTATATGTGATTTATTTTAAGGAGGTTAGTTATGAATAATAAAAAGAAAATTTCGGCACTAATTTTATTGGCGTCAATGCTTATACCATATAGCACAGCAATCGCATCGCCTAATAGTGAATTAACTAATGTTATTAAGGAAAGTCAAAGTAGTATTTCCTATGAAGGTGGAGAGGTTAATTTTACAATAGAAGGTTCTAATTTGGTAGAAAATGATATTAAAGCTTATGTAATAGCAAAAAGTGATGAATTTAATACAAATGCTAAAAGATTTTCTAACATTGAAAAAACAATTAAATTCAGTAGTGAAACAAAATCAGATACAAATAAGAAAAAGCTAACTTTAACTTTTCCAAAAAATGAATATAAAGAATCGGTTGAGTATTTAGTAAGATTTAGTGTTGATGGTGCTGAAAAAAGTATTGCAAGAGATCAACAAAGGATTGTAAAGGTTCGAAAAAATCCTAGTGGAATTGATAAACCAAGTGAAAAAAAAGAATCTCAAGAAGAATTTGAAGTAACAAAATTTACTAACAAAGAAACAACTACAAAAGGAAAGTATGATTTTACAGTTGAAGGTAAAAAATTAGATACAAATAAGTTAAAAGTTAAAGTCCTTTCTGAATTTGAAATGAATGGTTCTAAAAATTATATGAAAGATGATAATTTAACAAATTCTGTTAAACTTTCAAAAAATGGAGAAGATATTAAATTTACTATAGATTTTCCTACTAATGAAGATAAAAAGTACAAGGTTGAATTATTTAATGGATATACAAAATTAGATAAAAATTTAATTATCGAAGTTAAAAAATCTAATACAGAAAAACCTGTTACACCAACAGAAGAAACAACATTAAATTCTGTAAATTACATAAAAGATGGATTAAAGTATACTTTTTCAATCAAGGGAACAAATCTTGATGTAGATAAAATAAAAGTAAAAAAAGTTATCTTAAAAGAAAATGGACGACCTATAAATCAAACTGATTTAGTTGATAAAATAAAATTAGAAAAAGTTAGTGATACTGAATTAAAAGCAACACTTGTTTTTCCTGAAACTACTGAAGATAAAGAATATAAAGTAAGCTTTGGACTTGACCAAGCGGATAAAAAAACTGTAACTTGTAAAGTTACAAAAGATGATAAAGCACCTAAAGAAGAAGAAACTATTACACCGGTAAATCCTACTACAAAAGGAGAAATAACAAAAGTTTCTTTAATTGGAGTTAACCAAAGCTATGAAGCAAGTTTTACAATAACAGGTTTAAATTTATCAAATGATAATATGAAAGTTAAAGTTTTAGAAGGAATGAAAGAAAGAATTGACATAGAAAAAACTTTTAAAAATATAGCTACTAAAACAACTGCTATGCCTTCACTTAATTTTAAAAAAGAAGATAAAGGAAAAACATTTAAAGTTTACTTTAATGCAGATGCAAGTAATAACTTTGAAGAAAAAAATTCTGTTTCATTTAAAATAGAATCAAAAAATAATTTAGATCCAGATCCAACAGTCGACCATAATGTAGATGAACCTACAAAAGGAGATATGAAAATTACAGAACTAAAAGCAAATAATCCAAGTTTAGATAAAAATGGTGGAATTGCAAAAGTAACTGCAAAGGGTAAAAATTTAGATTCTAAGAATTTAAAGGCAGAAATTTATAAACTTGTAAATGGAAAAGAAGAAAAGATAGATAAAAAAGTAGAATTTGTTGGAACAGACAAATTACAATCTGCTTCTATTACTTTTGAAAAGGTAGAAAAAGAAGAAACATATATCGTAAAATTAAACGATAAATCTTGTAAAATAACTGTAGGAGGTAAAAAATCTTTAGATACAGTATCCGTTGTTCCAGATGTTTGTTATTTGAATAATCAAAAAAATAAATTAACCGTAAAACTTTTTGCTCCCGTTACATTAACTGTATCAGAAAAAGAATTTAAAGACGCAATAACAATAGATTCTAAAAAATTAACAGACGAAGATAAGGTAAGTATTTTAGGTAAAAACATTATAATTGAATTAAAAGATAAACTAGCAATTAAAGCGAATTCAAAAATTGAATTTAAAGAAAGACTTTTTAAAAATGAAAATAATGAAGAAAATAAAGCTTTTTATGCTCTAATTCAAAATGCAATCCCTTATGGAAGTTCATTAGAGTTTGTAGAAGGACAAGTACTAGCTAAATCTGGTGGAAAAGTAAAACTTAAATTTACAGGAGAAAATTTAAAAGATAATGTAAAGGTAAAAGTTTTAAAAAGTGATAAGCAAAGAACGAAACTTGCAACAACTGAAGACGGCACAGTAATTGTTAGTAAGAAAAATGATAATGAACAAGAAATAAGTTTTAATTTACCAGAAAACAAAGGAAAAATTTCAGAAAGTTATACTATTTTAGTTTCTGTTGATGGTGGCAGAAAATATATGAGTGATTATGGAGCAAATGTATTAAAAAGTGAAAAAGAAAAAACAACAGTTGCAACAGTATTAGCCGATGAAACAATAAGTAATAAACCTACTTTAAGTTTTATGTCTATTACATCTTATGGTACAGAAGGTGGAGGAAATGAAGAACCAGATATAACTATAACTCACACACCAGTAGGACAAGCTAGTAAGAAAACTTGGATAAGTTTATATGGTGCAAATCTCGATGAAGGAGTAACAAAAGTAAAAGTAATAGATCAAAACGACATTGAGTGGTATCCTATAGAAAATGAAGGTACTACTGATAGTATGGATAATTTTCTTATGGTTATGAAAAATAACAAAGGAAGATTTGGAATATTTGGAGATGGAACAAGTCAAAAAATAGAACTTATTTGTCCAAGAAATATTAAAGTTATGGGCAAAGAAGCTACAAGTCCAATATATAAAATTTTAGTTGCAGTAGATGGTATTAATTATAATCAAGAAATAACTGTTACAGCTATTATTACAGATGATGGAGATTCTGGAAAAGAAATTTTATCTAAAGATAATATAAAAGAGGTTTGTGTATCTTATGAAACAGAAAATGGAAAAAAAATAATTGAATCTAAAAAAGTTAAAGGCTATACATGGTCAAAACTTAGATCATTTAATATAAGAGCTGTTGAAAAGGATGGTTATAAATTACAAGGAGTTAAAATTAATGATAATAATGAATTAAAACCTATATCATATCTTAATGAAGCAAAAATTTATGATTCTTCTAGTAAAATTCTTATTAAAAATGTAAAATTTATTTATGAAAAAACTAAAAAAGATAATGAAAATCCAACTACAACTCCAAGTATAAATCCAAATCATAACACTAGTAGTGATAACAATGAAAACTTAAAAGATACAATAAAATTTATTTTAGGAAAAAATCAAAAAATAAAATTAAATTCTAATGAAAATCTAATTTTTGAAATGGATGCAAATGTTAAAGATTTTATAAATGCTTATGTGGATGAACATTTAGTTGATAAATCTATGTATACTGTAAAAAAAGGAAGTACAATTATAACATTTAACAAAGAATTTATAAAAACACTAAAAGAAGGAAGTCATGATATTAAATTTGAATTTAAAAATGGACTAGCAAAAACAAAGTTGATTGTAGAAAAAAATAAAAGTAAAGTGCCGTTAGAAAAGAAAGAAGAAAAAGAAAAAAATAAAGAACAACAAAATCTTCCTAAGACATCTATTACATTAACAAATGTACTAACAAGTTTAATATTATCATCAGTTGGAGTGTTTACATCTTTAAAAAAACGTAAATAATTAAAAAAAAGCTACCAAGATTTAATGATGTGTACCCAAAAAACTGGACACATTAATATTTAGTTTACATTCATGGATGCTAACCTATACAAAGTAGGTGGCATCCATTTTGTTTTCTTCTGAATTCTTTCGTTGTTGTAGTAGTATATATATTCGTCAATTGCTTTAGAAAACTCTTCAAATGTTTTAAAGTCACTCTCACTTCCATAATACATCTCTGTTTTTAGTCTTCCAAAGAATGTTTCCATTATGCAGTTATCATAGCAGTTTCCTTTTCTTGACATTGACTGTGTTATTTGATGTTTTTTTAGCTCTTTGATGTAGTAGCTATTTTGATACTGCCAGC
>KQ959660.1:0-5441 GCA_001552895.1 Tissierellia bacterium KA00581
CCTTTAAGATTTTTATATTTTTTAATTTAGCGTATGGTTAAAATATTTTATAACAATAAAAAGCTAGACAGATATAAGGTATTAAATAAAAAATATAGTAAATAATCGTAAATTTAAATCTTTAATAAAAAATAATCAAAAACAAAATTTAATTTCATGATTATTTACCAAAATTTAAGCTATCAAAAAGTAAATAATCATATACCTAAAATTAATTTATAATTAAAAAATTTTTTATGCTAAATTTTTTTGCTTTTTATACTTTTATTTTTCGTTATATTTTGATATAATTAACGTAAGGTATGATATTAACTAAATTTATTTAAAATATTTTACTATTTTTGTTTTAGGAGGTGGTTTTATTTGAACAAAAAGATTGCAATAATAAGTGCAATTTTAGAAAATCCTGCTAAATGCCAAGCTGAATTTAATAATGTTGTTTCAGGCTATAGCGATATTATTTTAGGAAGAATGGGACTTCCATTAAAAGATAAGGGAGTTTCCGTTATAAGTATAACTTTACTTGGCGATATGGACAGAATAAATGCACTTACAGGAAAAATCGGAAAAATTGAACATGTTACTGTAAAGACGGCAGTTTCTAAAAAGGAAATTATATGATTTTAAAAAATAAAAGTTTTAAAGAAAATTATCTTATAGAAAAACTTTTTTTAAAAAATGATTTAGACGATGATGAGCTTATTTGGCTTATTGATAATATTAGTGAAGAGGCTAAAAAATATTTATTTTCTTTATCAAGAAAAACGGCAGATTCTGTATATTCCAATAGAGTTTATCTTAGAGCTCTTATAGAATTTACAAATTATTGTAAAAGAGAATGTATGTATTGTGGAATAAATCATTATAATAAAAATGTAAAAAGATATAGAATTTCAAAAGAAGAAATTCTTTTAACTTGTTCAAAGGCAAGTGATTTAGGTTTTAAAACTTTTGTTTTACAAGGAGGAGAAGATCCTTATTTTAAAGATGAAATTATGGTAGATATAATTTCTTCTATAAAAAAATCAAATCCAAATTGTGCTATAACTATTTCTGTTGGTGAAAGAAGTTTTGAAAGTTATAAACTTATGAAAATGGCAGGAGCAGATAGATATTTATTAAGACATGAAACTATGAATAAAGATTTATACAAGTTATTACATAAATTTTCAAATCTTGAAAGTAGGATTGAGTGTTTAAAAAATTTAAAAAAATTAAAATTTCAAACAGGAGCGGGATTTATGGTTGGACTTTTAAATTATAAAACTTGTGATTATGTTAGAGATTTACGATTTTTAAAAACTTTAAAACCAGAAATGGTAGGAGTTGGCCCGTTTATTTCTCATAAAGATACTTTTTTAAGAAATTTTAAAAATGGTGATATTTCAACTACTTTGCTTATGTTGTCTTTAATAAGACTTTTGCTTCCCAAAGTTTTACTTCCGGCTACAACGGCTGTATCAACTATTGACCCTAATGGAAGAAAAAGGGCTTTAGATGTAGGTTGTAATGTTATAATGCCAAATGTTACACCTTGCATTCAAAGAAAAGAATATAATCTATATGATAATAAAAAGATAACAGGTGCAGAGTCGGCGTTTGAAATAGAAAAAATAAAAAAAGAACTTGAAAGTTATGGCTATATTTGCGATATGTCAAGAGGAGATAGTAAAATGACAATTTAATATTGTATTTTAAATTTTTTTAATATTGTATATCTGACAAAAAAGAATATTCTAATTTGAAAGGTGGATAA
Source organism: Tissierellia bacterium KA00581 (assembly GCA_001552895.1). Lineage (GTDB taxonomy): Bacteria > Bacillota > Clostridia > Tissierellales > Peptoniphilaceae > Parvimonas. Next base: position 1,757 of record KQ959660.1, read on the forward strand.
AAATGAACAGAAAAAGATTTGAAGAAAATATGAAAATAGATAGAGAGTATATTTTATCTCTATTAGAAAATGCAAAAAATACAACTAAAGAAGATATAGATAAAATTTTAGAAAAAGCAAGCAAAAAAAAGGGTCTTAGCCATTGTGAAATAGCTTCTTTACTTGAGATAAAAGATGAAAGTCAAATAAAAAAACTTTTTGAAATTGCAGGAAAGATAAAAAGAGATGTTTACGGAAATAGAATAGTTTTATTCGCACCACTATATATAAGTGATTATTGTGTTAATAATTGTCGCTATTGCGGTTATAAGTGCAAAAATAAATTTAAAAGAAGAAAACTTACTATGGAAGAAATAAAAAGAGAAGTTGAGATTTTAGAAAAAATGGGTCATAAAAGACTTGCCTTAGAAGCAGGAGAAGATCCAGTAAATTGCCCAATTGAATATGTTTTAGATGCTATAAAAGCGATGTATGAAACTTATGAGGAAAATGGAGTTATAAGAAGAATAAATGTCAACATAGCCGCAACAACGGTAGAAAATTATAAAAAGCTAAAAGAAGCACAGATAGGTACATATATTTTATTCCAAGAAACTTATGATGAAATAGCTTATAAAAAAATGCATCCTAATTGCATAAAAGGAAATTATCAATACCATACAACAGCATTTGATAGAGCCATGGAAGGTGGTATTGATGATGTTGGAGGAGGAGTTTTATTTGGACTTGCAGATCCAAAATTCGATTGTTTAGGACTTATGTTACATAATGAACATCTTGAAAAAAAATTTGGAGTTGGTTTTCACACAATATCTGTTCCAAGACTTAGACCTGCACAAGGAGTATCTTTAGAAACTATGCCATATTTAGTTGACGATGATATGTTTAAAAAGATTGTTGCAATTTTAAGACTTGCCGTTCCTTACACTGGAATGATTTTATCTACAAGAGAAAGTGCTAAAATGAGAAAAGAACTTTTAGAATATGGAATTTCTCAAGTTAGTGCTGGTTCTTGTACAGGTGTTGGAGGATATGAACAAAGACTTAAAGGAATTGATGTAGATCAATTTGAAAAAGCGGATAATAGAACTCCAAGAGAAGTTATCGAAGACTTAATCGATCATGATTATATTCCAAGCTATTGTACTGCTTGTTATAGAGTTGGAAGAACTGGCGAAAAATTTATGAAAATTGCAAAATCAGAAAAAATTCATTATATGTGTAAACCAAATGCACTTACAACTTTAATGGAATATGCAGTAGACTATGGCGATGAAAAATTTTTAGAAAAAGTAGAAAATTTCGTTATAAAACAAGCAAATGAAATTGATAAAGAACCAGTTAGAAGGCTTATAATGAACAATATAGTTAAATTAAAAAATGGAAAAAGAGATCTTTATATATAAGGTATTTTTATGGAAAATAGATATAACATAGAAAGAAAAAATATTGTTTTAGTTGGAAATAAAAACGCCGGAAAGTCTACATTGTTTAACGAATTAATAGGATTTCAAAAATCAATAGTTTCAAATAAAGAAGCCACAACAACAGATCCAGTTTTTAAATCTATGGAATTAATAGGATATGGAGCAGTTAAATTTGTAGATACTGCAGGTTTTAATGATAATAGTGCTATTGGAAAATTAAGAGTAGAAAAAACAAAAGATGAAATCTTACTTTCTGATTTAATTTTGCATATTATATCGTTAGATGAATTAGCTTTTGAATATAAAGATTCTAAAAAAGAATTTTTAAGCTTTTTAAAAGAAAAACTTACTAAAATATCAAAAGATTACAAAGATTTAAAAAAGAAATATATATTTGTTTTTACTAAATCAGATAAAAATTTTAGCTTTAAAGATGAGCTTTTAAAAGAAAATTTTTTGCTTATCTCAAATGTGAATAAAAATTTTTGGTATGATAGATTAATAAAAAAAATCATAGAAAAATTAAAAGAAGACTGTTTTGAAAAAGGACTTTTAGACGGGTTAGTAAAAGAAAAAGACAATGTAGTACTTGTTGTTCCAATAGATACAGAAGCTCCAGAAAAAAGACTTATTTTGCCACAAGTTGAAGTTATAAGAGAATGCTTAGATAAAAATATAAATGTATCTATTACAAAACCTGATTGTCTTAGCGATTGTATTAAAAATTTGTCTAAAATAGATCTTGTAATAACAGATTCACAAGCTTTCGATATTGTTAGTGATATCTTACCTAAAGAGTTAAGACTTACAAGTTTTTCCATTCTTTTTGCAAGAAAAAAAGGAAATATTGACAAGTTTTTACAAGGAGCTAAATATTTAAAAAAATTAAAAGATGAAGATATAGTTTTAATTTCTGAATCTTGTATTCATACAAAATCTCATGAAGATATAGGCACAGTTTTGATACCTAATTTGATTTTAAAAAAATTAGGTAAAAAAATAAAATTTGAATTTTCACATGGAAAATTTATAAAAACAGACATTTCAAAATACTCACTAATCATTCAATGCGGAGGATGTATGATGAGTAAAAATGATATGCAAAACAGAATAAAAAAAGCAAAAGAAAATAATGTTCCTATAACAAACTACGGTATAGTACTAAGTTATCTAAAGGGAGTATTTGATAGAGCTAGATTTTAAATAATAAAGGGAGCTTAAAGAAGCTCCCTTTATTATTTAATTAAAATTTGCCATTCATTTTCTTTAAAGCCGATTAAAAATATCTTATTTTCATTGTCGATAAAAACAGGTCTTTTTATAAGAGAACTATTTTTAGCTAATAAATCAACAGCTTCATCAAAACTAAGATTTTTTAATGTAACCTTTAAATTCATATCTCTATACGTTTTCCCGCTTGTATTAAAAAGATTTTTTGGTGCTCTATTTCCAAGAACGTCTTTTATCTCTTTTTTTGAAAGATTTACATCTTTAAGGTTTCTTTCTTCAAATTCAATACTATGTTCTTTTAAAAAGTTTTTAGCACGTTTACAAGTTGTACAGTTAGGGTAATCATAAAAAATTTTCATACACATCTCCTAAAATATTTAAATCTATTAGTATTATATCAGACTAAAAAAATAAAGTCAAATATTTTTTTAAAAAAATATTTAAAAATATTTAAAAAATTATATTGATAAAAGCAAATAAAAATTTAAGTTTATAAAAAGTGATATATAAGATATATTTAAAGTATAATAAAACTAAGATATAAGGAAATCTTTTTTTATGAAAAATATTATCTAACTCAATAAAAAAATTTTTAGGTTATGAAAAATTTTAGATATAAAAGTTATGCTTGTTTAATTTTTTATTTTTAAGTTGTTAAGAATATACGATTGTTTAGCTAATTATTATATAGTTTAAAATTTAAAAAATATTTTATAATGATTTTTTTAAAATTTATATAATGTATATTTGTAAATGATGTGAGAGAAAAAATTATAAAAAAATAAAGAGAGTCAATAGAGCCATCAAATCTTTTATTCTAACGCATAAGGAAAGTTTTAGATATTTTTATATCTTCTAAAACAAAGCAAACAGAATTACCATTTCTATAAGTCTTAACGATGGTATCTTGTTTTAAGTAAATTAGGGATAACGATGGTTGTGTTTTATATTTTCTTGATTTTGTGATATGATATTATTTATAAAAGAGAGTTCCTTTCTAGTTAATTTGTTTGTTGTTTTAATTATAC
>KQ959660.1:5541-19264 GCA_001552895.1 Tissierellia bacterium KA00581
TATACTTGCTCTTACATCAATTGTATCATAACAAATGATTTTTTTAAAATTTATATAAAAAGTTGACTAAAAGTAAAAAATCATTTATAATATATTAGTATTTGGAGAGCTGTCCGAGTGGTCGAAGGAGCACGATTGGAAATCGTGTAAACGTCAAAAGCGTTTCGAGGGTTCAAATCCCTCGCTCTCCGCCATGCACTAGGTGGGGCGTTAGCGGTGCCTTGTAACCTGCAATCCGCTATAGCAGGGCTTATTACCAAAGGGAGGTTTTCAAAGGGTGTGGCAGTCATTTGTAAGTGGTGTTGACAAGTGGGTCCTTACGCAATAAAGCTTTATGAACGGGTCAGGTCTTGACGGAAGCAGCCATAAGTAAAATACTTTATGTGCCGTGAGATTGCTTATTTAGAGCTAACTGCAAATGTAACGTGCATTCTTTGTTAAACGACCTTTGGGTGTGCTTACATATAGTCGTCTTTTAATTAAGACGACTTTTTTATTTGTAAAAATATAAAATACATTAAAATTAAATTAAAAATAAAAATTTTGTAATATAAAATTTTAAAAATATTGTTTTAAGCATTTTTGTAAGTCTTTTTAAAAAATATATTAATAAATTCTTTAGTTATTACTATGTTTTAAGAATCGTTTTGATATTTTTATGGAATGTTTTTTTTCCATTTTAATAAAAATATAATTTTAACAAAATCTAACTAAAAAAATTAAAAAATTATAGAATGCTTCATCTTTATAGGTAAAAATAAGTTTATATAATTTAAGAATCGTATATTGTAAAATTAAGTTAGCCACATATAGAAAAAAAACATCTCCAAGAGGTAAAATAATAGTTAATCCAAAAACTAAAGAAAAACCTTTAGAGAAACGCATAATTGTAACATAAAATATAAACTTAACAATAGATTTAAGAAAATTAATAGAAAAATGGAATAAGAAAGAAAAAGCAATAGAGAAATAGCAAATACTTTAAATCATTATAATTGTATTTTTTTAGATGAAATGGTTGAATTAGCAAATTGTTTAAAGGTATTTGCATTAAGATTTGAAATTTATATTCCAGTTAGAGATGATAAATATAAATTAAATCTTACGTTAAACGATTTAAAATATATTAGAAAAAATTTTGTTAGATATAAAGAATATAAAAATATAATATTGCCAATATTTCATGATAAAAATAATTGTGGTGCTGGTAAATATATGGCTATGCTAAATAGTGACAATACTATATCTCCTTGTGATTTATTATCTGATAAAGTACGCAGTTCTAAAAGTATTAACAGTAAATGTAGCTTTAAAAATATATGGCTAAATGATATAATATTAAAGGAATGGAGAAATAATAATTATATTGGTTGTTTTTTAATAGATAATATAGATAAATAAAAAAATATTTTAATGGAGTACATATAAAAAATGAATAATAATTTAAAAAAAGCAAATTTAATTATATATTTACAATCTTTATTACAATTTCAAGGTTTTATAGGGCCAGTAATATTTATATTTTATACTAAATATATGGGGCTTAATACATCTCAATATTTATTTTGTGATTCGTTATTATTTTTAATTATGTCAGTTTGTGAAGTCCCTAGTGGATTAATATCAGATTATGTTGGAAGAAAAAAGATGTTAATCATATCACAATTGTTTATTTGTTTAGGAATGATGATTTTACTATTTGTTCCTAGTTATACAGGAGCTGTCATTGTTTCTATAATATATGGAATTTTTGGAGCTCTTCAATCTGGAAATTCTGAATCTATACTATATGAAATATACGAAAAGCATAATAATATTAAATATTATGAAAATATTCAATCAAAATCAAGATCTGTTGGTTTTATATTTTCAATAGTATATGCTGTAATATCTGGTTATGTAATAGAGTATAACTTAGCATTACCGGTAATTTTAGATTTAATAGTGTGTATAATATTACTTATTTTTACTATTATTTTATTAGATGATAGTAACTATAGTAAAAAAGAGATAATTATATTGGCGAATAAAAAAGATATCCATAATGTAATATATATAATTTTAGTTGTTTCTATATTATTTTCTTGTTCCAGAGTGATGTTTTCATTTTATCAGCCTACTTTAAATGCAGCTAAATTTCCAGTAGTTTTTATGGGATATGCAAGTGCTATATATAGTTTAATTACGGCAGGTTCAGCGTTTTTTTATAAAAGAATGAGAGAATTAATGACAACAAGAAAAATGTATATATTAATAATTTCTTTTCAGTTATTAACAGGTATTGGAATGGTATTTGTAAAAAATTATTTTGTAATAATTTTTATTTTTATACAGCAATTCCAAAGAGGATTAATGGGAACATTTTTATATATGCAGGTAAACAGGTATATTAATTCTAAAAATAGAAATAGAGTTTCTCTTATGTCGATTATGTATTGTATAATAAGTATTTTTACTGGTATATCTTTATATGTTACATCTATTATTACAAAAAACATAGGATTCCAAAATGCAATTTTATGTTATGTAATTTTTATAAATTTATTATTAGTACTAAGTATTGTGCTTTTTGTACAAAAAGATCGTCAAAATAAATTAATCAGATATGATATAGGAGGTTAAAATGTTTCCAAGAGGTGCTTTACTATATTTAACCAATGCATGTAATTTAAATTGTAGACATTGCGGAATAGTTGAAAATGTTAATCCTTGTTATTTAAGCAAAGAAAATTTTGATAAGACTTTAGAGTTATTAAAAGATAAAAAATGTTATATTGTGGCAATATCTGGTGGAAATCCTATTTTACATAATAATTGTTTTGAATTTATAAATAAAATAAGAAAAAGTGGAATACTTCCAGTTTTAGGAATATCTGGAACGGGTCTTAATGATGAAATTATAGAAACTATTAGGAATGTAAATGTTGGATGTGTTCAAGTTAGTCTAGATGGAACAACAGAATATGAAAATTCTTTTTTTTTAGAGATAAAGGAAGTTTTAATGAAATAATAACTAATATAAAAAAATGCAGAAAAAAGAAATAAAAGTAAATATTGCGGTCTGTTTTTCTAAAGAAAATGTGCATGTTTTTTTCTATATGTGGCTAACTTAATTTTACAATATACGATAAATTTATATAATTTAATAATAAATAAAAAAATAAAATAAATATTGACAAGACTATTAACATATGTTATATTTAAAATATAAAACGTTAACAAGTTATTTTGAACTTGGAGGTTTAAATTATGAATATTTCTAGGTATAAAAACGGCGATTGATATATACGTTAGTAGAAATACTAACGAAATTTTTAATAGTAGTACGTGTTAAAAATAAATATTAAAAGGAAAAAAATAAGATGAAAAAAAATAATATATTAATTTTAACAAATTTTATTCTTACTTTGATTTCAGAATTAATATTAGCATATTTTGATCAGAAGTTAATAGCAATTACATTGTTTGCAATAATGACAGTAATTACCTTTAACATTGAAATAACTAAAAAAAATTATATCTTTGTAAGATTTTGTTATGGATTAGTTCTACCTATACAAATACTTTCTGGTAGGTATTCTGGAACTTTTATGGTGCTTGAAAATAAATATTATATATTAGCTTATTTTATACTTTATATTATCGGAGGAGGTAGAATTTATTATAAAGAAAGACAACTTGATATATGATATATAGATAAGATACCTTATAGCTTTAAGCTATAAGGTATTTTTTTATAATGAATTAATTTAATTTTTTTTATTTTTTTAAAATTTTTATATTGATTTTATGATTTTAACATGATATAATTAATCATATTTTCACGATTGAAAGTATAAAAATATAAAAGTTTTAAAGGAGAACGTATGAAAAGAGTTAAACAAAAATGTATATTTTTGACGATTTTGTTTTCTTTAGTTATAGGATGCTTTGCAAATGTTAATTTTGCTAAAAGCAATTTATCTTATGATGAATTAATAAAAAATTCTGAAAAGAAATTTCAAGATAGTCTAAAGAAACAAAAAGAAAAAACAAAAAAGGAAGTTACAAATGGCGATGATATTGTTAGAGTTATAGTACAAACTAAAGATTTGCCAAAGATTGATGGAGGAAGTCCAGATTTTAATTACATAAAAGATGAAATTTTAAAAATCACAAAAGATGCTAAATTTAAATGTGATTTTGGATATTTAATTTCTGGTTTTAGTTTAGATATTCCTATAAAAGATGTTTATAAGTTACAGTCTTTAAAAAATGTTAGTAGTATAAAGATAGCAAGAACTTTTAAAAAGACTATGACAGATGCTGTAAACCTTACGAATGTAACAAATGTTTGGAAAAATAAAAATTACAAAGGTCAAGGAACTGTAATTTCAATTATAGACACAGGAATTGATATAGAACATAAAGATATGAGACTTACAGATCCGTCTAAGGCAAAGATAAAAAAAATAAAAAAGAGTAAAGATACTAAATATTCTATAAAAGTTCCTTTTGGTTATAATTATGCTGATGGAACAGATATTGTCAAAGATAATGAAAAAATCGGAAAGTCAATGCACGGAATGCACGTTGCAGGAATTGTTGGTGCAAATGCAACAGATGAAGATGTAAAAAATAAAAATGGTATAAAGGGAGTTGCTCCAGAAGCACAGCTTTTAGCTATGAAAGTTTTTTCTAATAATGAAGGTGTTGATAGTGCGTATGAAGATGCGATAGTTAAAGCTATTGAAGATTCTGTAAAACTTGGTGCTGATGTTATAAATATGAGTTTGGGTTCTGATAATGGATTTTCAACTGAAACAGATGCAGAAATAATGGCTATAAAAAAGGCTAGAGAAAATGGAGTTATTTGTGTTGTTTCTGCAGGAAATTCAACAATGAGTACAACAGATGATACGCATAGTAGGTTTATAAAAAACAATTTAAAATTAACAGATAATGCATCTATCGGTTCTCCATCTACTGGAGAGTATGCTTTAAGTGTTGCATCATCTAATAACTCTGTTGCTACTTCATTTTTTGGAAATATTGTAGATAATAATGAACAGTTTTATTTTCAAGAAGGAAATTTAAAAGATCTTTGGGATAGAGAAAAAAATTATGATGTTGTTTATGTTGGTAAGGGAAATGAAGAAGACTATAAAGATGAAAAATCAGATTTAACAGGGAAAGTTGCTTTAATTTTAAGAGGAGATATTACTTTTCGTGAAAAGTTTGAAACGGCCGTTAAACATAAAGCTTTAGGAATAATAATTGCAAATAATGATGATAAAGATTTTAAAATGGCAGGTATAGATAATTTTAATGTTCCTTCAATTGTTATAGATAAGATAACAGGAGAAAAATTTATTGAAAAAGCAAAAGCACCTTTTCAAATAAAATTAACTTTCAAAGAAGATTTAACTGGAACAAAAGAAGTTTCACCTTTTACAAGTTTTGGACCAACTCCAGAGCTTGATTTAAAACCAGATGTAATGGCACCTGGTGGAAATATTCTATCGACTTTAAATAACAACAAATATGGGCAAATGTCTGGAACTTCTATGGCTGCACCACATGTTTCAGGAGCTGTTGCTCTTATGGTTGGAGAACTTAAAGATAAAAATTTAAATGTAGATTTATATGATTTTGTAAGAACATCTCTTACAAATACATCACTTCCGTTAAAAGATACTGCAAATAATACAAATTTAGAGGTAAGTCCAAGAAGACAAGGTGCAGGACTTATCCAAGTAGATAAAGCTATAGATAATAGAGTTTTAATAACAGATGAAAATAATAAAGCTTTAAAATCTTTAAAAGAAGTAAGCGGTGTTGTTAAGTTTGATGTAACAATTTCAAATTATGGAAATGAAGAAAAAACTTTTACAATACAGCCATCAAAAGTTTTAACAGAAGTTTTAGATGATAAAACTTCTATTGTAAAAGATGTTGAAATGGAAAATGCAACTATTACATCTAGTGAACAAACTATAACAGTCCTTAAAAATTCTAAAAAGACTGTAACTTTCACTTTAGATTTAACAAATTGTAAAAAAGATAAATTTGTAGAAGGATATATTTATTTTAAAGATAATAATGGAAATAATCTAGTTTTTCCTTATATGGGATTTAATGGTGATTGGAGTTTAGAGCCTATTTTTGATAAATTAAAGTCAGAAGATGGAAGTATTTACGATACTTTAGGGCTTGTAAATGGAGGTAATTATTTAGGATCTGAATTTGATGTTATGACTTTTAGTGAAAAAATAAATCAAGATAAAGTTGCCTTTTCTCCTAATGATGACGGACATGTAGATTCTATAAATTTAGTTTTATCACTTTTGCGTTCTGCAAAAAGACTTGATGTAGATATTGTTAAGGAAAAAAGTGAAGATGCTAAATCCGTTTGCCATATTTCTACAGCTTTTGATATAAGAAGACCACTTTTTGCACAAAAAGATGCTGTTCGATACATCAACGGTTTTTGGAATGGTGAAGTTTTTGATGAAAAAGAAGGAAAATATAAAACAGTAGAAGATGGTCAATATTACATGAGAGTACAAGCACAAGTTGCATCAAAAAGTAATAAAAAACAAACAATCTACTTACCTTTTAAGGTTGATACAACAAAACCAGAGCTTTCTATAATTTCAAAAGGTTTTGAAAATGATGAATACGTAGTTAAGTTTAAAGCAAGTGATAGTGGAATTGGACTTGCAAAAGAAAATGGTGTTGGTGGTTATCTAGATGATGAAGAGATGACAGATGCAGGGCAAGAGGGGGACGTTTTTGTATTTAAAGTACCTAAAGATAAAATAAATGACAATAAGCAACATACTATAACAGTAGGTGCTATTGATGATGTATTTAATGTAAAAACTCATGTAATAAAATTACTTGACAGCGAAGTTACTTTCCATAAATTTCCAACAAAACCAGTTGGTAAATTCGATAAAAATATTTCAAAAGATTTAAATTCATATAAACTTTTAGGCCATGTTGGAGAAAGAGTAAAAAAGCTTATCGTAAATGATGTACAGGCAGATATTGAAGATGGAAGCTTTGAAGTTAATATAAAGATAAATGAAGGAAAAAATGTTATAACATATAGAGCCTTTGATGAAAATAACAATGAAATTTCTACATCTTATGGAAAAGATGAGTTAAAGATAATTAAAGATACAACAGCTCCAACTTTAAAATTGTTAAATATAGATTTAACAAAACCTTTAAAACTAACAGATAAAAAATTTGAAGTAAAAGCAGTTGCAACAGATAATAGTGAAGATGATATTTCTATTTCTGTTGGAAATAATGTTGCTGTTAAGAAAAAATCTAATGAATTATTTACTACAACTGCAACTGTTGACTGGACTAGAGTTACAAGAGTTCGTGCAACAGACAGTGCTGGAAATACGACAATTTTAGATATAAAAGTTGTTTTTGAAGACGACAAAGAGCCATTTAAAATTTATTTTAAAGATTTATCTACTTTTGAATCGTTAAATGCTAATAGTTATTTAGTTAAAGATGATAAACTTGTAATGAAAGGTCATGTAAATAAAAAGATAAAATCATTAATTATAGATGAAAATGTAGTTGAAGTTAAAGACGATTTAACATTTGAACATCTACAACCTTTAAAAGAAGTTAATAATCATATAGGTGTTAAAGTTATAGGACTTGATGATAGTTTAATTTTTGATGGTGGATATACAGTTTATTTTGACAAAACATTACCTTTATTATCTTTAGATGCACAAATTGACAAAGATAATATAATTTATACAAATAAAAATCCATATAAATTGACAGGAACAATAAGCGATAATGGACATGGATATAGATTATATATAAATGGTGATGAAGTTCTGTTTTATAATGAAATAGCAGGTAATGAAAATAAACAAAAATTTGAAAAAAGTTTAGATTCTACAACGGATAATAATATTTTAATTGAAGCGTCCGACTCTTTTGGAAATAGTTTTAGTAAAAAATATAAATTCGTTTTTGATGATAAAAAGCCAGAAATTTCTTTAGAAAATATTGAGAATAACACACTTATTTTACCTACAAAATTGAAAGTAAATACAGATGAAGATTCGATAGTTAAAGTAAGTTTAGATGGACAAGAGTATAATAACGAGCAAATAAAAACTTTAGGAGAACATATAGTTGTAGTTAGTGCAGTAGATAAAGCAGGTAATGAAAGTGTTAAAACTTTTAAATTAAGTTCAAAATTTAGTAAAGAATATCTAGAACAACAAGAAAAAGAAAAAAAGCAAAAAGATAAAGAAAAAGAAGATAAAGAAAAAGATGATAAAGAAGATAAATCTTTAATTTTTAAAGACGATAAAACAAAAGTAGAAGTTATCTTTGAAAATCAAGATGAATTAAAAAATTCTAATGAGTTACAACTTGTTGTAAAAAACTTAGAAAATAATTTTAAAGTTTTTTCTAAAAAAGATGTAGATATTTTTGATATTTATTTTGAAAATATAAAAACAAAATCTATCTTTAAAGTAGAGAATAAAAATATTTTAGTTAAAATACCAAAAGATAAAAACAAAGAAGTTTTAAATGTTTATTATCTATCAGATGATGAAACTTTAGAAAAATTAGATTTTACTGATTCAAAAGATTATGTAAGTTTTAAAACTACACATTTTTCAAAATACGCTATAGAATATAAAAAGAAAAGTGAAAAAAAAGAACTTAACGAAGGAAAAAAAGAAAATAAAGTAGATAATGAACAAACAACAAACTTACCACAAACAGCTATTTCTAACAATAACTTAATATTTATTATTTTTAGTTTAATAACTTTAGTATATATAAAATTAAAAAAATATAATTAAATATTAATTACAAAATAAAAAAGTGTCAATAAAAATTGACACTTTTTTATTTAAAAATTATTTATTTTCAAATTCATATTCAAAATGTACATTACCTTCTTTAACACATTTATCATAGTCTTTTAAGATACTTACGCTTTTATTTGATAATAATATAAGAGCGATTAAGTTAGGTAATGCCATAAGCCCCATGAAAAGATCTGATAGTTTCCAAACAAAATCTCCTTGGAAAATTGGAGCTACAGCAAGCATAGTAAGCACTATTATTCTAAATACAATTATAATTGGTTTTTTGTTTCCTGCAATGTATTTTATATTTGATTCTGCAAAGAAATACCAACCAACTATTGTTGTAAGTGAGAAAAATGTAAGAGATAATGATAAAAATATACCACCAAAGCTATAAAATCCTTTGATAAAAGCATTTTGAGTCATTAATGTAGCTGATTTTGCCATTTCAGCTGCTGGAATGTTCATGTTATATGAACCACTTACAAGGTTTATAATTATTGTAGATAGACAAATTAAAAATGTAGATATGAAAACGCCTATCATAGCAGTAAAACCTTGTTCTGCTGGATGGTCTGTGTGAGCTACAGCATGTGAATGAGGAGTTGATCCCATTCCTGCTTCGTTTGAAAAAAGACCACGAGCAAGGCCATATCTTATTGTATCTCTTAAAGTTATTCCTAATACACCTCCACCAATAGCTTGAGGAGTAAAAGCTCCTTCAAAAATCAAACCTATAGCAGGTAATAATTTATTAGAAAACATTACTATTATTACTAAACAACCAAATACATAAGAAAAAGCCATAACAGGAACAACTTTTTCTGTAAATTTTGCAATTCTATCCATACCACCTGTTAGAACGATTCCGACAAAGGCTATAAGCCCGATGATTGTTATTGTACTTGGCAATTTTACAGAAGTTTTTAATGATTCCACAACAGAATTTGATTGAACCATTATACCAACTATTCCTAAAGCAACTATACAAGTAACTGCAAAAAATCCTGCAAGATATTTATTTTTTAATCCATTTTTTATGTAGTAAGCAGGGCCTCCTACTAATTCTCCATTTCTTTTTTCTCTGTAAACTTGAGCTAAAACTGCTTCACAAAAAATTGTACTCATTCCAAAAAAAGCAGATAAAAGCATCCAAAATGCAGCTCCAGGTCCACCTGATGCAACAGCAGTTGCAACACCTACTATATTACCAGTTCCAACTTGAGCGGCAATTGCAGTAGATAAAGATTGAAATGGAGTCATTCTTCCTTCTTCTACAGGTTTATTTTCTTTTATATCTCTAAATATTTTTCCAAGAGCTGGAAAAAGTCTTGTAAATTGTGGAAATTTAAGTCTAATAGACATATAAATTCCTATTCCCACTAAACAAAAAAGTAAAACATAGTTCCATAAGAAACCGCTTAAAACATCAACAATTTTTATAAAATCCATTTAATTCTCCTTATTTTTTAATTTGTATTTTGCAAGATATGAAACGATTATCCATATAATTGCAGAACGAATGAATGCAGAAATGAAAATATCATTAAATTGACTTTTCATTATTCCACCTCCAAATATTAAAAATCTTACAACATATTCAACAGTATTTGCACCGAAATCACAAAGCATAAGTAGCATTATAAAAGGTGTTTTGTAAGCTGAATGATCATGTCTAACAAGTATAAGGTAGAATAAGGCATAACTTGCATAAAATAAAATTTCTATAGAATAAGAACTTATAACTGCAAAAGTTAAAGCTTTTCCTACAAACGCACTTACTAATATTCTCATTAAGAAAACGAAAATACCAGCTATAAAGCCAGTTTTTAATTCATTAAGGTTAGGATCGTCATGAAGTGCAATAATTAATGCAACGATTCCCATGGAAGCTCTTAAATCTGTTTGTCCTAAATTAAAATTTAATAACGAACAAATAGCAACAACAATTGAAACTAAAATAGTCTTAAACATTTTTTTCTCCTTTATTTATATATTATACATAAACAATATGTACAGTAAGTATTATTGTACCAAAAAATAAAAAATTTTTCAATATCTTTTAATATTTTTTAACAATTTAGTTTTTTAGCATTAATATTATATAAAAAATTAGTAACAAAATTATTTGTAGATTAAAATATGTATTTTTGTATCTAAAAGTTAAAAATTATTTGTATTATTTTTTGCTTTTTATAATATCGAATACAATATTGATTCATATATTGATGAATCCTTTAAAATATTTATAAAATTAATTTTTAGATATTTTAGTATAAAAATGAAAATACCCAATAAGTATTGAATTATAAATATATTCTTTGAAGATTTTATTTTTTATAATATTACTAATAAAGAATATTTTCTTATTTAAAATTAAATAAGAATTTTATATATAGATATTTAACAATACATATAATATACAATATATTTTTACAAAAAAATAATGCTTTTTATTTGTATATAGACTTGTTTTTTTGAATTTAATATAATATAATGAAAACGTAGTTAGCTAGTTACAAAAAATATATTGGTATGAAAAAAGAAAATTTATATGAATTTTTTAATAATATTTTCAAATATAAATTTTTAGAGATAGTAGGTGTTTTAGATGAAAGATAAGAATTTTAAGTTTATAGAGATAATGTTTTTTTTTTCAGGGATTGTTTTTTATGCTCCGGTTGCTATGTTAATTAGAACGGGTAGGGGGATTAGTATTTCAGAGTTTTTGATTTTACAGGCTATTGTTTCTTTTAGTATTCTATTTTTTGAAATTCCTTTAGGCTGTTTGACAGATAGAATTGGTTATAAGTATTCTATGATTTTGTCGTCGTTTTTTATTCTTGTTGCAAGGTTTTTTCTTTTGTTTGCAAATAGTTTTTATGTTTTTGCTTTTGAAAGTTTTTTAGAGGGGATTTATTTTGCTTTTAGTTCTGGAACGATTTCAAGTTATTTGTATGTTATTTTTGGAGAAGAAAATTTTGCTAAAAGGTCTTCTATATTGTAAAATTTTAGTAATGTAGGGTTTATTGTATCAACAGTCGGTTTTTTCTTTATTAATAAATATATGAATATTGATTATCTTATAATCTATACAATTTTTGCAAATATAACCTCTTTGATTTTTTGTTTTTTAATTCCCAAGGAAAAGTCTTTAGAAGAAGCAGAAGAAATTAATAAAAATTATATTTTAAAGCTTTTAAATAAAAACACATTTAAGTTTATAATTATAAATAGTATTCTTAGTCTTAGTACAATTTTAATTAACTTTTTTTATGTTGTGATTATAGAAAAAATAGGCTTAAAAAGTGAAAATCTTATGTTCGTTATACTGGCATATACTTTTTTTGAGCTTTTAGCTTATAAAATTATAGAGATTTTTAACGAAAAGAATTTAACGAGAAATACGTTTATATTTTCTATCATTTGTGGAGTATTATTTTTAGTTATACCTTTTTTGAAAACTTACGTTGTGCTTGTTTTTATGGTTTTACTTCCGCTTATGTTATCTGTTTTGGGAACTTACGTAGAAAAGTTAGAAAATATGTATGTTGATACGATTAAAAGTAATAAAAGAGCAAGTTTGCTTTCTATTTTTAGTATGGGAGCTAATGGAATGGACGTTTGTTTTTTGTTCGTATCTTCTAATATAATAGACAACAATTTTTCTAATCTTTTTTTGTTTGTGGCTATTCTTTTCTTTTTGGTAGGTGGATATTTTGCTTTTAAAAATACAAAGAAAATTGGACTTCAAAATTAAAATATACATAAAAATAGCATTAATATTATGTAAAAAATTAGTAACAAAATTATTTGTATCTTTAAAAAGATAATCTTAATTAAGCTAAATAATACGTGAAATTAAATTATTTTTATAATTTTTTTACTTTTAATGTTATAGTTAGTATAATGAAAATTTTTTTGTTTTTTTGTTGTAATATATCTAATAAAAATAAAAAGCAAGGCATTAAGCCTTACTTTTTATTTACATTATAAAATTTAGCGTTTCAATAATGTTTTAAAAATATTATTAGTTATCGTTATGTTATAATTTTTCTAAAATTTATTTTTTAATATATCATAAAAATTAAAAATAAGTATTACACTGAAGCATAAATATTCAATAATACTAATTTTTTTATGATAAAAAATAATAATAAACAAAATTATAATAATTATAATATAGTATCTTATCTTATTCATAATATCTAGTATGCTGTTACATATAGTTATAAGATTTTTCAAATGGTAAATTTGATTTAACTTCAATTTCAAAAATCTTATCTTTAATTTCTATGGGGATTTTTTTTATAAAAGTTTTATTTTTTTTAGCTATTTCTTCAGCATAAATTAAATTTTTAGAGCTTATTATTAAATTTACAAAAGCAATAGTAAAAAAAATTATAGCTAATAGTAAACTTAGCAAACGTTGTTTTTTATTTTCATACAGCACCTCCAAAAAATATGATTATTATATGATATGTATTAACAATTATATTTTATCATAGTAAAAAAACGTTGTAAAGTCTTATATTATTAAATAATTTATGATATAATGAAACCTAGAGTTTCTTTTTAACTAAAGATATAAAAATATGTAGCATGAAATTTAAGATGTATTATATAGATAATGTAAATTTAAGATATATTAGAGTGCTTAAATGAAAGATAAAAATTTTAGTTTTTTAGACGGAATTTATTTTTCTTTTAGTTATACAATTAAATTTACTTTAAAGAATCTATCAAAAAGAAAATTTAATTTTAAGTGTTGTTTACCAAAATTTAAGTTATCAGAGAAGAAACAATCGTATACGATTGTTTACAATATTTTTTATTTAATATTTTAATACGTACGTTAAATTAAAAAATAT
>KQ959661.1:0-3389 GCA_001552895.1 Tissierellia bacterium KA00581
ATTCTTACTGGCTAACTTAATTTTACAATATGGGGAATATAATTTACAAAAACTTTCAGATTAACTGGAAGTTTTTTTGTTGATAAAAATTATAAAAAATGATATAATTTAGTGCATATTAATTTAATATCAAAGAATATTAGATTGCTTTAGCCTATATAAAAAGGAATGTGAAATTATTGAACAATTCTTTACTAAAAAAATTAAAAGAATATGATGAAACAAAAACTGCTTTTCATATGCCCGGACATATGAGAAACAAAGAAGTTTTTAATGATTTAAGTGAATTTATTAAAATGGATATTACCGAAATTGACGGTTTTGATGATTTACATCATCCAAAAGAAATTTTGAAAGAATCTATGGATATTGCAAAGAATCTTTGGAATACTAAAGGCTCTTTTTATCTCGTAAATGGTTCAACATCAGGTAATTTATCTGCAATTTACAGTTTAACAAAACCTAAAGATAAAATTTTAATTGCAAAAAATTGTCATAAATCAATTTACCACGCGATTGAGGTTTTTGATTTAAGCTTTGAATATATTTATCCTAAATATGATGAAAATTTGGGGATTTTTTTGAGTATTGATTCAGATGATATTGAAAAAATATTAGAAAGAAATTCTGATATTAAATTGGTAGTAATAACAAGTCCGACTTATGAAGGAGTTGTATCGGATATTGAAAAAATTTCTAAAGTAGTTCATAAATATGGAGCAAAGCTAATTGTTGATGAGGCACATGGTGCAGGTTTTGGTCTTAGTGATAACTTTCCAAAATCTTCAATAGGGCTTGGAGCTGATATTACTGTTCAAAGTTTACATAAGACTTTGGCATCATTTACTCAAACAGCAATTTTACATATCGCAGATGAGTCTTTATATCCTAAATTAAGAAAATCACTTGAAATTTTTCAAACTTCAAGTCCGTCATATATTTTAATGTCATCGATTGATTATTGTGTTAGAATGTTAGAGAAGGATAGAGAAACTCTATTTAAAAATTGGAGAGAAAATTTAGAATATTTTTATGAAAAATGTAGAGATTTAAAAAATATTAAACTTTTATCAAATATTAATCTAAAAAATATTTTTGAATTGGACAATTCTAAAATAACTATTTTGACAAATAATACAAATATTTCAGGATATGAATTGATGAAAACTTTGAGAACTGAATATGATATTGAACTTGAAATGGCATCTTTTAATTATGCGATAGCTTATACAGGGATAGGAGTTTCAAAGAAATCTTTGGATAAATTAGCTTTTGCACTTTTTGATATAGATAAAAGTTTATATTATGAAAATTGTAAAAAGATTGCTTTAAATAATTTAAATTTAATTCGAAAATTCAGCATTAAAGAGTCAACTATATTTGATAGTGAAGAATTTGATATAGAAAATTCCGTTTCAAAAATTTCAGCAGAATATGTATGGGCATATCCACCGGGAATTCCAATTTTGACACCGGGAGAAGTTATAACAGAGGAAATTTTAAATTTATTTCAAAAGTATAGAGATGAAAATATAGATTTAAGATTTTCAAAATCAAATGATAATGATAAAATTAATATCATATATAAAAAATAAAGGAGAGAAGAAAATGTCAAGAATAAAAACATTAAAAACAAGAAATTTACATGAATCAATAGTAGAAGGTGGCTGTGGAGAATGCCAAACTTCTTGTCAAAGTGCCTCAAAGACTTCATCAGGAGTAGCAAATCAACCTTGTGAATCTGTTAGTAGAATAAAAACATTAAAGACAAGAAATTTATATGCATCAATAGTAGAAGGTGGATGCGGAGAATGTCAAACTTCTTGTCAAAGTGCCTCAAAAACTTCATCAGGAGTAGCAAATCAACCTTGCGAAAAATGTAGATAAGATGATACATCAGTACAAACTAAATGGTTATAATATAGTTCTTGATGTATATAGTGGTTCTATTCATGTTGTAGATGAAGTTGCTTATGATATTATTGAGCTTTATGAAAAAAATTCTAAAGAAGAAATTACAAAAATTATCTGTGATAGATATAATAATATTACAGCTAAAGATGTCGAAGAATGTTTAGAAGATGTTGAATATTTAAAGGAAAACAAACAACTATATACTGAAGATATTTACAAAGGGTTGAAACCAAAATTAAAGTCTAATTCTGTTGTAAAGGCACTTTGTTTACATGTTGCTCATACTTGTAACTTGGCTTGTGAATATTGTTTTGCAAAGCAAGGAACATATCATGGCAAAGATGCGATGATGACTCTTGAAGTTGGTAAAAAGGCAATAGACTTTTTGATTGAGCATAGTGGAGCAAGAAAAAATTTAGAAGTAGATTTTTTTGGTGGCGAACCACTTGTTAATTGGAGAGTTGTAAAAGAAGTTGTAAAATATGCAAGAAGTATAGAAAAAGAACATAATAAGAATTTTAGATTTACTCTTACTACAAATGGAGTTCTTATAAATGATGAAGTTATTGACTTTGCAAATAAAGAAATGCATAATGTAGTTCTTTCTCTTGACGGAAGAAAAGAAACAAATGATAGGTTTAGAGTGAATATAAAAGGAGAAGGAAGTTATAATACAATAGTTCCTAAATTTCAAAAACTTGTTGCACAAAGAGGAGATAAAGACTATTACATAAGGGGAACATTTACTCATCACAATACAGATTTTACTAATGACCTGTTTCATATGGCTGATTTAGGTTTTACAGAATTAAGTATGGAGCCTGTTGTTGCTGATATAAGTTCTCCGTCTGCATTAACTGAAGAAGATTTACCAATTCTTTTTGAACAATACGAAATTTTGGCAAAAGAAATGTTAAAACGTGAAAAAGAAGGTAAGCCATTTTCATTTTATAATTACACAATAAATCTTGAAACAAGTCCTTGTATTTATAAAAGAATTACCGGCTGTGGTTCAGGAACGGAATATATGTCTGTAACGCCAACCGGAGAGTTGTATCCTTGTCATCAATTTGTAAATGACAAAGAAATGTGTTTAGGAAATGTCTTTGACGGAATTACAAGAGAGGATATAAGAGATACATTCGGTTCTTGCAATATTTATTCGAGAGATGATTGTCAAGATTGTTGGGCTAAACTTTATTGTGCAGGAGGTTGTCCTGCTAATGCATACCATACACATAAAGATATTACAAAAATATATGAATATGGTTGTAAGCTATTTAGAAAGAGAATGGAATGTGCAATAATGATGAATGTAGTAAGAAGTGAAGAAGAATAATTTTAAAAGAAAAGTTTTTTAACCCTAAATTGCAAGAATAAATTAGCCACATAAAAATAATTCTCTAGGTGTTTGGTAATTGAATATTTTTTTGGGATAATTATTAATCCAATTTTCAATAAATGCTACTCTTTGA
>KQ959661.1:3489-23657 GCA_001552895.1 Tissierellia bacterium KA00581
TTTTAATCTCATTATTTATTGTTTGAGGACTTTTATCTAAAAGGCTTGCTATTTCTCTATTACTTTTTCTTTCCTTCTTCCATTTTTCTATTAATTTTCTTAAATCTATTGTTAAGTGCTTATATTTTGTGTTACAATTATTGTGCATCTCATTGAGGCTTTTTTCTTAGTTTTTTGCTTTAATTATATTTTACCTCTTTGAGATGTTTTTTTATATTCTTACTGGCTAACTTAATTTTACAATATGGGATTTTTTTGTTTTAACTTACTTTAAAAAATTTTTATAAAAGTATTGACAAAATAAGATAAATAGTATATACTATCAGAGTAACATTTTCAAAAGCTTCAAATAAACTTTTATTAAAAAAGCTTATATTGCTATAATAAAGTGTCCAAAATAGTAAAGGCGAAAGCCTTGTAGTATTTTGAGACAATATCTTAGTCTAGTGCCAAAGGCACGAGAGACTGAGTTCAAAGAAAATTTAAAAAAAAGAATAAGTAAGAAAAAATTTAAAGCTAAATATTACATGCCCAGATAGCTCAGTCGGTAGAGCAGAGGACTGAAAATCCTCGTGTCGGTGGTTCGATTCCGCCTCTGGGCACCAGGAAATTTGCGGGAGTGGCTCAGTGGTAGAGCATCGCCTTGCCAAGGCGAGGGTCGCGAGTTCGAATCTCGTCTTCCGCTCCAATGGCGACATAGCCAAGTGGTAAGGCAACGGTCTGCAACACCTTGATCTCCAGTTCGAATCTGGATGTCGCCTCCAAGGTCTCTTTTGGGACCTTTTTTTATTGCATAATTTAAAATTAAATGTTATTATATATTAAAAGTTTCTGTTAAGGAGGAAGTAATGAAATTAAAATCTATCTTAAAAGATTTAGAAATTTTAGAAATAAAAGGCAATATAGATTTAGATAAAGAAATTTCAAATATTTGTTATAATTCAAAAAATATTTCAAAAGATGATATTTTCGTTGCCATAAAAGGATATAAAACAGATGGACATATTTATATAAAAGATGCTGTTGAAAAGGGAGCATATATTTGCATTGTTGAAGATTTTGTAGATTTTGATATCATTCAAATAAAGGTAAAAAATTCAAGATCTGCTCTTTCAAAAATTTCATCTAATTTTTATAACAATCCAAGTAAAGACTTAAACGTTATAGGAATTACTGCAACAAATGGTAAAACAACAACAAGTTTTATGCTTAGAAGTATATATGAACAAGCATCTTTTAAAGTTGGAATAATTGGAACTGTTTATGTAAAAATTGATGATTTTATGATTCCATCTTATTTAACAACTCCAGAGAGTTTAGATTTACAAAAATATTTAAGTATCTTTAAAGAAAAAAAGGCAGATAGGGTTGTCATGGAAGTTTCTTCTGCTGCATTAGACCTTGATAGAGCTAAAGATGTTGATTACAATATTGTAAGTTTTCATAATTTAAGTAAAGAACATATGGAGCAACACGGAAGTTATGAAGCGTATAAAAAAGCAAAGTCAAAACTTATAACTGAAAGAAATGAAAATCAAATTGCAATTTTAAATTTTGATAATCCCGAATTAAAAGAACTTAGTAAAAAAACTAAAGCAAAGGTATATTCTATATCTTTAAAAAATAATGATACAAATTTTTCAATGGAAAATTTAGACCTTTCTACAGGAAGAGGAAAATTTGACTTTGTAGTAAATAAAGATATAAAAACAAAAACTAGCATTATAAAAAAGCAAAAATTTCATATTGAACTTAACACAGCAGGATACAGTAGTGTTATGAATGCTATGGTTGCAATAGCAATAGCATTGTTAGACAATATAGATATATCTATAATTCAAAAAGCTCTTAAGAGTTTTGAAGGAGTAGAAAGAAGATTTCAAATTGTATTTGAAAAAGATTATAAAATTATAGATGACCATTTTGCAAATGAAGTAAACATAGATGTAACAGTTCAAACTCTATGTAAAATGAAATATAATAATTTACAATTTTTATATGCAATCAGAGGAAATAGAGGAGTAGAGTTAAATTTTGAAAATGCCATGAAAATTGTAAAATGGAAGGATAAATTAAACTTAAAGCATATATATGCAAGCCTAAGTAAAGATGTAGTTACATGGAAAGATGAAGTATCTGAAGCTGAAAAAGAAATATTTTTAAAAGTTATGAAAGAAAACAACATAGAAGTTACTTTATTTGATACTTTAGAAAGTGCAGTTAAGCATGTAATAGATATTGCAAAAAAAGGAGATATCGTTACGTTTTTTGGCTGTCAAGGAATGGATAAAGCTACAAGAATAGCTCTTAACTATATTGTAGAAAAAAATCCACAATACAATAAAGAAGAAATTTTACTTCCATTAAAAAATAGAATAGTGTAAAGCAAAAAAACTTAAAGTGTACTATAACTTTAAGTTTTTTTAACTTAAATTTAAAAACTTACTAATACATTAAAAATTTATTTATTTTTAAAAAAAATCTAATGTGGTATAATTAATCTATAAAACATAAGATATACTTAATTACAATTAATATATCTATACTAAATAAAAGGGGCTATGTATGGATTTTAAATTACACTCAAAATTTAAACCTACTGGAGATCAACCAGAGGCTATAGAAAAAATCACAACTGAATTAAAAAAAGGAACAAAAGAAATTATCTTAAAAGGAGTTACAGGAAGCGGAAAAACTTTTACTATGGCGAACATTATCGAAAAGGTAAAAAAACCAACTCTTGTAATAGCTCATAACAAAACTCTAGCCTATCAACTAGCAAGTGAATTTAAAGAATTTTTTCCAGAAAATAGAGTTGAATTTTTTGTTTCTTATTATGATTACTATCAACCAGAAGCATATGTTCCACAATCAGATACCTACATAGAAAAAGATAGCTCTATAAATGATGAGATAGATAAGTTAAGGCACTCTGCAACTATGTCTTTATTTGAAAGAAAAGACGTTATAATAGTTGCATCCGTTTCTTGTATATATGGACTTGGAGATCCTATCGACTATGAAAACTTAGTTATTTCATTAAGACCCGGCATGGTTAAAGATAGAGATGAAATAATAAAAAAACTTGTTGAAATTCAATATGTTAGAAATGATATTAACTTTGTAAGAGGAACTTTTAGAGTAAGAGGAGATTGCCTTGATATATTTCCAGCCTCATCTTCTGAAGATAGCATAAGAATTGAATTTTTTGCAGATGAAATAGATAAAATATATACAATAAATTCAACTACTGGAGAAATAGTAGGCTCTCGCTTTCATGTTGCCATTTATCCAGCATCACACTTTGCAACAAGTAAAGAAAAAATCAAAAGAGCAATAGGTACTATTTCAGAAGAACTTGATGAAAGAGTTTTAGAACTAGAAAGAGAAAACAAACTACTTGAAGCCCAAAGACTTAAACAAAGAACAAACTACGATTTAGAAATGCTTGAAGAAATTGGATTTTGTACAGGAATAGAAAATTATTCAGCTCATTTAAGTGCAAGAAAAAGAGGCTCAAGACCATATACATTAATAGATTATTTTCCAAAAGATTTTTTAACCATCATAGATGAAAGCCACGTTACAGTTCCACAAATTGGAGCAATGTATGAAGGAGATAGAAGCAGAAAACAAAATTTAGTAGATTATGGATTTAGACTTCCTTCAGCACTTGATAACAGACCATTAAAATTTACAGAATTTGAAAATCTAGTAAAGCAAATTTTGTACGTCTCGGCAACTCCAGGCAAATATGAAAAATCACACAATCTAAAAGAAGTAGAACAAATTATAAGACCAACAGGACTTTTAGACCCTCTAATTGAGGTTAGAAAAACTAAAGGACAAATAGATGATATAATAGCAGAGGTAAATTCTGTTATAAAAAATAAACAAAGAGTTTTAATAACAACACTTACAAAAAAAATGGCGGAAAATTTAACTGACTATTTAAAAAAAGTAGGAATAAAAACAAGATATTTACATAGCGACATAGATACAATAGAAAGAATGGAAATAATAAGAGATTTACGGGTTGGAAAATTTGATTGTTTAGTTGGAATAAATCTTTTAAGAGAAGGACTTGACCTTCCAGAAGTAAGCCTTGTTATAATCACAGATGCTGATAAAGAAGGATTCTTACGTTCAGAAACTTCAATGATACAAACAATAGGACGTGCCGCAAGAAATGTAGACGGACGTGTTTTAATGTATGCAGATAGCATTACCAAATCCATGGATATAGCAATTAAAGAAACCAACAGAAGAAGAAAAATACAAAACGAATATAACTTAAAACATAACATCACTCCAAAAAGTGTAAAAAAAGATATAAGAGAAATTATAAAAGCAACAAAAGTAGAAAAAGTAAAAGAAAAATACAACGAAAAAGATTACAGTATAACTGATTATGAAAGCTTTCTTCTTGAACTTGAAAACGAAATGCTCCTAGCAGCAGATAATTTAGAGTTTGAAAGAGCAGCATCAATAAGAGATGAAATTAAAAAATTTAAAGAAATGTGGGGATTAAAGTAAATAATTAATTTGAAATTTATATTTTTTAAATTAATTAAATTAATCTAGTATAGTTATATAATAAGCAAAAATATTATTAATTAATATATTATCATAAAACTATTGACATATATATATGTATGTGTGATATACTTATGATAAGTCAAATAATAAAACCCATTAATAATTTGATGTTGGAGGTAAAACAAATGTACATCTGTATTTAATAGTTAAATTTACTTATTTTATACTTTAAGGAGGATAATATGAAAAATTTTACTTTAGATAATAAAGATATTGTTGTTTTATTTACTACAATATTGTTAGGATTAAGTTTAATAGCATTACCGTTACTTTCTAACAGTTTAACAATTTATAATGCAGGATATGGTTGGAGCTGGGTTAGTGCATTTTGGAGTACTTATAATGGTGATGTAGTTAGTACATTGATGAGTATGGCAGGTTCTTGGCTTGCTTTATCTACAGCTGTTGCTATTGCTTTAACTTCAACAGCGGCGGTAGTTTTGTTTCTATAAATAAAGGAGTTAGCTATGACTATTAAGAAAATTGTTATGGTAGTTCAAGCTATAATTACTATAGCTATGATAATTTCCTTATCATTGGTGTTATTAGGAATGCTTTCCTATAATGATTATTTTAAAAATATCTACAGGGTTATTTTATTTTTAAATTTAGTAACTTTAACTGTAAATTTATTAATAAACAAAAATAAAAATATAAATTCAAAAAAAATAGTTTTACCACTTTTTTGGATAACTATTGTTTTGTCTATTTTAGCATTAGTACTATTGTTTGCTAATATGTAATAGTAAAGCAGAATAAAAGTTTGAATACTTTTATTCTGCTTTTTTTATATGAGAAAAGTATGAAAAATTATATAGATTATATTTATTTTAAAAATGATATATACTTAAAGAAAAATAATTTATTAGCTTTTTTAAAAATGTTTTTAATTTCTATTATTTTATTAATTGTTGCTTCAATAATAGAGGGTACAATGATATATACTATTTCAAATACTTTATAAAATTTTTATTTATTATGTATTAGGTTAAATCTTGTTTTTGTTTTATAATATAAAAATTATGGTATAATAAATTCATTATATATTCTCAAAATACAATATAATTAAAAAATTTAAAGAAATGTGGGGATTAAATGTCTAAAAATACAATTAAAATAAAAGGAGCGAAGGTAAATAATTTAAAAAATATTGATCTAGAAATTCCAAGAGATAAGTTAATTGTCTTTACAGGGCTTAGTGGTAGCGGAAAGTCTTCTTTAGCTTTTGATACTATTTACGCAGAGGGTCAAAGAAGATATGTTGAAAGTTTATCAAGTTATGCAAGGCAGTTTTTAGGACAAATGGATAAGCCTGATGTTGAATATATTGACGGTCTTAGTCCGTCAATTTCAATAGACCAAAAAACAACAAATAGAAATCCAAGGTCAACTGTTGGAACTGTTACTGAAATTTATGATTATCTAAGATTATTGTTTGCAAAAGTAGGAACACCAAAGTGTCCTGTATGTAAAATGGAAATAAAAAGTCAAAGTATTGACCAAATGGTAGATAAAATCATGAATTTTGATCAAGGAAGTAAATTTTTGATTCTTGCTCCAGTTGTAAGAGGGAAAAAGGGAGAACACAAAAAACTTTTAGAAAATATACGTATAAAAGGCTTTGTTAGAGTTATAATTGATGATGAGGAATTT
This sequence comes from Tissierellia bacterium KA00581, assembly GCA_001552895.1. Lineage (GTDB taxonomy): Bacteria > Bacillota > Clostridia > Tissierellales > Peptoniphilaceae > Parvimonas. The sequence continues at coordinate 9,742 of KQ959661.1, forward strand.
TTACTTTCTGATGAAATAAAGCTTGATAAAAATAAAAAACACAATATAGATATTGTTGTTGATAGACTTGTCGTTAAAGAAAAAATGAAATCTAGAATAGCAGAAAGTTTAGAAACAGCTTTTAAATTTACAGATAGTATCGTTAAAGTTAAGATTTTACAAGGAGAAGAAATTATTTTCTCTGAAAAATTAGCTTGTCCTAACGGTCATATTTCATTTGATGAAATAGAACCAAGAACTTTTTCTTTTAACAGTCCATTTGGAATGTGTAAATATTGTAACGGACTTGGTTATCATAAAATAATAGATACAAATCTTTTAATTTCTGATATGAACAAGTCTTTAATTGAAGGAGCAATTAATATCTACAATATTACAACAGGTGAGGACGGATATTACTATAAAATTTTTAACGAAATCATAAAATATCATGGCTTTGATGAAAATACACCATTTAAAGATTTAAGTAAAGAAACTATTGATGAACTTCTTTATGGAACAGATGATAGATGCATAAAGTTTAAATTTGAAAGTAAATTTACAAATGAAAGTAGAATTTTTAATAAACCATTTGAAGGAATAATTAAAAATTTAGAAAAAAGATATAACGCTTCTTCTATCTCTTCTATGAAAGAAAAAATTGAAACAGTTATGACAGAAAAAACGTGTGAAAATTGTAAAGGAAAAAGACTAAACGAAAAAGCACTTGCAATTTACATTAGAGATAAAAATATTTCAGATATTACAGATATGTCTGTTGAAAATTTAGATTTATGGTTTTCTAATCTAGAGCTTACAGAAACAGAAAAACTAATAGGCCAAAGAATTTTAAAAGAAATTAAAGAAAGAGTTAAATTTTTAAAAGACGTAGGACTTTCATATCTTACTCTTTCAAGAAGTGCATCAACCTTATCCGGAGGAGAAAGTCAAAGAATTCGTTTAGCAACACAAATAGGCTCTGGACTTGTAGGAGTCGTTTATGTACTAGATGAACCAAGCATTGGCCTTCATCAAAGAGATAATGAAAAACTTTTAAAAGCCTTAAGAAATCTAACCGATCTTGGAAATACTTTAATCGTAGTTGAACACGATGAAGACACCATAAGATCTGCTGACTACATTGTTGATATAGGACCAAAAGCTGGCATTCATGGAGGAGAAGTTGTTGCTAAAGGTAGTTTAAAAGATATTATGAAAAGCAAAAGGTCTATAACAGGTAAATATCTATCAGGTAAAGAAAAAATAGAAATTCCAAAACAAAGAAGAAAATTTAAAGATACATTAAAAATTTTTGGAGCATGTGAAAATAATTTAAAAAATATAGATGTAAAAATTCCACTTGGAGTTTTTACTTGCATAACAGGAGTTTCAGGAAGTGGAAAAAGCAGTTTAATAAATAGCATTTTAAATAAAGAACTTTCAAATAAATTAAATAACTCTAAACAAAAAGTTGGAAAATTTGACCATATAGAAGGATATGAAAAACTCGATAAAGTTATAGAAATAGATCAAAGTCCAATCGGAAGAACGCCACGCTCAAACCCTGCAACATATACCAAACTTTTTGATAACATAAGAGATGTTTTTGCAATGACAACAAAAGCAAAAATGAAAGGATACAACAAAGGAAGATTTAGTTTTAACATAAAAGGTGGCAGATGCGAAGCTTGTAAAGGAGATGGAACTGTAAAAGTTGAAATGCACTTTTTACCAGATGTTTACGTTCCATGTCAAGTGTGTAAAGGAAAAAGATATAACAGAGAAACACTCGATGTAACATATAATGATAAAAATATTTTTGACGTTTTAGAAATGACCGTAGAAGAAGGACTAAACTTTTTTGAAAATCATCCTTTAATAAAACGAAAACTTCAAACCCTATATGACGTTGGACTAGATTATATAAAGATAGGACAAAGCTCAACCGAACTTTCAGGTGGAGAAGCACAAAGAGTAAAACTTGCATCAGAACTTTCCAAAAAACAAACAGGAAAAACAATATACATCTTGGACGAACCCACAACAGGACTTCATATTGACGATATAAAAAAACTTATAAATATTTTAAATATGCTTGTTGAAACAGGTAACACAGTCGTTGTAATAGAACATAACCTTGATATGATAAAAATAGCCGACTACATAATCGACTTAGGCCCAGAAGGAGGAGATGGCGGAGGAAATGTAGTTGCAACAGGAACACCAGAAGATGTATCTAAATGTGAAAACTCATACACCGGACAATTTTTAAAAAAAATATTTGAAAAAGAAAAATAATTAGTTATTTTAATTATAGATTATAAAATTATTGATTTATCTTTAAAATTCGTTTATACTAAATAAAGAATATCATTAATTAAATTTTTAAAATAAAAATATAAAATTATAATTTAAATTAGGAGGAAGATATGCAAGAAAAATATATGTTAATATTAACAGATACATTTGAAGAAGTTGAAGCTATAACTCAAGTTGATTTTTTAAGACGTGCAACTATTTTAATTGATATGATTTCTATAACAGGAAGTCTTAATGTTACAAGCAATAGAGGGATAACTATACTAGCAGATGATTTAATTGAAAATGTAAATTTAGATGATTACAGTGGTATTATTATTCCAGGAGGACTTCCAGCCGCTTTTAATATAAGAGATGATAAAAGAGTTTTGGATATAATAAGAAAGTTTGATAGTGAAAAAAAATTAATTGCAGCTATTTGTGCAGGGCCTTCAGTTTTAGCAAAAGCTGGAATTTTAAGTAAAAAAAATGCTACAATCTTTCCTGGAATGGAAAAAGAACTACTTGATGCAAATTTTGTTAATGATGCTATTTGTGTTGTTGATAATATTATAACTGCAAGAGGTGCAGGGCTTTCTTTAGAGTTTGCATATACTCTTGTTAGAAAAATTAAAGGAAAAGTGCAAGAAAAGCAATTACGAGCTGCATCTGTTGATAATCTACTTAGAGAGTTTATCTTGAAAGAAGAAAATAATGGATAAAAGGTTAGAATTTAATTCAATGACTCTTGTAGAATTACAAGAGTTATTTTTAACTTTAGGTGAAAAAAAATATCGAGCAGAGCAGTTTTTTAGATTTCTTCATGCACAAAAAAACTTTGAAATTGAAAACTTAAAGCAGTTTTCAAACACTTTAATAGAAAAGTTAAAAAATGAAGGATTTATAAATAAATCGACTATTTATAAAAGATATGAATCTAAAATAGATAATACTAAAAAGTATTTGATAAGGTTAGAAGATAATCGTATTATAGAAACGGTATTTATGGACTATAAAACATACACTACTGTTTGTATCTCAAGTCAAGTTGGTTGTAGAATGGGATGTAGTTTTTGTGCATCTACAAAGGAAAATTTTAAAAGAAATTTAACTGCTTGTGAGATGTTAAATCAAATTTATTTGATTGAAAAAGATCTTAATTTGAAAATAACAAATGTTGTTATAATGGGAATAGGAGAGCCACTTGATAATTATGATAATGTTTTAAAGTTTTTAAATATTTTAAATGATGAAAGAGGAAAAAATCTTTCTTTAAGAAATGTTACTATATCAACTTGTGGTTTGGTAGATAATATTTATAAACTTGCTAAAGAAAATTTACCAATAACTCTTACTATTTCATTACACAATCCGTTTCAAAAAGAAAGAAGTGAAATAATGCCTATTTCTAATAAGTATTCTATAGAAGAGATTATAAAGGCGTGTAAGTTTTATTTTGAAAAAACAAAAAGACGTGTAAGTTTTGAATACACTATAATAAAGGGACAAAATGATTCACAAAAACATGCAAAAGAGTTAAAAAGAGTTTTAAAAGATTTAAATTGTCATATAAATATAATACCACTAAATGAAATTAAGGAGTTTGATGGAATATCTCCGGATACAAAATATATATATATTTTTAAAGAAAAATTAAAAAAATTATCTCTTAATGCTACAATAAGAAAAAAACAGGGAATAGATATAAATGGTGCTTGTGGGCAATTAAGACAAGGAGTTATAGAACAAGAGAGTTAATAATATTTATTAAAATTGTTTTTAAAATTTTATTGTGGGTATATTCTCTGTAACTATTCATATCAAGGAGAGAATAAATGAAGAAAAATAAAATTATTGTTTTATTATTAGTTTTAGTCGCTATTTTTTCTATATTTTTTTATAAAAAGATTTTAGTTAAAAAGCATGAAAAAAATAAAGCTACTGTTGAAAATAGAATTGATGATAAAAGTAAAAAAGATAAAGATAAATCTAATGAAAATAAAGATGTAAATAAAAGTAAAGATAGTAAAAACACTTCTATCTATACAGAAAAAGATGTTCAATTTAAAGATTTTTTAGTAGACAAAAAGCCTATTATTTTAGATTTTAGTCAAAGTACGTGACATGCTTGCAAGGTTTTGCATATAGCTTTGGAAAAGCTTAACGAAAAATATAAAGATAAAATAACTATAAAATCTGTAGATTTAAATAAATCAGAAAGTTTTGCACAGCAATATCCTATAAGAGTTACTCCAACAATTTTCTTTTTTAATTCTGATGGTAGTGCGTTTATACCTTCAAAAGAGCTTACAAAAAAATTATCTTATGTAAGTTATAAAAACAAAAATGAAGATGGTATTGTTTTGTCGGGAACGGAAGGTCTATTGCAACAAGAAGTTTTAGAACAGTTAATTGAGGAGATGATAGAAAATGCTAAATAGTGTAATTTCTTTTATCATTTCAGAAATTAAAAATATTTCCATATTAGCACCGATATTTGCTTTTTTAGGAGGAGTTTTAACTTCTATTTCACCTTGTTCTCTTGCATCTATTCCACTTGTTGTTGGATTTATGGCTGGAACAAATGAAAATAATACTAAAAAAGCACTTAAGGTTTCTATTGTTTTTTCTTTTGGAATGGCTATAACGTATACTTTTCTTGGTGTTTTGGCAGCACTTTTAAGTAAAATTTTTAATCAAGCAGGAAAAGCTTGGTACATTTTTTTAGCTATAGTATTAATTTTAATGGCGTTACAAACATTTGAGGTAATAAATGTAATTCCAAGTAAGATACTTACAAATAAAAGTGGTAAAAAAGGATATTTACCAGCTTTGTTATTAGGAATTATGGCAGGGCTTTTTTCAAGTCCATGTTCAACTCCAATTCTTGTAACTTTACTTGCCATAGTTGCAAGAAAAGGTAGTTTGATTTTTGGAACTATCTTGTTGTTATTGTACTCTGTAGGAAATAGTATTTTAATTGTTGTTGCTGGAACAAGCGCAGGTTTTGCTTTCAATGTAATGTCGAATAAATCTTATGGAAAAATTTCGACTATAGTTAGGGCCTTTTTTGGAATAATAATTTTATTAATGGGACTTTACTTTTTATATATAGCTATATAAAAACCTCTTTATGTTAACATAAAGAGGTCTTTTTTTATATTTCTACTTTTCTAATTTTTTCTATTAAATCTTTATTTTCATTTAAAACTGGGTCAATGTAATTTTCTATAAATTCTGTAACTTGTGAGATGCATCTTCCGATATATTTATTAGGATTTAAAACTTCTTTTAGTTCATCTTTATCTATATCAAAAAATGAATCATTTTCTATAAGCTCAAGTAAATTATTTGATAGTCCCTTTTCTTTTACATTTCTTGATGCTATTTGTGAAAGTTCTCTAATTCTTTCATGTACTTGTTGTCTATCCTTTCCTTTTTTTACTTGATCCATCATTATATTTTCACTTGCCATAAATGGAAGTTCATCCATTAAATGTTTTTCTATAACTTTTTTATAAACTACCATATCAGAAATTACATTTTCATAAATATCTAAAATACCATCTACTGCTAAAAAGCCTTGAGAGATGGAAAGTCTTTTATTTGCACTGTCATCTAAAGTTCTTTCAAACCATTGTGTTGCACAAGTTATACTTGCATTTAAAACATTAGATATTACAAAATTACAAAGGGCTGCCATTCTTTCTGATTTCATCGGATTTCTTTTATATGGCATTGCAGAAGATCCAATTTGATTTTTTCCAAAAGGTTCTTCAATTTCTTTTAAATGTTGTAAAAGTCGTAAATCATTTGAAAATTTATGTGCAGATTGGGCAATGTTTGAAAGTAAAAACAATACTTTACTGTCTATCTTTCTTGTATATGTTTGTCCAGAAACTGGATAAACTGCTTTAAAATTCATTTCTTTAGCAATTAAATCATCAAGCTTTTTAACCTTATTTTCATCGTTATTAAAAAGTTCCATAAAAGACGCTTGAGAGCCTGTTGTTCCTTTTGAACCTAAAAGTTTTAAATTATCTAAAACAAAATCAACTTCGTCTAAATCCATTAATAAATCTTGCATATACAAAGTAATTCTTTTACCAACTGTTGTAGGTTGCGCTGCTTGAAAATGTGTGTAAGAAAGCGTTGGAAGGTCTTTATATTTTAATGCTTCTTTTTTTAATAAACTTAAAATAGTTATTATTTTTTTTCTAACTATAGTTAAAGCTTCTTTTATACAGATAAGATCTGTGTTATCGCCAACATAACAGCTAGTTGCACCAAGATGAATTATCCCTTTTGCCTTTTTACATTGAACACCATAGGCGTAAACATGGCTCATAACATCGTGTTTTACTTTTTTTTCTCTTTCTTCTGCTACTTCATAGTTTATATCATCTTTAAATTTAATAAGCTCATCAATTTGCTCATCTGTTATATTAAGACCAAGTTCTTTTTCAGACTTTGCAAGAGCAATCCAAAGTTTTCTCCAAGTTTTAAATTTGAATTCTTCAGAAAAAATATAACTCATTTCTTTACTTGCATATCTTTTTGTAAGTGGATTAGAATAAATTTTTCTCATTATTAACTCCTTTGTTATAAGTTTTTTTCTTTATAATAATTTTACTATAAAAAAATTTTTTATTCAATAAGTAAGATTTTATTTTAACTTTTAATTAAAATTTAAAATAATCTAAATATTGTTGTGAGATAATACATATGTGACAAAAAAATAGAAAAAAGGAATCCATCTGATAAAATAATAGTAGCAAAAAACAAATTATCAAAAAAGAAAGGCTTCCTATTAAGAATAATTATAACAGAAGAGATGAGGTTTTATCAAAAAGTAGTAGAATGTGCAATAAAACATAAGAATAATGCAAAAGCGGTAAGAAGATATGATACAAGTAGGCAAGTGCAAAGATGGAGAAAAAAATATAATAAAACAGTATAGTCATTAGCAAATAAATCCAGATGCCCACATAGTCACCCAAATGAGCATACACAAAAGGAAATAGAATTAATAAGCAATAAATACCAATATCACAAACACGAAGGATTAGGACAGGTATATAGGAAATGCAAAGAAAGTGGATATAAGAGAAGTTATGGTTAAACGTGTAAACAAATAAGAAAGCAAAAAAGCTATGAAAAAGCAAAGAGAATAAGTTATCCAAAAAGCAAATATAAAGCATTGAAAGGGACATATCCGGGAGAATATGTAGAAATAGATGTAAAGTATGTACCGAATGAATGTATAGGATTTAAGATTCCGAATGAAATGGTAGAAGAATATCTTAAAGGGATATATGATGCTACCAACAATGAATATTCCAGTCAAGGTACGCTACGCTTTACTACTTGACAGAAAAATTCATTGTCGGTAAAAACAAGTATGCCCTTTAAAGAATATTAGATGGGTTTCTTGTAACATATGTTTGACAACTCTAGAAAACATAAAAGAGTTTATATTTTTTATATTGAAAATAATTATCTCGTATGTTATAATTGCATTGAATTTAATATAAGGAGATTTTTTTATGAATAAACGTAAAAATATAATTTTAATTTCAGTTATTGCAATTGTTATTGTTGTATTAGCAGTTTTTCTTTTTGTAAATAAACATAAAAAGAAAAATGTTTTGGAAAATGTAAATGGCAATATCGTCTATTATGATGAAAATGGTAATATGCTTAAAGATAAATTAAAAGAAGTTAATGGAGAGCTTTATTATTTTAACGAAAATGGATTTGCCATTAAAGATAGTTTAAAAGATGTTGATGGAGATCTTTACTATTTTGACGAAAATGGATTTGCTATCAAAGACAGCTTAAAAGATGTTGAGGGAGATATTTATTATTTTGATGAAAATAAAAAAGCTATTAAAAATTCATTAAAAGAAGTTAATGGAGATCTTTATTATTTTGATGAAAATAAAAAAGCTGTTAAAAACAGTTGGGAAACTGTAGGAGAAGATAAATATTATTTTGCAGAAGATAAAAGGGGCGTTAAAGATAAGTGGGTTGATGATTGTTACTTAGGCTCTGATTATAAAATGCTTAAAGATACAACTACTCCAGATGGAACTAAAGTTGATAGCGAAGGAAAAAAAGTTAAAGAAGATAAAGAAGAAACTAAAGAAGAAGCCCAAGAAGAAACAAATAAAAATAAAAAAGAAAATCTAGAAATTGTAGAACAAAAAAATAAAAATAAACAAGAAGTTAAAAAACCTCAAAACAGGACTATAACAAGAGTTTTAACAGTTCCTGAAATGATGTGCGAAGGATGTGAACAAGAGCTTATAGGACTTTTTAATAAAAGGGGAATAAATGCGGTTGCAGATTTTACAACTAAAACTGTAACAGTTACAACAAATAAACAAATTTCAGATTCTGAGCTTGTATCAATCGTAAGATCGGCAGGTTGGAAAGTTACTTCTATAAGATAATATATAATAAAGCTTATTATTTATAAAAATTTATTTTATAAAGTAATTACTTGATGAAAAAATTTTAAAGTGATATACTTAAAAATAATAAAATAAAAAGGAATGGTTTTATGAAAAAAATATTAAATCTTGCACATAGAGGTTTTTCAGGAAGATTTCCAGAAAATACAAAAATTGCATTTTTAAAGGCAATAGAATATTCTGATTGTGATGGCTTTGAAACAGATGTTCATATGACAAAAGATAAAAAGCTTGTTATAATTCATGATGATAAAGTAGATAGAACTTGTTCTAATGCAAAAGGATTTGTAAAAGACTTTACATCAAGTGAGCTTTTAAAAATGGAATTTGGATTACACAAATCAAAAGAATTTCAAGGAGAAAAGATAATTTTTTTAGATGAACTTTTACAAATAGTAAAAGATAAAAAGTTATTTTTAAACTTAGAACTTAAAAATAATTACATTTTTTATGAAGGACTTGAAGAAGCCGTTATAAATATGATAAATGAATTTAATCTTAAAGAAAATGTAATTCTTTCATCATTTAACCATGAATCTATGGAGCTTTGTAAAAAAATAGATTCTAGTTTTAAAACAGGACTTCTTTTTGAAAGCCCATTTATCGACACTATTTCATATATGAAAAATATAAAACATGATGCTGTTCATCCAGGATTTTATATGCTATTACAAAAACCAAATTGGATAGAAGAGTTTAAAAAATTAAATCTTAAAATTAACACATGGACAGTAAATGATGAAAAGTTTATAAGATGTATGAAAAACTTTAACGTTGATGGGATAATTGGAAACTTTCCAGATTTAATTTCAAAAGTTTTAGAAGAAAATTAAAAAAAAGTATTGTATTTTAAATAAAAATATGATATACTTTAAAAGTATCAGTTTTGATACTGCGATATTTAAAAAGCCTTGTCTTTTTACAATATCCATCGCAGAGTCTGTCGGGGGCTGCGAGTAAAAATTTCCCCGCCTTACAAAATCGCTGGGTAGCGATGTCTAAATAACCCAATATTGTAAAAAGAATTAAGGAGGAAAAGATGAAAAGTTATGTAGCAAAACCTTGCGATGTAAATCGTAAATGGTATGTTATTGATGCGAAAGATGTTGTTTTAGGTAGACTTGCAACAGAAGTTGCTTCAATTTTAAGAGGAAAGAAAAATGTTAGATTCCAACCATCATTCGATATGGGAGATTATGTTATTGTTGTAAATGCTGAAAAAGTTAAGTTAACAGGAAATAAGCTTTTACAAAAAGAATATAGATACTATACTGGATATGCAAATGGTTTAAAAGCTATTACTTATGAAAAAATGTTACAAACAAAACCTGAAAAAGTTATTGAACTTGCAGTAAAAGGAATGCTTCCAAAGAATACTCTAGGAAGAGAAATGTTCAAAAAGCTAAAAGTTTACAGTGGAGAACAACATAACCACGAAGCTCAAAAGCCAGAAGTTTTAACATTAAGTAAATAAGAATAGAAAGGGGATATAATATGGTACAATATATAGGAACAGGCAGAAGAAAAACTTCTGTAGCTAGAGTTTTCTTAACTGCTGGAAGCGGTAAATTTATAATTAATAAACAAGATATAGAAGAATATTTTGATTATGATACATTAAAAGTAACTGCTAAATCACCTTTAGAAGTTACTGAAAGTCTTGGTAAATTTGATGTTTACGTAAATGTAAAAGGTGGTGGATTTACAGGACAAGCAGGAGCTATAAGACATGGAGTTGCAAGAGCTTTATTGCAAGTTTCTGAACAATTAAGACCAGTTCTTAAAAGAGCAGGATTTTTAACAAGAGATCCTCGTAAGAAAGAAAGAAAGAAATATGGTCTTAAAAAGGCAAGAAAGAGTCCACAATTCTCAAAAAGATAGATTATATGAAATTAAACGTCAGTTTTACTGGCGTTTTTTATTTTTTATATAATTATTTAAAAAAATTTGACTTTTTTTTTCTTTATTGTTATAATATAAGATATTAAATTTGTTTTTTTAAAATTAAAAATTAAGCGTTGAAGGAAAAAAATTTTGTTATAAGTTTTTAGAGAGATGATGTTTGCTGAAAGTCATTAGCTTATGCAATATGGGACAATCTGGAGCTTTTATTTTTAAAGTGAGTTAACCAACTAATTAGGGTGGTACCGCGAAATTTGTATATTCGTCCCTTGCATTTTGCAAGGGATTTTTTATTAGGAGGAAATTTTATGAACCAAATGGGAAATCTTAGAAGAACACATATGTGTGGAAATTTAAGAAAAGAAGATATTGGAAAAGAAGTTGTTTTGATGGGCTGGGTAGCTAAAGAAAGAAATTTAGGCTCATTAATCTTTATGGATTTAAGAGATACTACAGGTATTTGTCAAATTGTTATAAGAGATACTTTAGGAGATGAAAAGTTTTCTTTAGCTAAGGATATAAGAGGAGAATTTGTTTTAGCTATTAAAGGAAAAGTTTCTGAAAGAGAAAGCAAAAATCCTAAGATAAAAACAGGAGATATTGAAGTAGAAGTAGAAGAGTTTATAATTTTAGATACAGCTCAAACTCCACCAATTTATGTAAAAGATGATGACAATGTTTCTGAAAGTTTAAGACTTAAATATAGATTTTTAGATTTAAGAAAAGAAAGTTTACAAAATAATTTAAAACTTAGAGCAAAAATTTGTAAAGTTATCCGTGATTTTTACTATGAAAATAATTTTATAGAAGTTGAAACACCATATCTTAATAAACCTACACCAGAAGGTGCAAGAGATTATTTAGTTCCTTCAAGGGTAAATCCTGGAAATTTTTATGCTCTTCCACAATCTCCACAACTTATGAAACAACTTTTGATGATTTCAGGAATGGACAGATATTATCAAATTGTTAAATGTTTTAGAGATGAAGATTTAAGAGCAAATAGACAACCAGAGTTTACACAAGTCGATGTTGAAATGAGTTTTGTTGATGTTGATGATGTAATTTCTATAAATGAAAAAATGCTTAAAAAACTTTTTAAAGAAATAAAATCAATAGATTTAAAATTACCACTTGATAGAATGCCTTATGATGAAGCTATGTCAAGATTTGGTAGCGATAAACCAGATTTACGTTTTGGATTTGAAATTAAAGATATTACAGATTGTGTAAAAGATGTAGAATTTGATTTATTTAAAAATAAAATTTCAAATGGTGGAAGTGTTAGAGCTATATCTATTGGAAAGTATTCTAAGGAATATACAAGAAAAAAAATAGATAAACTTATAGACTATATAAAAGACTATGGTGCAAAAAATTTATTTTGGATAAAATTTACTAAAGATGGTGTTACATCATCTATTTCAAAATTTTTAAAAGAAGAAAATATTTCTGCTATAAAGAAAAAAATGAATTTAGAACAAGAAGATTTATGTTTAATAATTGCAGATAAAAATAATATTGTTTTAGATTCGCTTGGAGCTTTAAGATGTGCTATTGCAAAAGACTTAAATTTACTAAATCCAAATGAATTTAAACTTTGCTGGATAGTTGATTTTCCAATGTTTGAATATGATGAAGAAGAAAAAAGATATGTTTCAAAGCATCATCCTTTTACTCATCCTAAAGATGAAGATATTAAATATTTAAAGACTCATCCAGAAAAAGTTTATGCTAAAGCTTATGATATTGTTATAAACGGAGATGAATTAGGTGGTGGTTCTATTAGAATTAATAATTCAAAATTACAAAACGAAGTTTTTGATGCTTTAGGACTTACAAAAGAAGATATTGAAAACAAGTTTGGATTTTTAATTGAAGCATTAAAATATGGTACTCCTCCTCATGGTGGTTTGGCATTTGGTCTTGATAGATTAACAATGCTACTTTGTGGTACAAATAATATAAAAGATGTAATAGCTTTTCCAAAAACACAATCTGCAACAGATTTATTAACTGAAGCACCTTGCATTGTAACACAAGAACAACTTAAGGAACTTAATTTAAAACTTGAAAAATAATATTTATACAAGAACTGAGCTTTTGATAGGTAGAGAAAAACTTGAGATTTTAAAAAAATCTAAAGTTATTGTTTTTGGAATAGGAGGAGTTGGAAGTTTTACTGTTGAGGCACTTGCAAGGTGTGGCGTTGGCAAAATTTCTATGGTTGATTTTGATACTATAGATATTACAAATGTTAATAGACAAATTCATGCTTTTAGAGAAAATGTTGGTCTTTATAAAGTTGATGAGATGAAAAAAAGGGTAAATTCTATAAATAAAGATATAGTTGTAGATACATTTAAAGAAAAACTTGAAAAAGAAAATATTTCAAAGTTTAATTTAGAAGAATATGATTATATTGTTGATGCTATTGATACCATTACATCTAAAATTTTTCTAGCAAAGTATGCTTTTGAAAAGAATATAAAAATAATAAGTGCTATGGGTGCTGGAAACAAGATGGATCCTACAAGACTTAAAGTTTCAGATATAAACAAAACTACTACTTGTCCACTTGCGAGAGTTTTAAGAAGAGAGCTAAAGAAAGTTGGAGTTAAAAAATTAAAAGTTGTCTATTCTGATGAAAAGTCTGTTGGAGAAAAAATTGAAAATGAACAAAGAAGAAAGTCCTCTCCTTCAAGCATAAGTTTTATGCCATCTGTTATGGGACTTATCATTGCATCGGAAATTGTAAAGGATTTGATTAAATGGAACGAATAGGATTTATAACGAAAATATTACCGGACAATAAATGTAAAGTTTTAGTTTCTAGAATAAGTGGTTGTAAAGGAAATTGTAAAACTTGTGGGGGTTGTCCTACCCCCGAAGTACATATAGAAATGGAAAATACTGTAGATGCAAAACGTGGTGATTATGTTAAAATTGGAGTAGATAGTAAAATAATTTTAAGATATGCAATGTTTTTATACGGATTTCCACTTACACTTTTTATTTTGTCAATAATTTTATTAAATGTATTTTTTCCAAAACTTAAAAACATAGATATAATGGGTTTTATAGTTGGAATAGTAGTTATGGCATTGTCGTTTTTTGTTGTAAAGTTTGTAGATAAAAAATATGCTCATTTATCGACAAAAGCGATGTTTATAGAAGAAAAAATTAAAGAAAAATAAAAGATTTTAGACTATTTATAAAATATTTTATAAATAGTCTTTTTAATAAATAATGTGTATTTTT
>KQ959662.1:0-4064 GCA_001552895.1 Tissierellia bacterium KA00581
ATATGAAATATTGTAAATAATAGTATAATTAAATCTTCAATTAAAAAAATTATCAAAAAGAAGATTTAATTTCACGTATTGTTTACCTTAATTAAAGTTATCAAAGAGGAAACAATCGTATAATTAAATCTTCAATTAAAAAAATTATCAAAAAGAAGATTTAATTTCACGTATTGTTTACCTTAATTTAAGTTATCAGAAAGGAAACAATCGTATATTTTAACATTAATGATATTAAAGTTTAAATATATTAAAACATAAAAAAATTATCAATTAACTATTTTTTTAAAAATTTTTTTGTTATAAAAAGGTTTATCTAATATTTTTTAAAATTGTAAATTTAATTTATTTTTTTAAAAATAAGTTAATATATTACATATTTTTTGATAATATTATTAATATATAATATAATTAAAACATTTCTTAATTTATATTGTTATAATAGTTAATAAAATTAAAATATAGCATAAAATTCAAGTAAATTAAATGATTTAAAATTTTTATAAGTATTGATATCGATTGCTATTGACAAATTAAATTTAGTGTGATAAAATTTATGTAATTAAATTAACATCTAAAGAAATTATAGAAAAGTAAATTTAATTTCATGATTGTTTACTTTAATTAAAAATAAAACAATCGTACGATAAAGTTAATAGGAGGTATCGATATGATAACTAATGGGTTTCATTTTGTAGCATTGCTACTTTGTCTTTCGGGTATAGTTATTTACCTTGAAAAGAATTTTAAAGATAGTTTGTTTTTTAAGTATATTCCAGCTCTTGTTGTAATTTATTTTGGTTCTATGGTTTTATCAACTCTTGGAGTGTGGGATATGACTAGTAAAAGCGTTTCTGGAGCAAGAAGTGTTATAAAAGATGCTATATTGCCAGCGATGATTTTTTTGATGTTGCTTAGAGCGGATTTAAGAGATATTGCAAAACTTGGTCCTAGAATGATTATTTCATTCTTTACTGCATCTTTTACAATAATGATTGGATTTGTTGTTGCATATGTTTTGTTTAAGAGTCATTTAGCTCCTAATGCACCACTTACATTTGGAGCATTAGCAGGAAGCTGGGTTGGAGGTACTCAAAATATGGTTGCCGTTCAACAAGCTATTGGACTTGAAGGAACTGGTATGGGTTATACACTTCTTATAGATTCTATTGATTATTCAATATGGATAATGTTTTTACTTTTCCTTGTTCCATTTCAAGCTAAATTTAATAAATGGACAAAAGCGGATACAACTAAAATAGATGAAATTAACGCTCATTTAACAAAGAAATTTTCTAGCATAAGTAAAGAAATAAAATATCAAGATATATTTTTCCTTATGGGTATTTCTTTTGCTTTAACTGCTGTATGTGGAATTGTTGGAAAAGAAATGGTTAAGATACCTTCACTTGCTTTTATGGGAGCGACAGGTTGGTCGATTATTTTAATTACAATATTGGGAGTAATAGCTGCAATGACTCCTCTTTCAAAAATTCCAGGTTCTCCTGAAGTTTCAAATGTAATGCTTTATACTTTAATCGGTCTTATTGCTTCAAATGCAAACTTCCTTGAACTTACACAAGCTCCTTACTATATAATAGCTGGATTTGTAATTTTGATAATACATGGAGTATTAATGGCATTAATAAGTAAGATTTTTAAACTTGATCTTTTTACATGTGGTATTTCATCACTTGCAAATATAGGTGGAGTTGCATCTGCACCAGTTCTTGCAGCTGCTTATTCACAATCATTAGTTCCAATAGCTGTGCTTATGGCGTTAATCGGAGTAATTACAGGAACATTCTTTGGAATAGGACTTGCAGAATTTTTGATGTTTTTATCATAATTAACTGCTTTTTATAAAAGAAAATTTAAGTTAAAAAGACTATGATTTTATTTTCATAGTCTTTTTTTGTATTTGTATCTATATAAATTAAGATTTATTTTTTATTTAATACTATTTATTTTTATATATTTTCCTTATAAAAATGGGTAACTTAAATTCTAACACACAATTTTATTAAAAAATTAATAAAATAACGTAAAAATACTTGACAAATATATATGTATATATATAATTAGTATGTGTCAAAATATAGGGAGATAATTTATGAAAAAAATAAAAAGTTTATTAATGATTTTACCTTTAGTTTTAAGTTGTATACCTTACAATGTTAATGCAAAAGAAACAAATCAAGATGTTAATTTAAATAATAATTTAAGAGAAAGTAAAGTAAATAATTTTGTCAAAGATGAAGATGGCTATTATGACCTTATGAATGAAAAAACATTAGAAAATCTTTATCCAGAAGTTTTTTCTGATGAAGAATTGCAAAAAGCTGAAGCGGAAAAAGACGATAAAGTAAAACTTTATTTCACTCCAAAAGGAAAAGACTTTAACCCAAAAGGAAAAGATACCAAACAATTATCATTAGAAGGATGGAGATATGTAGATTGGCAAACACAAGAAGGAACAGTTGATTACTTTATCTTTTTACCAAAAAGAAATGTAGGACGAGCAAGAGCACAAGTTGGAGCAGTTTATCACGCTTTTAACACTCTAGAAGAGGGTAATAAAATTTCTTTTAATGACGGTAAATATGCCGAAACGCCATTTTCTCTTTCGGTAAATAAAAAAGTCCTTGGAGAAAATTTAAAAGAGGAAACTAAATTTAAAGTAAATCCAAAGCAAACTCGTGCCTTTATCAGAGTTAGCTATAAAGTAACTAAAAAAGACGATGCACTATCGCAAGTTTTTTATGTAGATAGATATGGAGAAGGAAATACTATATTTAAATTTTTTGTAACTTCTGTAGATGCAGATTTTCACTTTGTAGATGATAGCAGTTATAGAAAATTAACAAGTCAAAAACTATCTTCACCTCTAAAAGAAAGAAGTGAAAAAGATAAAAATTCTTTTTCTAATGAACCTTTTAAAAAATTAGATCTAAAAGATATGCTTGACATTGTTAAAACAGATAAAGCTTTTTTTGGAAATAATCCAGTTTATAAAGCTAGATTTTCCATTCCTTTATTGTCCTATCAAGAAGATGAAAGAAAAAGTATAAAAAGACCTACTTTAGATAAGTTAAAAGCAAAAACAATTCCAGGATATATTTACTGTGATAATGACATAGATAAGCCAAAAACAAAAGAATTTAAAAAAGATGATGCTACAACAAAAGAAAAAGGCAATCATTATTTGACTTATGGTTATGATAAAGATAGAAATATGCTAACTACAAAACATTACTATATTACTTACAGAGCTATTCCAACAGAACTTGTCGCTTGTCAATTTAAAGAGGACAAAAAAACACCATTAGAAAACACTTTTGACCTTTATCGTATAGAAGATAATAAAGAAGTTTTAGTTAAAGAAAATATTACTCCAAATCATAATCGTGTAAAAGAAAAAGAAGATACTATTAGTGATATAGAAAAAATGATGACTAAAAATACAATAAATGATGCTGGATATTATGAATTAAATAATCTTCTTTATTTAGAACCGGGTAATTATGTTTTAAAATCAAAAAATTTAAAAGAGCCATACTATAACGAAAAAGAAGAACAACAATTTACAGTTGGTCTTTTAGATAATAATGATAAAAAAACAAGAATAATTGTAGACTTTAATGCTAGTTTAAAACGTAAAGTAAGCTATAATTTTAAATCAGAAAGCGAAAAAAAATTACCAGTGGAAGTTACAAACTTACTACCAAAAGATGAAAAAACATATAAAAAAGGCGAAAAAATAACTCCAAAAGAACCAAAACAAAAAGAAATAGAAGTAGAAGGAGGAAAGTGGGAATTTGTTGGATATGATAAAAAAGAACAAACAGTAGAAGATAAAGATATAACATTCACAGGAACGTGGAAATTTAATAACATAAAACCTCTATCTAACCTAAACGAATCACCACAATTAGAAGTATCTGACAAAGAAATAATGGTAGGAGAAGATTTAGATTTAAAAACCTTAATAATAAAAGCAATAGACAAAGAAGACGGCGACTTAAAAGACAAAGTGGTAATAGACAAAGGTAAATTTGATAATA
>KQ959662.1:4164-4413 GCA_001552895.1 Tissierellia bacterium KA00581
AAATAATGGTAGGAGAAGATTTAGATTTAAAAACATTAATAATAAAAGCAACGGACAAAGAAGACGGCGACTTAAAAGATAAAGTGGTAATAGACAAAGGTAAATTTGATAATAACAAAGTAGGCATATATGAAATTATCTACAAACTAACAGATTCCAAAGGAGCATCTGTAACAAAAAAAGCTATTGTAAAAGTCAAACAGCCACAAATGGAACTAAACGAATCACCACAATTAGAAGTATCTGACA
>KQ959662.1:4513-17816 GCA_001552895.1 Tissierellia bacterium KA00581
GATTCCAAAGGAGCATCTGTAACAAAAAAAGCTACGGTAAAAGTTTATGAAAAAAATAAAAAGATGAAATTACCGAAAACATCTATTTCAAACGCTTCAATATTAATGCCTATATTAAGTACAATTTCAATAATCTTTTTAAAGAAAAGAAAAAATAAATAAAAAATAAGGTAGAAATTTATTTCTACCTTATTTTATTATACAATATAAAATTAATATAAAACCTAAAATTATTCTATATATTCCAAAAACTTTAAAATCTTTTTTCTTTATATATTTCATAAAGAATTTAATTGAAATAACAGAAACTACAAATGCAATGAACATTCCAATTAAAAGAGTGAAAAATTCAAAAAAGCTAAAATTAAGTCCAAATTTTCTAAGCTTTAAAAGACTTGCACCAAACATAATAGGTATTGACATGAAAAATGAAAATTCTGTTGCAAGGCTTCTTGAAAGTCCAAGTAGTAATGCTCCTATTATGGTAGCTCCTGATCTTGAAGTTCCAGGAATTAAACTTAAAACTTGAAAAAGCCCTATAAAAAGTGCTGTTTCGTAACTTAAAGATTTAAAATTTTGTATGTTTTGTTTTTTTAAATTTTTGTTATTTTCAACAACTAAAAATAAAACACCATATATAATTAAAGTAAAAATTACTGTTGGAAAATTATAAAAATGTTTATTTAAAAATTTATCAAAAAGAACTCCTAATATTCCTGCAGGAATTACTCCTACTACAACTTTAAGCCATATATCAAAAGTTTCTTTTTTCTTTTCTGTTGTCTTTTTCTTTGAAAATGGATTTAATTTTTCAAAATACATAATAACAACCGCCATG
This sequence comes from Tissierellia bacterium KA00581, assembly GCA_001552895.1. Lineage (GTDB taxonomy): Bacteria > Bacillota > Clostridia > Tissierellales > Peptoniphilaceae > Parvimonas. Next base: position 5,352 of record KQ959662.1, read on the forward strand.
ATAGCTCCAAGTTGTATTACAACTAAAAACATTTCTTTAAATTCATAAGACATAGAAAGTTTTAAAAATTCATCTACTAAAATCATATGGCCCGTACTACTTATAGGAAGCCATTCAGTTATTCCCTCAACTATCGATAAAATTATAACTTTAATTAATTCTAAAATATAAAACATAATTTTCTCCTATTTATAAAATTTTTGTAAAAAAAAACCTCACAAGAAAACTTGTGAAGTTGGTCGGGGTGAGAAGATTCGAACTCCCGGCCCCATGGTCCCAAACCACGTGCGCTACCAAACTGCGCTACACCCCGTCGTTGTTACTTATATAGTATACATCTTAAATTTTAATTTGTCAAGTGTTTTTTTAAAAATTTTTTAAAAAAAATACGAATTTAATTATTTGTTTACTTATAAAAGAAAAAAAGCTTAGAAATTTATATCTAAGCTTTTTTGTTTAATTATTTATTTTTGTTATATTTTTTTACAAAATTATAAAGTGTTTTTACAGGTATACCACTTGCACCTTCTGGATTTATTCCCCATGTATTCTTAGAATAAGCAGGTCCTGCAATATCTAAATGTACCCAAGGGTAGTTTTCTGTAAAATGTTCTAAGAAAACTCCTGCAGTTATAGCTCCACCAGTTCCAGGGCCAGTTGCATTTAAAAGGTCTGCAATTTTTCCTTTTACACTTTCTCTATGTTCTTCATAAACTGGGAATCTCCATAGATATTCTCCTGTGTATTGTGAAGACTCTTTCATTTTTTCAAACATTTCATCATTATTACTTACAGCTCCTATAACTCTTGAACCTAAAGCATATATACAAGCTCCTGTTAAAGTTGCAATGTCAACTATACATTCTGGATTAAGTTTAGATGCTCCATAGTAAATTGCATCTGCTAAAGTAAGTCTACCTTCTGCATCAGTATTTATAACTTCTATGCTTGAGCCTTTCATTGAAGAGATAATATCTCCATTTCTATAAGCAGATCCATTTATCATATTTTCGCAAGTTGCAACAAGTCCTATAACATTTCTTTTTACTTTCATCTTTGCAAGTGAGTAGATACTTGAAATAACAGATGCACTACCTGCCATATCTGTTTTCATATCAACCATTCCCGAAGCAGGTTTTATCGCAAGTCCACCAGCGTCATAAGTTAATCCTTTACCAACAAGAACTATAGGTTTTTCATCTTTATTTGGTAAATATTTCATGATTATAAATTTTGGTAAAAGATCGCTTCCTTTTGCAACGGATAAAAATGCATCCATCTTTAAAGATTCAATTTGTTTCTTTTCTAAAATTTCAACATCTACACCAACTTTTTCTAATGTTTCTTTTGCAAAATTTGCAAGTGTTTCAGGATAAATATCATTTGCAGGTCTATTTACAAGGTCACGGCACATAAATACCCCTTCAACTACAGTTTCTATTTCTTTTATACCATCTAAAACTCTTTGTTTCTTTTCTTCTAAAACATCAAGATAAACCATGCAAGAATATTCTTTTTCTTTTTTTACAAATTTATCAAAAACATAATTTGCATTTAAAATACCTTCAACCATTGCCATAGCTGTTAATTTATAGCAAATGTGATCTATTTTTTCAACTTTAATATTACAAGATTTAACATTATTTTTCTTTAATGTTTTTCCCAAAGCTAAAAAGCTTCTTCTAATGTTTTCAAGACTTATTTCTTCTCTTTTTCCAAGTCCTAAAAGAATTAAATTTTCTGAAAAAGGTCCAAGGCTTGTAAAAACTTCTTGTCTTTTTCCTGTAAATAATTCATTTTCTTTGATATATGATTTTGTTTTTTCAGAAACTAAAAAGTCTTCATTTTCAAAAGCACAAACAACATTTACTAATCCATTATTTCCAATTTTAAATTCCATAAAACCTCCTAAAATTTTTTCATTTTATAAAAAATTAAGAAAATCATATCAAATTAAAGATACCAATACTTAAAGCACTCATTAAGATACCAGATAAAATTACACCAACTATTGCACAAAGCATACTTGTTTTAAAGTCTATATCTAAAATACTTGCAGCAAGAATGCCTGTATATGCACCAGTTCCAGGAAATGGAATACCTATAAAAATAGTAAGGGCTAGAAAAATTCCTCGCTTTCCTGCCTTTTTTAAGATTACCTCTCCTGCATTATGTCCTTTTTCTAAAAGAAATTTACAAAATTTTCCTATGTATTTTTTATCTTTTGCCCATATTAAAAATTTTTTTTCCATAAAATATACAAATGGTACGGGTATCAAATTACCTATTATAGCTATTATATATGAATAAAAAAGAGAAAATTTCATAGCTTGCGAATATAAAATTGCTCCTCTTAATTCAACTATAGGTAACATTGAAATAAGTAAAACTAAAATATAATTTTTCATTTCTTCTCCTAATTTTTTTATATGTATTATTATAACATAAAAGTATGCTTTAATAACAATTTTATTTTTATTTTTATATTTTTAGAATTGACTTTTTTACTTAAATTTAGTACTATTAAGAATAACAGATTTATATTTTTATTTTAATGGAGAAAAATTTATGAAAATTTATAACACTTTAACAAGAAAAAAAGAAGAATTTATTCCTATAACTAAAGGGAAGGCTTTAATCTATGTTTGTGGGCCAACTGTATATAATTATATTCACATCGGTAATGCAAGACCTATGATTGTTTTTGATACATTAAGAAGATACCTTCTATATATAGGTTACGATGTAAAATTTGTAAGTAATTTTACAGATATTGATGATAAGATTATAAATAAAGCAAAAGATGAAAATGTATATTTTAAAGAAATTACAAAAAAATATATAGATGCTTATCTTGAAGATAGCAAAGAACTTAATCTTTTTGAAAGTCATACAATTCACCCAAAAGCTAGTGAATGTATTGATGAGATGATTGAGTTTGTAAAAACTTTAGAAGAAAAAAATATTGCATACAATGTAAATGGTAATGTATATTTTGATATTACAAAAGTTAAAGATTATGGAAAATTATCAAAGAAAAATATTGACGATTTAAAAGCAGGAGCTAGAGTTGATATTTCAGGAGAGAAGAAAAACCCACTTGATTTTGCACTTTGGAAAAAACAAAAAGAAGAAACTGAACCTGCTTGGCAAAGTCCTTGGGGACTTGGACGACCAGGGTGGCATCTTGAATGCTCTGTTATGGCAAAAAAATTTTTAAATGATACAATTGATATTCACGCTGGAGGAGAAGATTTAGAATTTCCTCATCATGAAAATGAAATTGCTCAATCGGAGTGTTGTAACGAAAAGACTTTTGCAAATTATTGGATGCATAACGGAATGATAAATGTAAATAATGTTAAGATGAGTAAATCAAAAGGAAACTTTTTTACCATAAGAGATATAAAAGAAAAATTTTCCTTAGAAGTGGTAAGGCTTTTTATTCTTTCAACTCATTATAGAAATCCTTTAAATTTTAGTGTTGAAGTAATGGAGCAAACTAAAAATGCTCTAGAAAGATTATATAATGCAAAAGAACATCTACAAAGACTTATCGAAGTTACTAAAGAACAAGAAAATAAAGATATTACAAAACTTGTTAAATTAAAAGAAGAATTTTTATCTTGTATGGATGACGATCTTAATACATCTGATGCAATTTCAAAATTATTTGAACTTGTTCGTTTTTCAAATACTTTTAACGAAAACACAGATTCATCTTTGGTTAAAAGTGCATATAAATTATTATGTGATTTTGCTAGCATTCTTGGACTTTTATATAAAGAAGAGAATGTAATTTTAGATAGCAAAATAGAAAAATTAATAGAAGAAAGAAACTTAGCAAGAAAAAATAAAGACTTTAAAAGAGCCGATGAAATTCGTGATTTATTAAAAAAAGAAAATATCGAACTTAAAGATACAAAAGAAGGAGTTATTTGGAAGAGGGTTTAATATGGCAGATTATATTTTTGGAAGAAATGCAGTTTTAGAAAGTTTAAATAGTGATAAGGCACCTGAAAAAATTTATATCTTAAAAGCAGAATTAAAAGGGTCAATAAATAAAATTATTGCAAAAGCTAAAGAAAAAGGTGTTATAATTTCACATATAGATAAAAAAAAGTTAGATGAAATGGCAAATGGACTTTCCCATCAAGGAGTTTGTGCTCTTGTAAATAATTTTAATTATTCAAGCGTTGAAGAAATTTTAAATTTTGCAAAAGAAAAAAACGAAGATGTATTTTTAGTTATCTTAGATAGAATAGAAGATCCACATAATTTTGGAGCAATAATTCGTTCTTGTGAATGTGCAGGAGTTCATGGAATAATCGTTTCAAAAAGAAATTCATCTCCTATAACAGAAGTTGTACAAAAAGCATCAGCTGGAAGCATAAACCATATGAAAATTGCTAAAGTTTCAAACATTTCTGACACTATTTTAAAATTAAAAAAAGAAAATGTATGGATTTTTGGCTCTTCTCTAGAAGCAAAAGAAAATTATACAAAAATGGACTTTAAAGGAAATATCGCTATCGTTATAGGAAATGAAGGTTTTGGAATAAGTGATCTTGTTAAAAAAAGATGCGATTTTCTTACAAAAATCCCAATAAAAGGTAAAACACAAAGTCTTAACGCATCAAATGCCTGTGCAATTTTAATCTATGAGGCATTAAGGAAGCGAAATGAAATATAAAGAATTAATCATAATAGATGGATATAATATATTAAACGCTTGGGAAAAATACAATTCTTTTTTAAAACTTAGCTTTGAAAACGCAAGAAATGAACTTATTTTTGATATGGGAGAATTTTCAAAACTTATAAACAAAGAATTACTTTTAGTTTTTGATGCTTACAAAATAAATTCTATACAATCAAAAGAAAAAATAAAAGGAATAGATGTTGTATACACAAAGCAAAACGAAACAGCAGATCAATATATTGAAAAGAAAATGGATAAATTAGGAAAAAAAATCCTTATAACCGTTGCCACAGATGACATTTTAATTCAAAAACTTGTAACACAAAGAGAAGGCTTAGTTCTAACAAGTAAAGAGCTTTTATATCGATATGAAAATTTAAAAAATAAAAGTAACCGTTATGAAACTAAAAACAGAATTACAAACAAAAGCTATTTCAACACCTTAGATGAAAAAGCTTTAAAACAACTAGATGAAATAGAAAAAAAATTATTTGGAAAGTAGGATTATGAATTTAAATTTTGATGTTGAAAAAATTAAAAATTACAAATCAAATTCTCAAAAAGCTAGAGTGTTAACTGAAAATTGGGTTAGTGAAAATATGTATTGCCCTAGATGTGGAAATTTTAATTTAAATCATTTTGAAAATAACAGACCTGTTGCTGACTTTTTTTGCGATTTTTGTAGAAATGAGTATGAATTAAAAAGTAATACTAAAAATATAAGTATAAAAATTAATGATGGCTCTTATGAAACTATGATCAGAAGGATAACAAGTAATAAAAATCCTGATTTTCTATTTATGAAATACTCAAACGTTCAATGGAAAGTTAATGATTTAATATTTGTTCCAAAGCATTTTTTTGTACCCGAAATAATAGAAAAGAGAAAGCCTTTATCTCAAAGTGCAAAAAGAGCAGGGTGGGTAGGTTGTAATATTTTAGTTAATAAAATTCCTACTCAAGGTAAAATATTTATTATTTTGAATGGAAAAATTTGTGATAAGGATGATATAGTTAATCATGTAAATATTAGTAATAGACTTATTACTAAAGATATAAAAAGTAGAGGTTGGTTAATAGAAATATTAAATTGTATAAATCTTATTCCAACAGTTGATTTTAATTTAACTGATATGTATGATTTTGAGGATTGTTTACATAAAAAATTTTTAAACAACAATAATATAAGAGCCAAAATTAGACAACAATTACAAATTCTAAGAGATAGAAAAATTATAGAATTTATTGCAAGAGGAAAATATAGAAAAATTATTTAAAAAGTAGGTGATTTTATGAGAAAACCGTGGCAAGAGTATTTTATGGATTTGGCGAAGATGGTTGCAACACGTGGTACTTGTGATAGGGCGTATGTTGGATGTGTTATTGTTAATAGTGATCATCGTATAGTTTCTACAGGATATAATGGTTCTATTTCTGGAAATGCTCAGTGTGATGAAATTGGGCATACTATGCGTGATGGTCATTGTATTGCAACGATACATGCTGAGCAAAATGCTATTTTATATTGTGCAAGAGAAGGTATAAGATTAAAGGGGTGCATTTGTTATGTTACTCATTTTCCTTGTCTTAATTGTACAAAATCTTTAATTCAAGCAGGTATTTCTAAAATTTATTATAAAGAAAGTTATAGAATGGACGAGTATGCAATAGAACTTTTAGAAAAAAATAATATAGAATATATAAAACTTTAATTTTTTAATAAATAAAAAAGTGCAATGTATAAAAATATTGCACTTTTTATTTATATTAAGGTGTTTGTAGTTTTTTGTATAATTAAATTAACAATTAAATAAATTGAAAAGTAAATTTAATTTCACGTATTGTTTTCCAAAATTAAGTTATCAAAACGGAAACAATCGTATAATTAAATTAACAACTAACTATTTAAGAGAAAATTTAATTTCACGATTATTTACTTTAATTAAATTTATCAAAATGGAAATAATCGTATATTTTTATAATTATATTAACTAAACTTATAGCTAAAATCACATGAGATAGGCCTATAAAAACTTCAAGAAGTGTTTCACTATAAAGTATTTGACCGTTAGATGAAATTTGATAAATACCTCGTAACATCAAAGAAGATGTAAAGAACAAAAGTCCTAGTATGTAGAAAATGTAACTTTTTTTTATTATATTTATATCTATTTTTTCTATTGTAAATAATATATAAAGCATAAAAGAAAAAACAAATCCTAAAACAAACATATGTAGATGAGTTAAAGCTAATTTATTTGTTAAAGTTAAGTTAAATGGTTTTGTAAATTCTCTGTAAAATACACCTAATGCTAAAGATAAAATTAAAAATGTAATGCTAGTATTAAATAAAATTAATCTATTAAAATTTTTCACTTCAATTTTATAAAAATTATAAACTAAAAGTATATAGCAAACTGTTTTTGGCATCATCAAAGCACCTAACGCATTTACAAATGGAGAAAAAACAACTACAACTGTGTAGAAAAAGAAACTTAAGGCTATAAGATAACTTGCATTTTTCATACCCTTTATAGCTTTTTCTTTATATGTCCATACAATTAGTAGCACTCCCATAATTAAAAAAGGAATATTTCTTAAAATTTCCATATAGTATGGACTTTCATTTTTCCAATTGTTTTGAGGCAATAAAATCAAAATAATTCTTACTAAAAATAAAAAACATAATGAAAAAAATCTAATATTGTTAGATTTTCCGCCAAGAAATGTATAATATTTATAAAAAATCATATAAAATATACTCATTGTTATTCCGGTTATAAGTTTACCGTAAGATAAGTAAACTGTATTAGCTAAAAGACCTCCTTTACAAAGATGAGAATAAACTCTTGGCAAAAGATGAAAAGAATCACCTAATGCTAATAAAATAGCCATGGTAGCTAAAAGTTTAGAACTTTTTTCTTTTCTTATAATTAAATTAATTCCAAATCCAAACATTAACAACAAATAAATTAAATCGAAATATACTTCAAATATTTTAAACATAATTAATTCCCTCCATTATAAATTTAACTAATTGTTCATATTCTTTTATAAAAGTTTCTTTAGGCCAGTTATATAAAAATATATTTTTAATTATCATATGCATTAAAACTTTAATTATTGCAAATTGTTTATTGTTATACATCTTTTCAAATTCTATACAAGAATTATTTTTTTCCTTATATTTTTTAAAATCATATTCTAGTTGAAAACTCCACGAAAGGTAACGATTTTTAAAAAAATTATAGTTTTCTGGTTTATAAATTTCAGTAACTAAAAAATCTTTATATTCTAATAAAGTTTTTTTTAAATCTTTATTATATTTATCATACAGTTTAAGAAAAGATATATGAACAAAATTAAATTTTTTATCCAATATAAAAAAATAAGCCTCTTCTAAATCAAAAAAATATTGATAGAAACTTCCTCTAGAAATATTTAAACGCTCAATAATACTTTTAACCGTCGCTTCATGTAAAGTTTTTTGTTCAAATTCATCAATTAGAGCTTGAATTATTAGATCTTGTTTTTCTTTTTTCAATCTAAAAAATACTTCCTTAGGCATACAAATATCTCCTTTGTTTTTAAAAATTTAAAAATGACGCATCGTCATTTATGTATAATTATAAAATATAATTTAAAAAAAGTAAAATAAAAAATGAATTTATAAAATATAAAAAACAAAAACTAACTGCTGTCTTTAGATTGTAAATTTTTAAAAATAAAAGTAAAAAAAGTACTTGACAAAAATATTTTTTATTGTTATCATTATAGAGTAATTTAAATAACTTACAAAGAGAAAGGGTACATAGGGTTCCGATTTTTTGCAGGTCCGAGCTGTACCGGTGCATTTTGCACTACACCATAGGGAAAAAAGCCCAGGAGGTAGGTTTCACTTAAAGCCTACATTTTCTGGGCTTTAATTTATTTGTGCGCTCTCTTTTAGGTTATTTTTTTATTTTTAAAAAATTTTTAAAAATTTAGGAGGATTTATGGATTTTTTAGAAAAGTTTTTTAAACTTAAAGAAAACAAAACAAATGTTAGAACAGAAGTTTTAGCGGGAATTACAACATTTATGACTATGGCTTATATCTTAGTTGTAAACCCAACAATTCTTTCACAAGCAGGAATGGATAAAGGCGCATTGTTTACTGCAACTGCCATATCTGCATTTATAGCAACCGTACTTATGGGTGTATATGCAAATTATCCTTTTGCACTTGCTCCTGGAATGGGACTTAACGCATATTTTGCTTATACTATAGTAATAGGCAAGGGATATAGTTTTGGATTTGCTTTAACTGCAGTTTTGCTTGAAGGAATAGTTTTTATTATTTTAACTTTTACAAGCGTTCGTGAAAAAATTATAAATGCAATTCCATATTCATTAAAACAAGCAGTAAGCTCTGGTATTGGAATTTTTATTGCATTTTTAGGACTTATTCAATCTGGCCTTATAAAAACAGGAAAAGGCGTTCCGTTAGAACTTGGTAATTTAACATCTCTTTCAAGTCTTGCAACAATTTTTGGAATTATAGTTACAATTTTTCTTTTAATAAAAAGAGTAAAAGGAGCAATCTTGTTAGGAATGCTTTTTACAACAATAGTTTGTATCATTACAGGAGTTTCAAAAGCTCCTAGCGGAATTGTTGCTTTTCCTTCAAGTATTAGTCCTATATTTATGAGTTTTGAATTTTCAAAAGTTTTTTCTTTTGAAATGTTAATTGCTCTTTTTGCATTTTTATTTGTAGATCTTTTTGATACAGTTGGAACTTTAGTTGGCGTTTCATCAAAAAGTAATATGTTAGATAAAGACGGAAATTTACCAAAAGCAAGAGAAGCACTTTTTGCAGATGCTGTTGGAACAACTGTTGGAGCGTGCCTTGGAACATCTACAGTAACTACATTTGTTGAAAGTTCAGCAGGTGTTGCAGAAGGAGGAAGAACAGGTCTTACAGCAATTGTAACAGCAATTTTATTTTTACTTGCTTTAATCTTTGAACCAATCTTTTCTATAATACCAAGTTATGCAACATCTAGTGCATTAATCGTTGTTGGACTTTTTATGATTACATCTATTAGAAATATTAATTTTGAAGATTATACAGAAGGATTACCTGCATTTTTAACAATAATCATGATGCCACTTTCTTACTCAATTGCAAATGGAATTGTTTTTGGAATAGTTTCATATGCCGTTTTAAAATTGATTTCTGGAAAAAGAAAAGAAGTATCAGCTATTGTATATATATTAGCAATATTATTTATAATTAAATTTATAGCAGAATCTTTTATAAGTTAGAGCTTACCCCTTAAAATAAAAAATATTTTTTAAAAAGTAAAATGGTAGTAATTAAAATATATTACTACCATTTTGTTTATTTTTTATCCAATATTTAATATAAAATTATTTTATTTCAAATAAAATCTATTTATTATTAATGTATTTGTTAGCCGCTTTTATAACTTTTAACATTGTTATTATAGATAGAATTCCTAATACTAATCTAAAAAAAAACGTAAAAATTGGAAGAAAAGACGTTAGATAAATTAAAAAGTTATTATTCATTTATATCTCCTTAATAAGCTGATGCTCCATAGTTATCTACAGTTATTCCAACTACTCCAGAATATGAAGCTACACCGGAATAACCACTAAACGAAAATTGCATTTCTGCTCTTGCAGGGCCAAATGAATCTGAGTGACTCTTAATGATTCTTGACTGTCCTAAAGACATAGTACCACCAACTGATGAAGAACTTTCGCTATAAGTATAATTTATGTTTCCATCAACTTTTGAATAATCATAATCAAACGTGAAAGATACCCAATATACTCCGTGACTTTTTGTTACAACAGCCCCTGTAATAGCTCTATGAAAAGAATCATATGAAACTATAGTGCCTTCATCACTTATCCACGCAGACCAACTATCTCTCCTAAGTGTTTTAGCTGTTTGTTCTATTTTATTAATATCTGTTATTTTAGTCAAAATATAAGAATGGTCAGAAAAAACTTCTTTTTTTACTTTAAACTCACCTTCTGAATAAGTTTCTATAGAAATTGGAATAGAATTTTCTTTCTCTGATTCTAAAATTTCTCCATTATTTATCTTATGCATAACTTTATTGTATGTTTCAAAATCAACATTATCTTTTTTCATAGTTTTCTTAGCAGATTCCACTCTCGTATTAATGTTATTTTGTAAAATTTCAGCATTTACAAAATCTTTACAACTTATAAAATTTACACTTAAAAGTAATACTAATACAATGGTAAAACTAAATTTCTTCTTTATAGATATTTTCATAATATTCCTCCTAAATTTTTGAAATTAATATTAATTATTTGTTATATACTTTAAATAATACTATTTTTAAAATGCTATCTAAATAGTATTATTTAAAAAATCTCCGTTTTTATACCTACTGATATTTAACATACAAATCAGCTCCTTTTGGAAATTATAATTAAATCTATTATAATAACATTATATCATTTTAAATATAAAAGTCAATATATTATCAAAAATAAAATTTATATAAGAAGTATTTACTATATAAATAAAAAATAAATAAAAAAGATTTAAAATTTTTTTCTAAATCTTTTTTTTTGAAAAATATTATTAAAAATAATAATATTTTTATATATTAGTAAATGAAATAAAACATAGTATTTACATATATTAAATTATATATTATAATTAAGTATAAGAAAAACAAGGAGGATTTTATTTATGAAAAAAAATTTAAAATTTTTTTCACTTTTACTTGTATCTACAGTGATTTTTAGTGGATGCGCAATAAAAACAAGTGATGTAAAAAACAAAACAGAAAATAAAGAAAGTAAAGATGACAAATTAAATTATCAAATTTCTTTTAGTGGCTCTTCAACTTTAGCTCCTGTTATAAGCAAAATTTCAACAAATTTTATTGAAAAAAATGAAACTTGGGATAAGGTTGACTCTTCATTAGCAAAAGAAAACATAACTATTTATGTTTCTGCTGGTGGTTCTGGAGCAGGTGTTAAAGCGGTCTTAGATAATGTTGCAAATTTTGGAATGCTAGCTCGTGATATCAAAGATACAGAAAAAGAAAAAATTAAAGACCTTCAAAGCTTTACTTTAGGACTTGATGCACTTACAATTTCTGTAAATCCTAAAAATAAAGTTATTGAAGCTAAAAAAGGTAATTTAACAAAAGAAGAAATAGTTAAAATTTTTTCTGGAGAATTTAAAAAATGGAGCGATGTTGACCCTTCACTTCCTAATGAAGATATCGTAGTTGTAACACGTGATTTAGGAGGCGGAGCTCATGAAGTTTTCCAAAAGAAAATAATGAAAGATGTTAAAGTAAGATCTGATGCAATACAAGCACCAACAATGGGAGCTTTAGTTGCAAAAATTATAGAAAATCCTAATGCAATAGGATATGCATCATTTGGAATTGCAAACCAAAATAAAGGTAAATTAATACCTTTAAAAGTTGACAATGTAGAAGCTAGTGAAGAAAATATTTTAAATAAATCATATTATATTTCACGTCCTTTGATAATAATGAAAAATGGAAAATTAACAAAAACAGAAAAACTTTTTGTTGATCTTTTGCAATCTGAAGAAGGAAAGAAAACTATAAAAAATATGGGATTTATTCCAAGTAAATAATATAAATTACTCATTATCAATTAATTTATCTAAAAAAGGCAATGTAAACAAAAACATTGCCTTTTTATGAGTATGACGGGCATGCCGTCAGTCTG
>KQ959663.1:0-101530 GCA_001552895.1 Tissierellia bacterium KA00581
TTAAATTCTTATATATTGTTAATTTTTTAAAAATTTTATTATATTTATATTTACAATAAATATAATAAAAATCAAAATAATTTTAATTGTATAAATATCAATATCAATATCTAAATGATAAAATTCTTTAAAATCATATAAATATCTATTAAATTTATTAAATGTAAAACCAAAAATTAAAAATATTTTAAATTCATCTAATTTTTTTAATATATTAAAAATTACTATAGAAAATACAGTTGAAGCTAAAATTATCTGATAAGAATTAAGTTAAAAATATTCTTTTACTAAATTTTTCATAAAATTAATATCTGTAAATTCTTTTATTTTTTCAAAAGTATCTATATTTTTTATAAGTTTATCTTCTTTTAGATATTCTAAATACGCATTCATACACCAACTTAACGCTCTAGAATACATATATGGTTTATATAGATTAACTCTTTCTTTTATATCAATTTTTTTTTGTAAAAATTTTTCATATTCAGAAAAAAATTTATTTTCATATTCATCATTTGAAATAAAATTTGTTTTCCATTTTGTAGTAGTAGCAACAATAAAATGAGTTATATCTTGACAAGGATCTGATATAACTGGTTTTTCCCAATCTATCAAATATGATTTCTCTGATATTATAAAATTTTTAGAATTAACCTCTGTATTATTTATAGAAAGTATTTTATTTTTTTTAAAATATTTTTCTTTGTATTTATTTTTTTCTAAATAATATAAAAAATTATAAAAAAAATCTTTTTTTTCTTTATCAATTTTTTCACTTTTAAATACATCTTTAAGCCAAAAATTTGCTTCATTTATCCTATCAGTAAATATATTTTCTTCGACTATAAAATTATTAGCTTTTGATATATCTATAGAGTGAATATTTGCAAATATTTTAGCTGCTTTTTCTCTATCTTCTTGATAAATAAGTGATCTACCTTCTAGATATTCCATTAAAATGACACCATTTAATAATTTATCATCTCCATCATCAACATAGTAAACTTTTGGTGTAACATTTGATTTTTCTAAAAATTTTAAAGCATCATATTCATACTTTATTTGATTTTTTAAATTCATTTGACTTTTGGAATTTATTCTTAAAACAAACTTTCCTATATTTGTTTTCAAAAGGTAATTTATATTATATTCACCTTGTTGTAAAAATATAACTTCATAATTTTTTATTCCAAATATATCTTTTTTCTTTTCAATGTAATTTATTATTTCTTTCAAAATTTCTCCTAATTTTTAACTTTACTTTTATGTTTTTCAGTATAAATCTTTTTAATCAAAAATACTAAAATTGAAACTGCAAATAAAATAAATAATCCCATAACAAAAGTTTTAGCTCCTCCTGTTAAAGCACCACCTATATATGAATAAATAATAGTTGCTGGAAGTTGTCCTACACCTGTTGCCCATATAAAACTCCACGCACTCATAGAAGTTAAGCCTGCAGCATAACTTATAGGATCAAAAGGAACAAAAGGCAAAAGTCTTGCTATCAAAATAGTATAATTTCCATATCTATCAAAAAAAACTTCAACTTCATTTAATGCAAATTTTGTAGCTAATTTTTCAGCTACACCTCTTCCTAAAAATCTAGCTATATAAAAGCATAAAATAGCTCCTGCCATTGCACTAGACCATGATAAAAAAGCTCCAAATTTCCAACCAAATATTGCAGCGTTTGCAAATGTTATAAAAAATGCTGGTATTGGAGCTGCGATTGATTGAAATACCATAAGCATAAAAGAAATAAAAATTGCTAAATTTCCATAAGATAAAATATAAGTTTTTACATTTTCTAAAACTTCTGTAGTACTTGAACCTTTAAACAATAAAGTCATTTCTTTAAGTTTTTCATTAACTGGTTTTACAAAAATACAAATTAAGACAATAGCTAATACTGTTACAATTTTAATAATAGTAGACTTTTTTAATTTCATAAATTCCTCCTAAAAATAAATTCTTATTAGAACACTTCTAACTAATTTCTCCAGCTCAAGAACTTCCTGCTCCTGCAGTACAAGCATAACAATGATTTCCTAATGCTATTTTTCTTTTTGAAAAATTATGGTTTTTATAATCTGAAATATGTATTTTATTAGAATTTATTTTTAAATCTATAGCTTGATTAAAATCACAATCAAATATATAACCATCATATGAAACATTGATTTCATTTCTACACATTAAAAATTCTACCGTATCTTCATTATAAGCATTAAATAACTTTAACATATAAGATTTTAAATGATCTTTTTTATAAAGGCTCATGCCAAATCTTCCTATTGGATTATTAGTTATTGTAAATAAATTATTAAAAACAATTCCATATTTTTCTGACAATTTCTTTCTATATTCATTTTCTAAATATTTTTGTGAATCAGGTAAAAAAGCTCCATCTGGATTATAAACCAAATTTAATGTAAGATCTTTACCATATCCAACAGAGTTAAGTTTTTTTAATACTTCAATAGAACTATCATACACTCCCTCTCCTCTTATACCGTCTGTAGTTTCTTTTGTATAAAATGGAAGTGAACAAAATATTGTAACTTTATTATCTTTATAAAATTCTATTAAATGTCTATATTTCTCTTGTAATAAAATACATAAGTTAGTTCTAACTATAACTTCTTTAGCAATCTTTCTTGATTGAGCAACTAAATATTCAAAATTCGGGATCATTTCAGGAGCTCCTCCTGTTATATCCATAGTTTTAAAATTATGTTTTTTAAATACAAACAAACAATCATCCATAATTTCTTTACTCATATATTCTTTTCTATGTGGTCCAGCTTGAACATGACAATGCTTACAACAAAGATTACAAATTTTACCTATATTAAGTTGCATTGTATCTATATTTGAAGTATATAAAAATTTTTTATTTTTAACTTTATCTAAAAAATTTGGAATATAATCTAAATTTTCTAAAACTTTTCTAGAAAATTCTATTGTGTTAGAAAAAGAAACTTTTTCTTTATCTTCTATACATTCTTTAAAATTTCTTTTAATTAAATTAAAGATATTATCACCCTCTAAAAAATTTTTTATAAAACTATAAAAGCGTATATTTCTATTAATTTAATTTATATAGAAACTTTTATAATTTCATTTCTGAAATGGTATTTTTCATTGTTATACCATTTACAAGTGTTATACCAGCTTGCATAGAAGAAGCTACATGTAAAACTTCTGTGATTTCTTCTTCTGTTACTCCAAGTTGAACTAAGCTTTGAGTATAAGCATCTATACAATATGGACAACGTGCACTAAAGGCAACAGCTAATGCACAAAGTGCTTTTTCTCTTTTTGTTAACGCTCCATCTGAAGTACTATCTGAATAATACTTTAAAAATTCTTCCCATAATTTCTTAGCATTTTCTGCTAAAATACCATTTGCAAATCCTTCTAAATCTTTTTTTTCAAAATAATTGTTATTCAAAACAAATTTCCTCCTTAACTAATAGTATGTATTAATTATATATTAATGTACTTTAGTTTTCAAATAAAATTTATTTATTAAATGATATATAACTATAAGAAAAAGTTATTTATTAATTTTTAAAAAGTACTTTAATTATTTTTAAATTTATGTTAAAGTAATTATGGTGATTATATGAAAGAATATGCTGTTATAATTTTTACAAGATTTCCTTCAAAAAATAAGGTAAAAACCAGATTAAATAAAAATTTAGATTCAAATTTAGTTTTAAAAATACATAAAGCTATGATTAAAGATACTATAAATATTTGTAAAAATAATTTTTCTGATATATTGATATTTATAACTGAATATGAAAAATTAAATTCTAATAATAGAAAAAATTTTTTAAATGAAAAATTTATTTTTCCACAAGAAAATTGTCCTTTTGGAGAAAAAATGTTTAAATCTTTTGAAAAAGCTTTTGAATTAGGTTATAAAAAAGTTATATTAATAGGAACTGATATTCCAACTATTTTAAAAAAAGATATAGAATTGGCATTAAAATCACTAGATGAATTTGATTGTTGTATAAATGAAAGTTTTGACAAAGGATACTATTTGATTGGAGTTAAAAATAAAATTAAAGAGCTATTTAATGAAGAAATTTTTAAAACTAATCTAGTTTTTAAAAATACAATTAAAGTTTTAAAAGACAAAAATTTACAATTTACTAATGGACGTGTTTTAAGGGATATAGATGAAAAAGAAGATTTAGATTATTTTATAAAAAATGAATTTGAATGTTCAAAATATGAGAATTTAAAAAATTTACTAAAGGAGAAATACATTGAAAAATAAAAAAAAGATAGTATCGATTACTTTTATTTTGATTATAGTATTAATAACTTACTTTATTTTTAAAATATTTACACCTGAAAAAATAAGAAATATAATACAAAGTTACGGAAAAAATTCTGCTATTATATATATTTTATTATTTTCAATCTTACCAATTTTTTTCTTTCCTGTACCAATACTAGCTTTAGCTGCAGGTATTTCATTTGGACTTTTTGAAGGAGTTATTTATACAATCTTAGGTGCTATGATTAATAGTTCTATAATGTTTATAATGGCAAAAAAATTCGCCAAAGATAAAGTTTTAGAAATTTTCAGAAAAAAAATAAGTAAAAAAT
This sequence comes from Tissierellia bacterium KA00581, assembly GCA_001552895.1. Classification (GTDB taxonomy): domain Bacteria; phylum Bacillota; class Clostridia; order Tissierellales; family Peptoniphilaceae; genus Parvimonas. The sequence goes on from KQ959663.1 coordinate 4,633, forward strand.
GGTATGATAAAATTATAAATGCAGAAAAAAACAAAGGTATTTTTATTATATTTTTAATGAGACTTTTGCCTATAGCACCTTATAATGTTATAAATTATTTATCAGGACTTACAGAAATTTCTTTTTTTAAATATTCTTTAGCAACATTTTTTGGTATAATTCCTGGAACTTTTGTATTTTTAAATGTTGGAGATAAAGCTATAAATGTATATAGTAACGAATTTGTTATATCAATTATAGCATTTATAGTACTTACAATTGTCTCATTTGTTTTAATAAAAAAATTTGATAAGGAATAAATTATGAAAATAACAGTTATAATTCCAATATATAACGATGAAAAAGCCATTAAAAATTTACTTACTGAATTAAAAAAATTTACTGAAATTGATGAAATTATAATTTCAAAGGCAACTGATGATTTTAAAAATATTTCTATAATGGAAAAAGAATATAAAAAAATAAAATATAAACTTCTTATTTCTCCAAAATCAAGAGCTATTCAAATGAATAATGCAGTAAAATATTCGACATCAGAAATATTATGGTTTATTCATGCAGATAGTAAATTTAAAAATTATGATATTGATAAAAAAATTAAATATTTTATAGAAAATAAAATATGTCAATGTGGTGGTTTAAAATTAAAATTTTATCCTAATTCTATTTTACTCTCATTAATAGCTTTTTTATCAAATTTAAGAGCAAAAATTTTTAAAATTTGTTTTGGAGATCAAAGTATTTTTATAACAAAAAAACTATTTAATGAAATAAATGGATTTAGAGATATTCCGATTATGGAAGATTTACAATTTTTCATAGATATAAAAAAACATATAAAAAATAAAAATTATTTTAAACTTTTAAACTATAAAATAATTTCATCATCAAGAAGATTTAAAAAAAATGGAATATTAAAAACTATTTTTAGAATGCACAAATTAAAAATAATGTATTTTAAAGGCATAAAGCCAGAAAAATTAAATGAAATTTATAATAATATGAAAGATAGATAAATTTTTGCCCCTATAAATAATTAATTAGGGGCATAGTTTTACTTTCTATTTTTCTTATAATACTTTAATTTTAAAGAATTTTTAAAATAACTTAAATCTACTTCTTCATTTACAGCTAAAATTTCACTTAATATATGTTTTACATTTTTTATATTAGATTTTTTAAAACTTGCAGAACAACTTGCACAATATGTATAAATATTTTCATTTATCTCAGATTTTACTGTATTCATCATTTCTTTTGCTAAATCAGGTTCTTTAGATTTAGCACCACCACCCATTCCACAGCACATAACTTTTCTAAATTTAACTTTTCCATTTGGAACAAATGGTTTTATTTGATTTAATAATTCTTTAGTTTTTTTATCAGGGCAAGGCATAAATATTTCAGCTTTTTCATAAGTAACATTTAAAAGATTTTCTTCTTTTAATTTTTGATAAATAGAAATAACTTCTATATTTAGCTTATCCATATGCTCTTTAAAAAAATAAAAACAATTAGGACAAACTGTTACAATTCTTTTAACAGACTTTTTATTATATAATTTTTTTAATCTATTTAAATTTTTTTCAAAATCAAAAATTAATCCACTATCTTCAAGTGGTTTACCACAACAATCTATAGAAAAATCCATTTTCCCATAAAATAAATCTATTAAATATTTTGTCGTTTTTGGATAATGTCCAGGAAAAGCACATCCAAACATTAAAATATCTTTTGTTTTTTTATTTGAATTATTTCTAAATTTATATGGAGATTTCATAAATTTAACTAAAGAATATCCTTTCAAATCCTCTCTGTGAGAAATAGCTACTTTAGCACCGTCTAAATCGATAGGACAAGCTCTTAAACAGCTATCACACATAAAACAACTTTTTGCTAAATTAGGATTTTTTGCAAAATCTGCTAAATCAATTTTATATTTAGTTAAAAATAAGCACTTTTTTGTACAAGCATTACAATGTATACATTCATTTGATACTTTTTTTAAATATTCTTTCATAACTTTCCTTTTTTTAAATTTTAGTTAATTAAGATAATATTATTAATTAAAAATTAAATTTCATATTCTCCTACAACACACCATCTTGAAAATGATTCATCATATACTCTAATTTTAAAACCTAACATATTTAGTATTTCATAAACTATAGAAGCTCTTATTCCAGTTGTACAATAAGATATAATCATATCTTCTTTAGATATTCCTTTACTTAAAATTAAGTTTTCAATTTTTTCATTATCTAATAAGTATCCATTTTCATCATAAAGTGATGTAAAAGGAAAACTTAAAGCACCTTTTATATGTCCTCCAAATTTTTCGCCAAAAATTATTTTTCCATCATATTCCTCTTTATATCTTACATCTAATAATTTTAAATTATCATTTTTATAAATATCTAAAAGTTCACTTGTTAAAATAGATTTTTCATAATTTAAAAATGGCTTACTATGAGAATCTATTTGTGCCTTTTTTAAATCTTTTAATTGATCTACTTTTCTAAAATATTTAGTTTTTAAAACTTCATCAATTCCACCATCAAGAATATAACAGTCAATATCACAAAAATTTAATAAAAACTTAAATCTTCCATCTTCTCCCATTGAACAATTCTTTTTAGTATCTACATAAACTAAAACTTTTGAATTTTTATTTATTCCATATTTTGAAAACTTTTTAAGTAAATTTTCTTTATCAAAATATAATCCAATATATTCACCGCCTTGTTCTCCAGATAAAAATGTAAATTCTTTCCAGTCCATCACAATTGATCTATCATAAATAAAATCAGAAACCTTTAACATATCTCCTCTAGCATCGATGACAAAAAAATTTTCATTATCTCTATTTTCAATTATAAAATCTTTTCTTACAACAAATTTATTTTTAAACATAACAAACTCCTTATTAAATTATTAAATTTTTTAATATTACAATTAAATTTCTATATCTGCTAGCTTACTCCATAAAGCAAAAGATTCGTGATAAATTCTAACATTATAACCTAACATTTTAAAAATTTCAAAAATTAATGTAGCCCTTAAAGCACTTGAACAATATAATATGATTGTATTAGTTTTTGAAATTTTCATTTCCATAATCATTTTTTCTATTTTTTTGTTATCTAATAAATAACCATCATTATCATAAATTTTTATATGAGGAAAATTTATTGCACCTTTTATATGGCCTCCTACATAATCATCAAAAACCATAGTTCCATCATATTCTTCTTTATACCTTACATCTACAATTTTAATATTTTTATCTTTATAACATGAAAGTAGTTCTTTAGTTAAAATTGAACTATCATATTCTAAAAAAGGCTTATTTATAAAATCTATACTTACATCTATAGTTTTATCATTTTTCTTATAAAATCCAGACTTTATAACCTCATCAATTCCTCCGTCTAATATATAACAATCAATATTACATAAATTTAAAAGATATTTTATTCTTCCATCTTCTCCCATAGAATTATGGTTTTTTGTATCAGTATATACTAATACAATTTTATTATTATCTATATTGTATTTTAAAAATTTTTTTATTAAAACTTCTTTAGAATAAGGAATATTATCATAATAATCTCCTACATCTATTGATAAAAAAGAAAACTCTTTATAATCTAAAATTATAGATTTATCATAAACAAAGTCATTTTCTGTAAGTTTAATCCCCCTTGCATCTATAACTATAAAATTTTCATTATTTCTATTTTTTAATATAAAATCTTTTCTTACAATAAATTTATTTTTAAACATAACATTCCCTACTTTTCTAAATGTTTATAATAAACTTGAGTTCCACATTCACCATAGCCTTCTTTTGAAAGTTCTTCAAACACTTTTAAAACATCTTTAAAAACTTCAAATCCCTTATCAGGTAAAAAGCTATTTGCAAGTTTTAAATCTTTTAAAAAATGTTTTGCATAAAACATAGCAGAAAAATCATTATCTAAAATAGCAGGAATATTTTTTAAAAGCTGTGTACTTGATGCAGAACCTTCTTTTACTGCATTGAAAACAGTTTTTACATCAAGACCTACAGATTTTGCATAATAAATTCCCTCACATGCTCCTGCCAAAGCCCCTGCTATCATAATTTGATTTGAAAGCTTTGCTTGTTGTCCAAATCCTTCTTTACCTTGATAAACAATATTTTTACCTAAAGCGTTAAAAATTGGTTTTGATTTTTCAAAAACATCAATATCACCACCAACAAATATAGTAAGAGAAGCATTTTTTGCTCCAGTATCTCCACCTGTTACAGGTGCATCTAAAGCATTAATTCCTTTTTCTTTTGACAATTTATAAATTTTTTCAGAAAGTTTAGGATCACTTGTCGTCATGTCAATTATAATCGTATTTTTATTTACATTGTCAATAATTCCATCATTAAAATAAACTTCTTCTACATCTTTAGGATATCCAACAATCGTTATAACAAAATCTTTATCTTTAACACATTCTTTTATAGATGATTTACAAACAGCACCAAATTTTTCTAATTTTTTTGCTTTTTCTTTATTTCTATTGTAAACATCAACACTAAAATTATTTTTCAATAAATTTAAAACCATATACGATCCCATTATGCCAGTTCCAATAAATCCAATTTTCATAAAAATCTCCTTTAATTTTATTTATATAAAAATTACTTATATTTTTATACACATTAATTATAAAACATTTTAATAATTTTTTAAAGTATAAAAAATATTTTTGATATATAATATTAAAATTTTACTTTTTTTTAAAATTAATGTATAATATATATTGTGTAAAAGCTTTACACGATATATATTATTTTAAAATTTATATTAATTTAAAATTTAAGGAGGGTTTAATATGGCTTGTACTACTATTTTAGTCGGAAAAAAAGCTACTTTTGACGGTTCAACTTTAGTTGCACGTACTGAAGATTCACCATCTGGTATCTTTAATGCAAAAAAATTTAGAGTTGTTCATCCACAAGAACAACCAAAAACTTATAAGGCAGTAATTTCACATGTTGAAATTCCACTACCATCTAATCCAATGCGTTATACTTGTATGCCTAATGCAATTGAAGATGAAGGAATTTGGGGTTGTTATGGAGTTAATGAAAAAAATATTTCAATGAGTGCAACTGAAACTTTAACTTCTAATGAAAGGGTTTTAGGTGCAGATCCGTTAGTATATTATGTTCCAAAAACAGAAACTGAAGATGAAAAAGTTGGTGGAATTGGTGAAGAAGATATGGTTACATTAGTTTTACCATATATAAATTCTGCTCGTGAAGGTGTTTTTCGTCTAGGAGAACTTTTAGAAAAATATGGAACTTATGAAATGAATGGTATTGCATTTCAAGATGAAAATGAAATTTGGTGGCTTGAAACTATAGGTGGACATCATTGGATTGCAAGAAGGGTTCCTGATGATTCTTATGTAATTATGCCTAACCAACTTGGACTTGATCATTTTGATTTAGACGATGCTTTTGGTGATCAAAAAGAATTCATCTGTTCAAAAGACTTAAAAGAATTTATTAAAAAATATCATTTAGATTTATCATTAGATGGAAAATTAAATCCACGTCACGCTTTTGGTAGTCATTCAGATGCAGATCATACTTATAATACTCCACGTGCTTGGATATTACAACGTTATTTTAACCCAACTACAAACTATTGGGATGGAATGGATGCAGAATTTAGACCTGATGATGATGATATTCCATGGTCAAGAGTTCCTGAAAAGAAAATAACAGTTGAAGATATAAAATATGCTCTATCACATCACTTCCAAGGAACACCATATGATCCATATGGAAAACATGGAGATGATAAGGAAAGAGGTAAATTTAGACCTATTGGTATAAATCGTAACAATGTATTAGGACTTGTACAAATAAGACCTTATATGCCAGAATCTATAAAAGCTATTCAATGGATGGCTCTAGGATCAACAGTATTTAATGCAATTGTTCCTTTCTATCCTAATATAGACGATACTCCAGAATATGTTAAAAATACTTCTGCTTTAGTTACAACTGAAGATTTTTATTGGACAAATCGTATCATTGGTGCATTAGCTGATGCTCATTTTGCAGCATGTGCATCTCACATTGAAAGATATCAAAATTCTCTTCAATCTAAATGTACACAATTATTAAATAAATTTGATGAAGAAATTTCTAAAGAAGCAAAAGATTATAAATCAGCATCTGTTTTATGTCAAAAAGCTAATCAAGTTATAGCTGATGAAGCTAGAAAACAAACAAATGATTTACTTGATAAAGTTTTATTCACAGCAAGTTGTGGAATGAAAAATGGATTTGCTAGATCTGATGCATAATAAAAACTAAAAATAAAAATAAAAAAGGTTTAAGAATATTTTTCTTAAACCTTTTTTAATAAATTTTATAAATCATCTAAATCATCATCTATTACACTTGATTTTGAATAAGCTGAGGGTTTTGCTTCAAAGAAATCTGTTTTTATTGAATTTATATCTTGATATTCATTAACCCACTTCATACTTTCTGGTTCTTGTTCAAATCCTTCATATATTATTCCAAAATTTAAAGCTTGACTTCTTAAATTGCCAAGATATTTAATATATTCTTCAATCATTTGTAATGTAAGACCTTCTATATCCTCACCTATTACATATTTTCCCCATTCTATTTCTTGTTCTACTCCAGTTTTTATCATATTTTTATAAATATCTATTTTTTCTTTTGTAAAAAGTTCTTTTTCTTCATTTTCAAGTTCTAAAATCATTTTTTTAAATAACCAAAGATGAGTATTTTCATCTCTATTTATATATCTAATCTCTTGTACACATCCAGGCATTTTACCATTTCTTGCTAAATTATAAAAAAACATAAATCCACTATAGAAGTAAACTCCTTCTAAAATATAATTTGCAACCATCGTTTTTACTAAATTATATGGAGTTTTATTTTCTCTAAACTCATTATATAAATCACCTATAAATTTATTTCTTTTTAAAAGTCTTTTATCATCACGCCATTGATATAAAATTTCTGTTCTTTCTTCTGGAGAACAGATACTATCTAGCATATAACCATAACTTTGTGAATGAACAGCTTCTTGAAAAGCTTGAATTGTAAGACATAAATTTATTTCGTTTGCAGTTATATACTCTGAAACATTAGGAAGATTTGCAGTTTGTAAACTATCTAAAAAAATTAAAAAGCTTAAAATTTTATCAAAAGCTCGTTTTTCTTTAGCTTCTAAATTTTTGTAATCTTTTAAATCTTGTGAAAGATTGATTTCTTCTGGTATCCAAAAATTATTCATAGCATTTCTATACCAGTTACTTGTCCATGTATATTTTATATTATTAAAATCATTTAAATTGGTAGTATTTCCATTTATCATTTTTCTTTTAGAAAGTTCAATATCCCCATGTTCGTTAAAAAGTGCTTTTTTATTTAATTCCATAAAAACCTCCATTATGCTAAACAGCTTTCACATTCTTCTATTTCTAAACTTTTACTTCTTATATAGTAAATACTTTTTAATCCAAGTTCATTAGCTAAAATCAAAAGTTTTAAAATTTGGCTCATTTTATATTCTGTTGTAATATAAATATTTAAACTTTGTCCTTGATCAATATGTCTTTGCCTTATTGCTGCTGCTCTTATTGACCATTCTTGATTGATTTCGTGTGCATTTTCATAAAGCCAAAAAGTCTTTTCATTTAATTCTGGTGCAACTCTTGGTATGATAGAACCTTTCTTTTCTTCTAAAAAATATCTTTTCATTACTGGGTCTATTCCTGCTGTTGTAGCTGAAATAACTGAAGTAGAACCAGTTGGTGCAACTGCTAATAAATACGCATTTCTAAGTCCGTTTTTATTAACTTCATTTTTTAGTTTTATCCATTTATCTGATGTGTAATTTCTTTTTTCAAAATATTTTCCATTTTCATATTCAGAGCCTTTAAAATATTTATAACTTCCCTTTTCCTTAGCTATATTCATACTTTCTTTTATCGCAAAATAATTTATTTTTTCATAAATTTTATCAACAAAATCTAAATGTTCCTTAGTTTGCCACATTATATTATTTTTAACAAGAGCATGATGATATCCACTTGTTCCAAGTCCTATACTTCTATATTTTTGATTTGTAATTTTTGCAAATGGTGTTGGATAATAGTTTAAATCTATAACATTATCTAAAGCTCTTACCATAGTTGAAACTACAAAATCAAGTTCTTCATCATCATTTAAATCTATATTTCCAAGAACAAGACTTGCAAGATTACATACAACAAAATCACCAGCTTCTACTGTTGTAGATACATAATCTTTTCCATTTTCATTTTCAATTTTTTCACTAACATCTTTTATTTCACTCATATTTTGCATAATTTCTGTGCAAAGATTAGAAGAATAAATCATTCCTTTATGCGAATTAGGATTGAATAAATTTGCATTATCTCTATTAAAAATAAAAGGTGTTCCAGTTTCAACTTGACTTTTTAAAATTAATTTAACTAAATCTTTTACAGTTAAAATTCGTCTATCTAATCTTTTTTCTTTTATACATAAATTATATTTTTCTTCCCATTCTTTACCATAATAATCTTCAAGTGAAAATCCCATAATTTTTTTTATTTCATGTGGACAAAACAAATACCAATTAGCATTAATATTTTCTTTTGCTAATTTCCAAAAAAGATTTGGAAAACAAATTGCAGGAAACACATCATGTGCTTTCATTCTATCATCGCCATTATTAGTTCTTAAATTTAAAAATTCAGGTATATCTTTATGCCATATATCTAAATATACTGCACAAGAACCTTGTCTAACTCCTAATTGATCAACTGCAACAGCTGTGTCATTTGCTAATTTTATCCATCTTATAACACCACCTGCAACACCTTTAAAACCTCTAATATCAGAACCATTTGCTCTAATCTTTCCAAAGTAAAGTCCCATTCCTCCACCATGTTTTGAAACTTGTGCAAAATTATCTATACTTCTATAAATTCCTTTTAGTGTATCTGGAATTGTATCAATAAAACAAGAAGACAATTGATGATATGGCTTTCTAGCATTTGACATCGTAGGCGTTGCAACAGTTGCTTTTAATTTACTTAAAACATCATAAAGCCTTTTAGCAAATCTTACTTTATTTTTTTCTAAAATCGAAAGATGCATAGAAATTAACATAAACATTTCTTGAATTTCTTCTAAAACTCTTTTATTTGAATCACATACTAAATATCTTTTATAAAGTAAATCAACAGAAGAATATGTTAAAAGCTCATTTCTTGACTCATCCATATACTTTTCAAGCTCATCTATATCTTTTTTAGAATAATTTTCTAAAATATATCTACCATATAAATTCATTTTAGTTAGAACCTTTATCTTAGAATAAAAATTTGTTATATTTAATTCTTTTTCATATAGTTTAATTTCATTATGAATCTTAAAACAATATATTCTAGCGCAAATATATTCCCATTTTGGATATTCCTTAGAAATAAGTTCTGATGAGGCTTTTATAAGCAATTCGATTTTTTCTTTTAATGTTAGATTATCTTTTATAAAAGAAACAAATTTTTTATAAAGTCTACTTAAACTATAACCTTCTTTATCAAAATCTTTTTGAATTTTTAACAATAATTTAATTAAATTTTCATCATTTATAAATTCTCTAAATAAGTTTATCTCAGACCTTAAACTACTTCTTTTTTCTCTGTACAAAATATAACTTTTTAAAGTTTCGTATTGATTATTTCTAGTTAAAATTTTTTCAACAAAATCTTGAACTTCTTCAACATTTATTTCTACATTTTCACCATACTTTTTTTTAATTTCTTCAAAAACTTCTTTTGCAAAAATTAAAGATTGTTCTTCTTTATTTTCATTACCTATACTGATAAAAGCCTTATATATTGCATTTTTTATTTTATTTAAATCAAAATCTACAATAGATAAATCTCTTTTAATAATTTTCAATTATATCAACTCCTTGTGGAAATTATACCCAATATATTTTTTCTTATATATAGTTTGATATTATTTTTGTATTACTATATATAGTATATTTTATATAATAATTTTATTTTTGATTAAAAAAAATAAAAAAAAATCTATAGATAGTAAAATTTTAAATTTAATCTTGACAACATTTATCATTTTTGTTATACTATATCTGTCTTCAGGGCGAGGGTTGTTTCCTCACCGGCAGTTAAAGTCTGCGAGCCTTTTTGGTTGAATTGGTGAAATTCCAATACCGACAGTTAAAGTCTGGATGAAAGAAGATTTGATTCACGCCCCAAAAGATAGGCGTTTTTTTATTGCAATAAATAAGTTTTAAGGAGGATTTTTATGAATAAAAAACAATTTAACATTTCAGAAATTTCAAAAATTTCAATTCTTTCTGCAATAAGTTTTTTACTTATGTTTTTAAAATTTCCACTACCATTTTCACCAACATTTATGGAAATTGATATTGCAGAACTTCCAGCTTTAATTGCGGGATTTGCCATGGGGCCAGTTGCTGGATTTTTAGTAATTTGTATTAAACTTTTACTTAGTATAGTAGTTAAAGGTTCTAGAACTTTTTACGTTGGAGAGCTTTCAAACTTAATTGTTTCAGCGACATTTGTTTTAACGACAGCTATAATTTATAAAAAACATAGAAATAAAAAATTTGCACTATTAGGTCTTTTAATAGGTAGTATATGTATGTCATTGGTTGCAACAATAAGTAATTATTTCGTTATATTTCCACTATATGCAAAAATTTTAAAATTAGATTTAAACGCATTTGTTAATATGGTTACTAAGATAAATCCATTAGTTAAAAATTATTTTACATTAATGGTATTTTCAATATTACCATTTAACTTAGTTAAAACTTTTCTTACATCAATTGTAACATCTATTCTTTATAAAAAGATATCGCCTATCTTAAAAAAAAATAATAAATAATTTATCTTTAAAGTACATAAAAAGTTTAAACTTTTTTTTGTACTTTTTTATTTTTAAATTTAAATTATAAAATACTTTTTAAAAATCTTAAATTTTATAGAAAATATTTTAATATCTTAATTTTATAAAATAATCTTAATATTAATAAACTTTATAATAAAAAAGCACTTACAAATAGCAAGTGTTTTTTAGTAAAATATTTTAACTTTAATAAAATTTATTTTTTTAATGTAATTAATCCTGAACAGTTAGAAAATTTTTCGAATTTTATTTCTGGAAAATAATGTAAAAATTCATCTATTACAAAATAAAATTCATCTTTATCCCATTCATCTCCAACTTCTTTCATGCATTTATCATGCTCATTACGAGAATTAAAAGCAACATCTCCAATATATATAACTCCGCCTTCATTTAATTGTTTGATCAAACTTTTTAAAAAAGTAACTTTTTTTAAATCCGTTAAATGATGAAGTGAATATGTAGCAATTATTACATCGTATTTATGTAAAAGCAACTCATCTACCAAACCATTAGAAATATCGCCATTAAAAAGATTAGCATTAGGCATTTTCTCTTGTGCTATCTCTATCATTCTTTTAGAAAAATCTTGTCCATATATTTCATAGCCGTTGTTGTATAATTTAGATATCAAAGTTGCTGTACCAAAGCCAACATCTAAAATACTCTTATACGAATTCATTAATATACGATTATATATTTCATTTAGTATCATTTTATACCCTGCAAATGGATATGATTCATTATTATCATAAATATCAACACTTTTATCGTAATCATCAGCCCACAAATCAAATCCTTTATTACTTAACATAATTACCTCCTATAAATTAAATCATTAGATTTTTTACACCTTTTCCACTAACAATTGTAAATTAATTTTTAATAATTTTACTTTATGTACTTTAATTATATAACTTTTATTTGTCTTTTTCCACGTTTTTTCGTGTACATTTTGTCTGTTAGAAAAGCTTGGTATGAATTCTACCGTTTTAATAATTAAGGATAAAATATTTAGAGAACTACCCCCTAAAATATTTTATCCTAACCTTTCCCTATTTTATAAAAAATACCTTACAATAACTAAAAATACATATACTCTATTAGTATATCATATTAAGTAAATAAGTAATTCATATTTTGTTTATACAATATAAGGCTTAAAACTCCATAAGTATCTTAACTATTTATCATAACTAAAACCTTATATAATTTATTTCATAAAAGCTACAGTATTATATTTTCCAACTGGTGTAAGTCCATTTTTCTCATAGAAACTTATTGTTTTATCAGTATCATCGGTTAATAGTATAATTTGTCTAACATCTTTATACTTTTTAAGAATCATCTCTAATAATTTACTGCCTATGCCTCTTCTTTGATATGCTTGTAGTACTAAAATATCTTGAATATAAATGATAGTATAGCTATCACCAACGACTCTTGCTAAAGCAATTAGTAAATCATCCTCCCAAGCAGTCCAAACCTTTAACGAATTCTTTATGGCATCTTTTAATTGCTCCGGATTAGATGTATATGCACTCCATGAAACATCATTATATAAATTTAAAATACTCTCAATGTTTGGTATTATATCTTCTTTAATTACAATATTTTTCATTTTCTTCCTCCTAAAAATTTTATAGTTATTATTTTTAAAGAAAAATTTTTAATCTATTATTCATTTTCTTCCTCCTTAATTTCTATGCTTTTTAGAATTTTAAAATTTTGTAAAAACCTTTAATCTTATATTTACATAAATTTTCATATATTACTATTATAACACTAAAACCACAATAATCTTTAATTTATATCTTTTTTAAATATAATTTCTATATAATTTTATCTTATCATATAAGTTAAATAAATGCTATCACTATCTTTCCATCATGCTAGTTAATAAAAATAATAAAAAGCTTATATTTAAAAATATTAAGTATATTTGTAGTATAAATTAAAAATTTAAATACAAAAAAAGCATATTAAAATTTTTTAATATGCTTTTTTTATATAATATAGCAAAATTAAAAATATTAGATTGAAATTACTTTACTAGATTTGTAAAGTGTTTCATAAATAGTATACATATTAGTTACTTCACCTACAAGTAATTTTTCTTTTAATCCATAATAATCTAAACATGTTCCGCAAGAAACAATTTTAACACCTTTTGCTTGTAATTTTTTTAAATCATCAATGCATTCTGAGCCTTCTGTTGTAAGTTTAACACCTGAATTGAAAAATATTATTGTTTTAGGTAGATTTTCATATTCGCTTACGGTATAAATAAATCCTTTTATCAAAATTTTTCCAAGTTCTTCACTACCATCTCCCATAAAATTTTTAGATATACTTAAAACAACATTTGAATTGTCTATAACATCGCAAAAATCTTTAGGATTACTTAAAGAATAATCTTTTGTTTTTGTTATAAATACATCAAATTCTTTATCTGATTTTTTTTCAAAGTTAAATAATAAATTACTACTTTTTGCAAATTTTTCTAAATTTTGTACAGCTGTTTCATTATCAACCATTACCAAAAATTCTTTTTCGGTAGAATTTTCGATTTCTTTTTTTGTTAAAATTAAAGGTTGAGGGCAACAAAGTCCTAAAGCATTAATTTTTTTCATAGTTTACCTCCTAATGATTTTTTTATTTACAATTATATTATACAATATAATTAAATCTTATACAAGTAATGTTAAATAAAATAACTACATCAAAATAAAACTACTCTTTTGACCAATTTATTCCATCAACAGATTTATAAACTTTTATATTTCCATTTATATCTTTTGCTTTTAAATAAATCATACCATTAGGCAAAATATTCGCTTTAATATTTTCACTATTATCTGGAATTTCTGATAAAAATATCATCTTGCCATTATCAATCTTTACAAAATACCACTGAACTTGTGTCATGGCTTTATCTACTTGAATAAGTCCAAAATTAGAGTTTTCCAACTTTTTTACATCATTAATAGAAAAGTTATCTAATTTATTTTGTTCTGTTTCATCTTTATTTGTAGATAATCTATCTTTAATTTCTTTTTTATCATAATGTTTAAAATTATTCTTTTTTGTATAGAAACTATAAACTTCAGCTTTAGGAGAATTTTTATCAAAAAGAACATCTATAGATATAAGACGATTGTGATAATCGAATAAAATCAATTTAACTTTATTATTTTTCCAATTTATAGAATATTCATTTTCTGAAATAGGAGTAGATGCACTATTCATTGTAACTGTTGAATCTTTTATTTTTTCTATAAAAAATATATTTTTTCTTTGATATAAATTTATATCTGATAAAAATAAAAAAGAATTTTCACAAGATACCAATGTATATTTTTTATTTGGAGAATAAAATTCATGATAACTTTTAGTAGATAATACTATCATGCTAATAAAACCTCCAAATAAAAAAGCAAATATAGCTATAACATAACCAATTATAGAAAAAATCTTAAAAATTTTTCTTTTCTTTTTATATAATTTAGATAAAAAGTAAAAACAATAAACAATAAATAAAAAAAATAGAATGCATACTAAACTTTCCTTTGTTAAATTTATTTTGTATATTCTAATTAAAATATCTTGTTTTCTTTCGTTTCCAATAAATAAAAGAACAACAGAAAATAGAGTAAAACAAATTGTAAAAAATAAAAAAATATTCTTTTTACTTAATTTTTTACTATTTAATATATTTTCTTTTTTCAAAAAATATTTACCTCCAAAATTTTCTTATCTTAAAAATCATTATACCATTTTTAACTAAATTTTACTAACTTATAATAATTTTAACTTTTTAATTTTATATAAAAATTCCTCCTGATTTTTTTATTATTATCAGGAGGTTTTTATATAAAAAATTTTATAGTATCATATATTTTTATTTTTTATAGTGTTTTTAATTAAATATTAACTTTCAAGTTGTAATTTATTTTTTTTCCTATTTAATTTTGATAAAATATATTTTCTAAGTCTTAAAACAACATAACAAACATATACAAATGTGTATACAAGTATAGAAAGTTTATTCTTTTCTACATTCATTGAAAACAATAGCATAACATGAACATATATCAATATATAAAAAGGATATGCTAATCTTTGTATTCTTTTCCATACTTTAGCTTTCATTTTTTTCTTTACACATTTAAATGAAGTTATAAAAAGTGGCAACATAATAGCAATCAAAATCATACTTAATATAGCCGCCATTTGTATTTTTAATGGCATAAAATTAGGCCTTTTAAAGAAGTTTACAAAATAAACTACTCCAAAAATAATATTATGAGTTAATGTCATAAAACAACCTATAATTGACATTTCACCTCTAATTTTAAAAAATCTCTTACTTACTACATTAGGTCTTGTAAATACTCCTGTAAACATTACTATTGTAAAAATAGCTGTTGAAAGTGCTCCTCTTTGTACAACATCTACAAAAAACTTAGCAATAGGAGATAATTTTTTGTAATATCCTAGTGCATTAATACTAATCATGGCTAGAATCATAGCATAAAAAGCAACATAAAAAGCGACGCTATATTTTTTTAATTTATTAGCTATTAAGTAGAAAAATCTTCCACTTATTATTAGTGCTACAATTAAATTCATTATTTTCTCCTTTTTTAAAATTTAACTGCAAGACTCATAGAAAAAAGAGTCTTGCAGTTTGTTAATTTATAAAACTACTACATTAATTGTTAGTAACTACCACATTAATTGTTACTATAGATTCATTTTGTACATTTGATGACTTAAATTTTATTCTTACCATATTATTACCAGCTTTTTGCATATTTGGTTGTTTCAATATGGTTAATGTTACACTTCCATCATCTGGAAGATTTTTTATCAATTTTTTATAATCATCAATACTTGGTGCAGTTTCACCAATTTTTTTCTTGATAATTCTAGAAGTAGAAGTAAATATTGGATCAAATTTACTATCTCCATCTTCTCCTTCATCCATTGCAGAAACGCCGTCTTTATCTTTATCTTGGTAAACTGTAAGTTTTAATTTTCTCTTGATAGCTTCATCAGCTTTATTTGCATAAATTACAAATTCATAGTCTTTATATGAATTAAATTCATCTTTTGACTCGATAGTACCTTCTATCTTACCATCTTTATATTTAAGACCTTCTGGTAAGCCTTCTACTTTAGTAATAGTAACATCTGTAGCTTTAGTAATTGTGATAGGTTTTATCTTTTTATAATTAATATAATTTTCTTCAAGAGTTGCATCAATATCTTCTTTTCCTACTTCCCTTGATTGTGTTGGATCTATTGTATCATCACCAGTGTCATCACCTATATCATCTCCTGGATCTTCCCCTGGGTCATCACCTGGATCTTCTCCTGGTTCTTCACCAGGTTTTTCTTCTTGTTTATCTTCTTGTACAAAAGTTATATATAAAGCAAAATGTGCATTTGGATTTTCCTCTATATCTTTTGATGGGATTCCAAAACTATATTTAAAACCATAATCTTTTATTGGACTATCACATGTATAAACATAAGTCTTTCCTTTAACAGAAGTAATCTTAAATTTAGCTTTTTTACCTTCATATTTCTTCTTTAGTTTGATTGTTTGTCTATAAGAAATGTTATTAGAATTTTTTTCATCTAGGACAGGATTTTCTACAGTTTCCCAAGTTTGTCCTTCATCAAAACTATATTCCATTTTCTTAATATAATCATCACTACGTACTTCAAATTGTATAGCAAAATTTGTTTTTCTAAGTGATTTAGTATGAGTAATTTCTGCTATTATCGCTTGATTTTTTTCATCTTCAGTAAGTTCAAGACCATTTGTTAATACTTTATTAGTATCTCTATCTTTTATTTCTATACCTTCTTTGTAAAAATCAGCATACGATACTTCTCTTTGTGAGCCATTGTCATCTACAAGTGCAACTTTTAAAGTTGATAAATCTAATGGTTTTGATTTATCTAATTTAAGAAGTCTTTGACCAGTTATTGGATTTACTTCTTTTGGCTCTAGTATTTTTATTTCTTTAACAGTATTTCCAGTTTCTTTATCATGTGCTGATAATACTATGGCATTACCAACAGATTCTCCTAAACCACCTGCTGTTAATGTTGCTCCTGTAACAGAATCCATAGTTGATTTAGCAGTATCTTGTACATTAGCAGAAATAAATTCTCTAACCAAAGGTGAAATATCTTCAGGTCTTCTTATATCTTTTATTTTATCTGCATATTCCTTTCCAATTAGCTCTTGTGCTTTTTTCTTACGAGCATTTATATCATCACCTAAAGCTACAATTTGATCAACATAATTTTTATGTGTTCTTAATATAGCAACATTTCTTTTTGCATCTGGTCCTTGTAAATATGTGATTGCTTTAGATGCCATATCCATATATTGTTCTCCAGAATATCCACTGCCTTCTTCAAAAACAACTTTAGAAACTGTGTTGTTTTCTATTGTAACTATTGTATTTAACATACCTCTAGATAAATCAAATCCTACTCCTTTTCCTTCAAATGTTCCATTTTTAAGAAAAGATTGTACTGTAAATTGTTGAATTGTTTTTTCCAATAGAGCTTTAGGATCTTGTTTTGGCTTAGCTTTTAACTTAACAGCTACACTAATAGTTGATGATCCAGAAACATGTTTTGAAGTAAATTTAAGTTTTGCTATAGACATATTCTTTGACATATCAGGATGTCGTATAATTTCTATAGTTACAGAATCATCATCTGGAATATTTTTAAATAACTTTTTATATTCTTCTATTGTTGGCTCTGCATTTGATATAAATCCATGTATACATTTACCTTCAAAGTCTGTTTTCTTAAATTCAGGATTAAATGCATCTGGCATAGCATCATCATTATCATCTATTCCATCTCTATCTTTATCTTGGTATACAGATATTTTTACAGTCCTCTTTATTTTTTTATTAGATTTTATTGCATGTATTGTTACATCCATTTCTTTATAACTTGATGTAAATACATCATCGTTAATTTCAATTTTTCCTACAATTTTATTTCCATCAAGTTTTAATCCATTTGGAAGTCCATCTACAGAAATTATTTTAACACCATCAGAAGTTTTTATAGTTACATCATCAAAGTTTTGGTGATTTAAATTCTTTTGTGCAAATGTTACATAAACATCATTTTCACTTGCTTCTTCTTCTGGTCCTTGTGGAATATTTTCATGTCCAGGTTTAACTTTGCTTGTTTTATCTTCACTTATAACAAGAAATACTGCAAATGATGCATTATTATTTTTATCATAAGAATTATCTACGCATGAAAGTTTAATTCTATCAAATTGTACTCCTTTAACATCACTTTTATAAATATAAGTATTTCCTTTAACTGAAGTAGTCTTAACTTGAATGCTTTTTCCAATATAATCTTTAGTAACTTTAATAGATTGTTTATCTGCTATGTTATTTTTATTTTCTTCTGACTTTGTAGGATTATCTATATCTATCCAAGTTTTTCCTTCATCAAGACTATATTGCATCTTGACTATATAATCTTTACTATAATTTCCAAACTTTATTGCAAAGTCAGCATATCTTTTTGAATCTTTATGAGTAATTGTTACATTAAGAACAATTTTATTCTTAATTTCATCTGAAAAATTCATATTATCAACAATTTCTCGTCCATCTTTTGATGTAATTTCTAATCCGTATTTAGCAAAATCTTTATAAGCTACTATTTTTTCTTTACCATCTTTATATTTGATTTTTACTTTAAGATCTTTCAAATCAAGTGCATCTGATTTGTTTGATAAAATTTCTATCTTTTTAGTATAATAATTCTTTTCTATAAGAGCATCTTTATTTTCTAAAATTTCTATTTGATCTACATTACTATTTGTCTTTTTATCACTTTCTGATTTAGCTAGTGCAGTATCTACTGACACTGCTGTTCCACCTGCTGATAAAGTAGCTCCTGATACAGCATCATACATAGCCTTAGCATCATATTTTGGTGATAAATACATTTTAACTGCAATTGAAACATATCCTCTTAATGGGAAGAATGAATTATTCATATTATTCTTTATATAGTTAGCTCCAGCATCTCCAATAAGTTCTCTAGCTTTAGCAACTTTATCTGTTGAATTGCATATTTGATCAACTAAATCCATATGCATTTTCATTATAGCTATGTTACGCTTACCATTTACAGAATCTTTCAAGAATTTAATTATATTTCTAGATCTTGTACGATATTCATCGCCATCATCTGGATAATTTTCTTCATCTCTAGTAATATCTATTATTTTACCATTTTCTATTTTTACTTCTGTTTTAACTGTTCCTCTACCAGTATTGTATCCATACCCTTCACCAGCAAATACACCTTCTGCAAGATCTCCTCTTATTTTATCTTGTAGAGATTTATCTTCTTTAATTTTTGGCTCTGGAGTTGGCTTTTCTTCTATTTTTGGATCTGGAAGTGGTTTTATTTCAGGAATCTTACCTGTTGCATCATCTATTGCTTTATTTATTGCATTATTAACTGCATTCATTATTCCTACACTTGAATATGTTGCTCCTGATACTGAATCTACAGTTCCACTGGATTTTCCAATCATTTTGTTAATTACTCCAAGTGCAGAATTTAAATAAGCTGTATCTTCTTCATTCTTTGTTACATAAACACTAGAAATCTTTCCATTACTTATTTTAACTGATACAGTTATATTTCCTCTATATCCCTTAGCAGAGCCTTGATATGTTCCATCTTTTAGCTTTCCAGATTTTGGATTTTCAGGTTTTGGAACAGGCTTTGGTTGTTCTGGTTTTGAATTTGGTTTTTCTTGTTGAGGATTTTCTTGTTGCTTTTGTTTTTCTTGTGGATATGGTTTATTATCAATAGGTGCACCTTCTATTGCTTTATTAAGTGCATTATTTACTGCATTCATTATACCTACACTTGAGTATGTTGCTCCTGATACTGAATCTACATTTCCACTTGTTTGACCAATCATTTGATTAATTACTCCAACAGCACTACTAAAGTATGCATCATCATCATCATAGCCTAAAATATCTACTTTCGCTATTTTACCATCACTAACAGTTACAGATACTCTTATATTTCCTCTATATCCTGGAGCAGAGCCTTGATATGTTCCATCTTTAAGTCTTCCACCAACTGGTATTCTAACAAATGTAGAACCAAGTGAAGAAAGTCCGCCAGATCTAGCTAAACTTGGAGAAAAACTACCATTTGTTCTAGAACTTCTAGTAGATTTGTGTATTGAACTAGTTTTTTTACCGGCTTTTTGTAAGGCATCTTCAACAGCTTCCTTTAAAGCATCTGATGATACTGTAGCACCAGAAATAGAATCTACATCAGTGCTATTAGCACTTATTATACTATTTAATACCTTAACAGCTTCATTAAAGTATTCTGGAGTTTCATCTTCTTGTATAACTTTAATGTCTGCTATTTTTCCATCTTTAATTGTAACTCTTACGGTTATATAACTAATATAACCTCTTGCAGTTCCCTCATATTCACCATCTTTGAGTTCATTGCCAGTATTTACATCTTCGTTTTTTTCATCGTCAGATTTTTTATTTTTAGTTTGTGCATAAGAATTAGAACTTGAATTTTTGCCAAACTTACTTAAACTAACAGTTGCAAAACATATACCTACTGTCAATACGATAATTATTAATGAGGTTACTAACATCTCTAGTCTTTTCTTTACCATTAAACCCTCCTATAATTATAGATTTGATTATAAACAATTGTAAATAATTTATTATCAAAAGCACAATCTAAAAAATAATTTCAAGCATTTTAGTTAGTTTAATTATAAATATATACTCTATTTAATGATGTATCATTTAGTTAAATTTTAAAAATTACTAAATCATTAAAAATCATTTTAATTTTAAATAAAAATAATTAAAAAATTACTTTTGATATTATTTTTTCATAATATTGGTATGTATCATCAAACATCAAAATCCATATTAAAAAAGTCTTATAATTAAACAATTAAAAAAATTTTGTCATTATAAATATTACACCTTAATATATAATATATTAAATCTAAATAAGACTATACAAATTAAGCCTACTTATTGACTACTAATAAACTTTTTAATTTTCTTTTTCTTGATTTTATAACAATTAAATCAATTACTTAGCTATAACCAATTTAATTATATTAAAACTCATTATCGTTGTCAATACTTTTTTTTATATTTTTTTAAATTTATATCGAAAATAATTTACATAACAAATTTTAATGTTAAATAAAAAATCTTTAAATTCATAAATTTAAAATTATAAGTAAAATTAAATTTTTTCTATCAATTATTTTTTATTTTTTCTAATAAAAATTTTTTTCTTTTCTCTGTCTACATGAAGTTTGAGAAATTATACAATCTAATTTATAAGATACATATTTTACATATCTTTTATTATTTAATATAGTAACTTTTAGTTATTTCTAAAACTTCTTTATTTTAACGCAATTTAATACTTTAGATATTAAATAATCATTTTTTATCTCGTAAACTATATTTTAAAATTGTTAAAATATATATGGGAAATAAAAAAGACGGTGTTTTTACCGTCTTACTAAGTAATTATTATTGAATTTCTTTTTCTTCTAGTTCTTTAAGTGTAATATCATCTTTTGTTTTCCAATCTGTTCTTCCATTTGTATGCATACCTAATACAAAAGAAGAAGCATATGAAGGACTATTAAAAAGGTAATTTTTTATTATTTTTCCATTTACTATTTCATTATTTTTCCTTAATTTTTCTCTTAATTCTTTAATTGATTTTGGTATAGCATTAGAATCTACTTGTTCAATCATACTACCCTTTAATACAACAAAGCCTTCATTTGTTCTTTTACATTTTGCTTTAATTAATTTATTTGACCTTTTAATTTTTCTTGATAAATATAGTATCAATTCATCATAATTATTTTTATTATCAAAAACTTTTGTTTCTTTTTTTGTTATAGGAATAAATACTTTATAACCTAAAACACCAAGAACCATCTTTGAATATTCTATAAAATCCTCAAGTTCTGATTCTTTTTCTTCAGTTACATTTCCTGGATTTGGGTCATTGTTATTTCTAACTGTATATCTTTCAGTTTCTTTAGCTAAATTTGTAAATTTATTTTCAAGATAAGATATTTCTGTAGGACCAAAAGAATTATTTTGTGTTGTTAGCATTACTACATCAGAAAAATAAATTGAATCTTTTAAGTGTTCATTTACCCTAAAGAGAACACCTTCTCCATTTTTTCTTATTCCTGCTTGCCCTATATAAACCTCATCTTCATCTGAATCATTTTTGCTAAACAAAAAGTATACTCCACTTTGTTTTAAATCTTGTCTATCTTTACATTTATCTAAATATAATCTTGGAATCTTATAAGCTATACCTGTCCAGTTAGATAATGTACATTTTATCCTTCCTGTAACTTCTCCATCCATTAAAAACAAATTAAAATTTTTACTGTTTTTCATAATTTTCTCCTCATATTTATCTTTTTAATTCTCATAAATAAGATTTTTAGATAGCTTGTTAATTATTTTTTAGTTAATTTTTAGTTAAATTTTTTAATAACCTCATAATTATAATCTTTAGTAAGTTTTTGCTTTTTTTATAAATAAGATCACAATCATATTACATAGTTTTTCTTATTATATTTCTTTTAAAAATTTTAAAGCCAAATATAACTTTTTAATATCATGGTTTGCTCTATTAAGTCCATCAACTTCATGTGAACTCTCATTTAATACATCTCCAGACTCAAGAAAGCTATAAAGTTCAATACTATAAAAATCACAAGCTGCTTGAACACCTGCAAGTTCCATTTCTACCGCTATACACCCCTGTTGCTTTCTCTTTGATAAAAGCCCACGTGTTTCTCGAAGCATAACATCTGTAGTCCAAACCTTTCCTTTTATATAAGGAGCTTTTTCTCTAATAAAAAAATCTTCAACCTTATCACTGTTTTTAATATCAAGATAATCTGAAGGAGCTTTATAATAGTAAGATGTCCCCTCACCCCTATAAGCCTCTGTTGGTATAATGTATTTTCCAAAAGTATTTTCCTTGTCAAGACTACCACAAGATCCAAACATAATAAATTTATTTGCACCTGTAATCCAATTAACTTCTACACAATCTGCTGAAGCAAGAGCTGAACCCATCATACTAAGGTAGAATACAAATTCTTGAGTTTCAAAGTTACTTTTATATATTGTTCTTGAGCCATTTACAGAGTCTATTTTGCCAATTTCTTGGCATTTAAAGTTACTAAGTAAATATTCTAGTATACTTTTTGAAAATATTATCAAGCATTTTTCTGTCAAATTTTTCTTTTCTCCATAAAAGTCTTTTAAACTTATAACTTCTTCTGTATCTTTATCATAGCTGTCTATTATCATAATTTAATCTCCTAGTTCCTATTATATTTCAAATTATTTATTATCTATCAAATAACTTTGAATACTCTTAGCATTTGAATTTACAAACTCATTTTAAAGCGTTCTAACATTTCTAATTATTAACTTAACTATTCTTATATTATCTTTATCAGATATAATGAATAATCTTTAAATTTATAATTTTTCTCCTTTATAGAGATAAACTTTTTCTAATTCTTTATTTTTTCTTTTAGAACTTATTTCTATTTCATTTTTAAAAATATCTTTTATTATAATTTATTTATAAATCCAAGTCTCCGTCTTTTCTATAAATCCATTAGAAAAATTATTCTTAAGCCTCATTGCAATGGGATTGACATCATCAGCCTCAAAAACAATCGTATCATAATTGTAAAAAAGAACTTGACAAAGTGAAAGCAAAAAATCATCTCCCAAAGAAGTTTCATCGCAAAGCACATAAGCTATCTCATTATCCTCTACAAAAGCAAAATTTTTCTCGTCAACAAAATAAACTTCATTTGGTAAAATTTCCATAAATTCTTCAAAGCCAGCTGTCAAAGGATTAATCGCTTGATGCATTTTTTTGTAATGAATATAATAATTCCAAGAAAACTCACGATTTTTAACTGTCCTCATAATTTTTACATAACTTGATGCAACTCGTAAATCAGAAGAAGAAAATTCACATAAATAGCAAGTACGCATAAGCTTAAAACCATTTTGCAAAATAAAATTCCTCTTTAAATCATCTTTCTCCTCTAGCATAATCTGAAGAGGCGTGCCGTATTTCTCAGTAATTGCACGAAAAGATAGCAATGGGCTTATGTCCTCATTTTCAAAATCAATATAAATATTTTTATTGTGAAAATCATTTCTATAAACCGTTAACATAAAACCTCCTTTAATACAAAAATTTACTTCTCAATGAAATATATACTTTAAAAATATTTATTAATTTTTTAAAAGAGTCAAATATACAACTCTTAATAAATTTTTTAAGTAATTTATAAGAAAGCAATATGCAAAATTTATTAAATTTTTATAAAATAGCATTTAAAAATTATAAATATTTTTTTAATTATATATTTAAATAACAATATTGTCAATTTTATAAAATTGTATAAAAATATAAGACCCTAGTTTTACTAGAGTCTTGTATTTTTTATTCCAATTCTTCTTTTTAAAACGTCCGATATATCCCAAAGCTTTCAAAATACCAGATTTTATTTTTTAGAGTATCACCAAATCCATCTGATTATAGACGTTTTCAGATTTTTAGTCCCGCCCCAGTCCCAGTAGCAAGTAAAGAAAATTAATTCACTAAATATAATATTTGTTAAATTGGCTAGTTAATTTTTCATTACAAAATATCTTTAACTGATTTAAATAAGATAATGGTATTTCGAAAAACTCTATTGGGTTTAGTTGAAATATATAATCATTTTCTATATGATTTGTTTCATTTACGAATTTACAAACATTTGGGTATTCTTTTTTAAGCTGTGACATCAAAGTACCGCTCTCTCTATCTTTTTCGAATAAAAATCTAATTGCAATTATTTGTGTATATATATTTTCATTTTTAACTAATTGTAATAATTTGTAATCGCTTGTTTCATCAAGTAAATCATTATAATTCATCTCGGGAATAAAACCATTTATAAAAGCCATTCCTTTACTAATAAAATCTGATTTGTTTTTATAAACTATTCTACTTTCATATTTATCTAATTGTCTTCCGTGTATTAGATTTGATAAAACATCATATGCAGAATCTTCTATAAAATCAGGTGTTGTCAATTCAATAAATTTTCTCAAGTTAATTATCCTAATAGCTATGTCATAAGAATTTTCTAGAGCAATACTTCGAGTTAATTCCACAACATTTTTCAAATCACTTTTGGTTATCTCTTTTTCTTCTAAATTTCCATCATTATTAACAAGGTATGTTGCATATACTGGTGTATGTATATCATATCTTCTTAAAAATTTGCCCTGTACGTAATCAATAACTGGCTGTAAATCATGAGTTAACATCAATACAGTTTTATTTTTAAAGCTAAACTCCTTATTATCAAATAATCTTTTTGTTACAGCAAATTTTTTATTTTTATCAAAAGAAGTTATAGGATCATCTAAAATAATTAGATCTACGTCATCATTGGCTACTTCAAACATAAACATTACTAGAGAAAAAGCATTTTTTTCACCCCAACTTAAATGATTTTGTGGGTTTTCTATTTTGTCAATTTCGTCTGCATTACTTGGAATTAAATAACAAATAGCATTATTTTCCCCATTGTTTTTTAAAATAAATTTGTAAGGAAAACCTGCTATTGCAAAAAAATCATTTATATCTCCTCTCCTATCCTTTATTAAATCCTCCATTTTTTGCTGACATTTAAGAAATAATGTCTTTATAGCTGATGTTTTATCTCTTAGTTCATCAATTTTTTCATTAATTCCTTTTATTAAAGATTTAATCTTCTCAGTTGTATAAAATTTAGATATTTGTCTATTATCAATAATAAAATTATCCAGTTGTGACTCTATATCTTCGAGTTGCTCACGAGATACATTCATGGGATTAAATTTAAATAATTGCTTTATTTTTACGTATAAATATTCTGTTTCGATTCCCATCTGATTCATCTCAGCTATTAGTTCATTAGATTTAGAACTATCACCAATATATTTCTCCAAAATTTTAACAGAGCTTTGTTTAATATATCCTTTTTCTACAGCATTTTGTAAAAAATCCAATACTTCGTTTGCTGTTTTTAAAGCAGAGTTTTTAAATACAGTTGATATTGTTTTATTTTGTTTTTCAATACTTTCTAAATTCATATTATGAGTACAAAATGGGCACGATTCACCATTCATTTGTTTTATTCCATCATTTCTCCATTTAGCCCATTTTGATACATCAGAAAAGTCTCTATTTTCATAAAACGGTTTATATGAATTTAACTCTTCGTGATTATCAAAGCCCGAACCATTTCCTTTTAATAATTCTCCTAAGCCACCTCTTTTTGAAATATTACCATTATCAAAATTAGTGATGTTTCTATAACTAGGAAGAAAATTCATCAAATCATTCAATTCTTCCGATTCTTCAAAAATATTTTTCAAACTTTTTAATAAATTTTCTGTATTTTCCCTCATCTTATCTAATTCTTTATCACGCAAAAAAACTTGATATGAATTATTTAAAAAGCTATCATTTTCAAAAAGGTATTTATTTACATAGTTTTCATCAAATAATCTTACTTTCTTAAACTTACAATTTTTTATTTTAGGATCTACATCCGAATTATACGGCCTTAAATTAGATAGCGAATCATTATCTTGATTTGAAAAATATAAAATTGCCTTACTAATTGTAGATTTCCCTGTTCCATTCAAACCATATTTAATATTAAGTGAATTAGTATTTATATTAATAT
Organism: Tissierellia bacterium KA00581; assembly: GCA_001552895.1. Classification (GTDB taxonomy): domain Bacteria; phylum Bacillota; class Clostridia; order Tissierellales; family Peptoniphilaceae; genus Parvimonas. The sequence continues at coordinate 31,545 of KQ959663.1, forward strand.
TTGCACTTTTGATACAATTACAATTTTCTATATTAATGCTCATCACTTCATTTATACCTTCCATTTTACTCCTCCATACATATTATAAAATTAATTTTTTATATTTAAAAATTCAAAATTTATCTAAACCTGATTTGAAGATTTAACTTAATAAAATCTTCTCCATCCTCACTATAAACTTCTCCAAAATCATGTCTTGATGTGGATGCTGTTTCATATTTTGTATTATTAAGTAAATATTCTTCAAAATAATTGCGATTATAAATATGATATGCTAATATATCCCCTTGTTTGGTTACAATTATATATCCTCCATTAGCTTCATCAATACCATCCCAAATTGTTGCTGGTTTCATACCTAGCGCCACTGCTGTTAAAAACTTTTTAAATTTATACCTATAGGCATTAACATTTCCATAATTCATTGGATTTTCAACTTCCAGCTTCTTTACCATATCTATGCAATTACTAATCCCATCCCTATAAAAATATAAAATTGTTTCTGCAATAATATTATCCATTGAACTATCAATTAATACTAAATTATCAGAAAAAGTTTGATTTTGCATATCAACATATTCGAGTTGTCCATTCTCTTCAATTATTCTTTTAATTCTTCCCCTAACATCAGTATGTTTTTTACCTTTTGAAACTTTGTATATCTCATTAGTTTCTTTTACCAATAAGGGATTGTTATGAACAATTTTGTAAATAAAGTTTGTTGTTTTTCCAGCATTCAATAAAGTAGGCGAAGATCCTAATTCTGATTTAATTGAAAATCCAACTGTTGGAGAATATCCTGTATTTACATCAACTATTTTCATGGTAATATCACTTTTTTCTCTTGCAGGTACAGATAATTTATAACAGGATATTCCTTTCATAAATTTTTCAGTTTTTTCTATTTGAAATGCAGAACCCTTTGCATTACAAATTTCATCAAGAAGCCGCTCTGATTCTTTTTCAAATTCATTTCTATCAACTGATTTTATTTTTTTACCATTAATATAAATATCTATTAGTTTTCCAGTTGTATATTCTTTTAATTCTCCAGATATTTCTTCTCTAATAATCTTTATGATAGGAAAATAAATATCATTAAGTTTATTTAGCTCACTATCAGCAGCGTATATTTTTCCATCAGCTAAGAGTTTGAATAATACATATATTTCAGACCATTCCCCTTTGTTTCCACTTATCACTTTCTACCTCCATGCAAATTCTAATTGTTCATAATATTCTTTATCTTTAGCAACATTTTCAATTATAACACCTTCTAGTTGCTTTTTAATATTATCAGCAATTGCTTTTATTACAGAAACAGTTACTGAATTTCCAAATTGTTTATAAAGATGAGTATCAGCAACAACTAATTTGAAATCATCTGGGAATCCTTGTAGTCTTGCCCACTCCCTTGGTGTCATTTTTCTAATATATTCTCTATTTATTTTCCCTTTTATATGAGTTACGGGAATAAAATCAGTTAATCTTTTATCAATTATTAAATTTCTTTCTCTTCCCATTCCTCCACATACAATAGCTCCAGCAATAGAATTTACATCTCTGATTTCATATCCAAAACCATTACCCTTTGCTTGGTGTCTTTGCTTATGCTTCCTTAAAGACTCAAGATATACATCAGATAAATAATATTTAGGAGAAGTCTCTTTTTCTTCCATAATATCTGCAATGACCTTAGTATCGTCAATTTTTTCTGGAAAAATAAATTTATTAGGTGATATATCTTCTCTAAATGCAACTATATATATTCTTTCTCTATTTTGTGGAACACTAAAATCTTTACTATTAATAACCTTGTAAAAAACTCTATAACCCAAATCATTTAATGTTTTTTTTATAATTTTAAATGTTTTACCTCTATCATGATTTACCAAATTTTTTACATTTTCACAAAAAACAACTTTAGGTTTATGAAATTCCACTATTCTAGCGACATCGAAAAATAAAGTACCTCTTGTGTCTTCAAAACCTTTTTTTTGACCAGCTAAGGAAAATGCTTGGCATGGAAATCCAGCTAATAAAATATCATGGATAGGTATATCAATTTCATTGATTTTTGTTATATCCCCAAAAATTTTAGGTTTTTCTCCAAAATTAGCTATATATGTTTCTTGAGCTTTCTTATCCCATTCAGATACAAAAACTGTTTCTATATCATTACCAAATGCTTGATCAAAACCAAGCCTAATTCCGCCTATTCCTGCAAATAAATCTATTGATTTATACATTGTTAATCACCTACAATAACTCCACTATATCTTCAACCTTACACTCAAGAACACAACATATCTTTACTATAGTTTCTAAGTCAATTCTTTTAACTTTATTATTACAATAAGAATTAAGTTGCGTCCTTTGAAGATTTGCTTCTTTTTCTAATTTGTTTTTGCTTATATTTTTTTCTTCTAAAACCTGGTCTATTTTAAAAATAATTTTCCCAAAGTTTTGCATAAAATTCTCTCCCTTGTAATTTTAAAAACGGCATTTCAATTAATTATATTATATCATATTTTTAAAACTTCTTACAGGTCTAAGATATTTTATGGAAATAATTCTATTTAGTTCTGTTTAATAATAGGGAATGTATATCCCATATTTTTTTTGATAATTTTTCTATTTTTTCTTTCATATAATCTATATCTTTCATGTAAATAACACCAGTTGTATTAGTAGCTTTTGCGATCTGGTTTATGTTATTTGTTGCATTTGAAAGTAACCATTGGAGATTTCTAAATGGTTCTAGGTCTACAATATAAATTTTTTTTCCAACACACATTTTCTAAGAAAGTGGGACATAGTTTTGCAATTTGCAAGTTTCATTTTCTTTTCAAAAATTTCTTTTTCTTCATCTGTTAAATATATTTTCAGTTGATTTTTTCTTTTTCTATTATCCATATATTTCTCCTTTACACTCATCTTTTGGGATCTTAGGATTCTCCCTAAAAGTTTGCCCCAGCCAATAGTTTCCAATGAGAGCTTGCTCAAATTGTAGAAACTATTAGGCGAGGGTACAAGATAAAAATCATAATATTATATAGCTTTATAAGCTATTGATTTTTTGATTTTTTCGTAAGTGGGTACTCACTTACTGTGCTTGCTACTACTAACAAGTCTTTAATTTGATTTTCAATAATTTTACAAATAGGAATTAATAAGTGTAACTGTAACTTATAAAATAAAAACTTCCAAAATTAGGCGAGCTTGTTTTAAGAGTCTGCGACAACTCCTTATTATCAAGCCATTAATTTATGTAATCCTAATTTAAGAAGATTTATAACGATGGGTTACAAGTTACAAAGTTACATCTATATTTTCACTTGATGTGTTGTATCTATTTCTAATTGTTTTTCTTTTTTCCATTCTTCTGGCAATAAATTCTTGTCAACTTCTATAAAGTCAGTTTCATTTTCTTCTTTCTTTTCATAATATAGTTTTACTGGAATTGAGACCCCACTTGGTGATATTCTATGGGTCTTTTATGACCTAACTAGAATCCACTCATGAAAATAATTATCCATAATCTCTGAAAAAGATTACAAATGGATATAAAAATAGAGCTTGTATGATTCATTTTTTACAAGCTCTATTTTTATAAGTTTAAATTCTATTAGAATGACTCTATAAGTTCTAATTTATTTAAAGGAGTCATGACTACATCTATTGTATCTCCATCTTTATTAAAAAATTCAACCTCACAATTTTTTTCATCATAAAGTAAAACAATTGTTCCCTTTGTTCCTTTACTTATTTCTTTATAATTCTCTTTCAATCTTACAACATCTAATTCTTTCATTAACTCACCTCTTATCTGGATAAACTCTAATAATCCTATATTTTGTTTTTCCTGAATCTTTTTGGAAAATACAAACAACATTAGAAGTAATTTTTTTGTTATTTTTTCCTACTAACTTCATTTTATAAGTCTTCTTTATCCCATAACTTGTATTTTCAACCTTTACTGATTTTTTATTTAATATGGCTTTTACTAAGTTGTCATGTAAAATTTTACCATCTCCACTTTTATATCCTAGAACATCTTTTAAAAATTTAGCTTTAGATTTTCCTTCTGGATGTTTATTATTCAATAAATAATTTTCCATTTTGCCTTCATTGTATTCAACATCACTTTTATTTTTAATGAGAATCATGCTCTTTGTTCCTTTCGTATTACCAAAATTACCATGAAATCCTGCACCCATTAGCAATACCTCAATTGGTAGAATTTGCTTATTTCACTATCAAATTGGCAAATATTAATTCCTAAACCCTTATATTTACCAAATATATTTTGAAGTGCAGATCCATAAACGACAATATTTTTAGGATTTAATCTACCAACTACATAATCTAAGCCTTGAATAAAGTGATTTCTATCCTCAATTTTTTTGATAAGTCCATGCGTCCCTATCGCAATAGTACTATTTTCTTTAATTCCTAAACAACAAGTTTTATATGTTTGACAACTCTAGACTTGATATTCGTACTCCTAAAGACGATGTCTTGGAAAATATTTCTGATGCACTACATGTAAACAAAGAGTATTTGAAAGAGCCTGATTATCCCTATACGGAACATGATTTAATGCGGTTTTTGTTTAAGCTGGATGACAGCATTGAAGTGAATATACGACCTGTTATTCTAAATGATGAAGATCCTGAATATACTACCACAGGTATATATTTCGGCAGTGAGGCTATTCTTAGAATAGGTAATACGCTTGAACAGTGGCATGAAATGAAAGAGAAATATGAGAACAACGAAATTACGAAAGAAATATTGGAAGATTGGAAAGCTAATTATCCTGACAGTCTGAAAAAAGATTATGTTCCTTTTGAAGAAAGCAATGTGAAATTTTATAGAAAAGCCATATCTGCTAAGATTCCGCCAGATATAAAATAAGCACAGAAAAAGCACATAGCTAAAAGATTTTTAGGTCTTAAAGTCATGTGCTTTTGGTTTACATTCTATTTATATAGATCTTTTTGAAAGCAATCAACTAAACAATCAAATTTTTCTTCATTTTTATATTTAATAAACTCCTCTACAGATTTAACTACATTTTGATTTTTAGTAATTAATTTTAACTTAGGAATAGTCATTTTTAAATCATTCAATGCATTTACTTGCATTGTTTCATAAGGAAGTTTTTGTATGTCATACCTTACCACACCTAATGAAAATTTTGCCTCCTTTGGATATAAGAATATTTGAGCAAAAATAATAATTGCATCATATACTCTTTTTTTCTCATCAAATATATATTTTCTTCTTTCTCTGATTGGATCTAAAAAAATAGCCGATACTATGACTGACAAAAATGAAGAACTTAAAATACAAATCAGGATTTGTAGAATATCAATATTTTTCATAATTACCCCTCCAACACTATATATTATAGATATTAGTAGCTTATGTATTTAGAAATCCTCCCACCAAAATGATGGAAGGTTTTCTAAACTATTTATCTAAATTCAACAACTCCCTTTTGAGACTACTTTTTTACCTTTTCAATATCAAAATAGTATCACTCAAGAGTTTGTTGCTCTATTCCCATTCGATTGTTGCTGGTGGTTTACTTGTTATGTCGTATACTATTCTATTTATATGTTCGACTTCGTTTACGATTCTAACTGATACTTTATCAAGTACTTCATATGGAATTCTTGCCCAATCAGCTGTCATAAAGTCGGTTGTTGTAACTGCTCTTAATGCTAATGTGTAATCATATGTTCTAAAGTCTCCCATTACTCCAACGGTTCTATTGTTTGTAAGAACTGCAAAGTATTGATTTATGTTTTTATCTTCTTTTGCTTTTGCTATTTCTTCTCTAAAGATTAGGTCAGCATCTCTTAAAATTTCCAGTTTTTCTTTAGTTACTTCGCCCATTACTCTTATTCCAAGTCCAGGGCCTGGGAATGGTTGTCTATATACTAGATATTCTGGCATTTTAAGTTCTAATCCAAGTTTTCTTACCTCATCTTTAAAAAGACTTCTCAATGGTTCTATTAGTTCTTTAAAATCAACAACATCAGGAAGTCCTCCTACGTTATGATGTGATTTTATAACTTTTGCATCTCCAAGGCCTGATTCGATTACGTCAGGGTATATTGTTCCTTGTGCAAGGTAATCAACTTGTCCAATTTTTTTAGCTTCATCTTCAAATACTCTTATAAATTCTTCTCCTATTGCCTTTCTTTTTTCTTCTGGATCAGTTATTGATTTTAGTTTTGATAAGAATCTTTTTTCTGCATTTACTCTTATAAAGTTAACTTCTTGATTTTTAAATGCTTGTTCAACTTCATCGCCTTCATTTTTTCTCATAAGACCAGTATCTACAAATACACAAGTTAATTTATTTCCTATTGCTTTTGAAAGTAAATATGCACAAACAGAAGAGTCAACTCCTCCTGAAAGTGCCAATAAAACTTTTTTATCTTTTACAGTATCTTTAATTTTATTTATTTGTTCATTCATGAAATTTTGCATAGTCCAGTCACCTTTTGCCATACAAATATCATAAAGAAATGATTGTATAAGTTTATTTCCTTCTTGTGAATGATTTACTTCTGGATGATATTGAACTGCATAAATTTTCTTTTCTTCATTTTCTATTGCAGCGTATGGACAAGTTGATGTATGTTGTATAAGATCAAATCCACAAGGAAGTTTTTTAACTTGATCTTGATGACTCATCCAAACAATTGTTTCATTTTTCATGTTTTGTATAAGTTTAGAATCTTTATCTTTTATACAAAAAGTTTTTCCAAATTCTTTCTTTTCTGCTTTTTCTACAACTGCTCCAAATGTTTTTGAAATTAATTGCATTCCATAACATAATCCAAGAATAGGAATACCTAAATCAAAAATTTCTTTATCGATATTGGGTGCATTATCATCATAAACACTATTAGGTCCTCCAGTAAAAATTATTCCAATTGGTTTTTTATTTTTTACTTCATCAAGTGCTTTGTAATATGGAACAACCTCACAATAAACATTTAAATCTCTTACCCTTCTTGCTATTAATTGATTATATTGCCCTCCAAAGTCAACTACAATGACTAATTGATTTTTCATTAAATTCTCCTTCCTTTTCAATCAAAAATATTCTATAAATATTATATAATATTTATAGAAAAATTAAAAGTAAAATTAAAAAAAGTTAGGGAATTTTCCCTAACTTTAATTTCAAAATAATTAATTATTTAACTAACATTCCACCATAAGTTAAAATAACTTGAGCAAATACTAATGCTACAACTGTCATTAACTTTATTAAGATATTTAATGATGGACCTGAAGTATCTTTGAAAGGATCTCCTACTGTATCTCCAACTACGGCAGCTTTATGAGGTTCTGAACCCTTTCCACCGTGATGTCCTTCTTCAATATATTTTTTAGCATTATCCCAAGCTCCACCTGAGTTTGACATAAATATAGCCATTAATACGCCTGTTACTAATGATCCAGCAAGTAAACCACCTAATGCTTCAGCTCCGATTAATATTCCAACTACAACTGGAACAATTACAGCTAATAGACCAGGTACTATCATTTGTCTTAAAGCAGCTTTAGTAGAAATATCTACGCATTTTCTATAATCTGGTTTTCCAGTTCCTTCCATAATTCCAGGAATTGTTTTAAATTGATGTCTTACTTCTTGAATCATATCATTTGCTGCATTTCCTACAGCTTCCATTGTTAAAGCTGAGAATAAGAAAGGAAGCATTCCTCCAATAAACATACCTGCAACTACTTGTGGTTTAGTAACATCTATTGATTTTAATCCTACAGCTTGTGTATAAGATGCAAAAAGAGCAAGTGCTGTTAAAGCTGCTGATCCAATTGCAAATCCTTTACCAATAGCTGCTGTAGTATTTCCAACAGCATCTAACTTATCTGTAATATTTCTAACTTCATTAGGTAATTCGCACATTTCAGCTATACCACCAGCATTATCTGCAATTGGGCCATAAGCATCAACTGCTATAGTCATACCACAAGTTGAAAGCATTCCTATAGCTGCTATAGAGATACCATATAATCCTTGAGCAGCATTGTTAAAACCATTAGATGCTATATATGATACTAAAATACCTATAGCTATTATTACGATTGGTCCTGTAGTTGATTTCATTCCAACAGCAAGTCCAGATATAATATTTGTTGATGGTCCTGTTTCTGATTCTTCTGCAATATGTTGAACTGGTTTTTTATCTCCTGAAGTGTAATATTCAGTAAATTGTGAAACTATTAATCCTACTATAACACCTGAAATTGATGAAATAAATGCAGAAGTTGAACCTAAAATTTGTTTGCTTAAGAAAAATGCAACAATAATTGTCAATATAGAACTTACTATTGTTCCTGTATTTAAAGATTTTTGTGGATCTTTATCACCTTTAACACAGAAAAGTCCAATTATTGAACAAATTACTCCAGCAGTTGCTAATGCTAAAGCAAATGCAACACCTTTTTCTCCAAATGCTAAAGCTCCAAGTGTAATACCAGAAAGAATTGATCCTACATAAGATTCAAAAAGGTCAGCTCCCATTCCTGCAACATCACCAACATTATCACCAACATTATCAGCGATAACAGCAGGGTTTCTTGGATCATCTTCTGGAATACCAGCTTCTACTTTACCTACAAGGTCTGCTCCAACATCGGCTGCTTTAGTGTAAATACCACCACCAACTCTAGCAAAAAGAGCTATTGATGATGCACCAAAACTAAATCCTGTTACGATATTTGGATCATCAAAAATAAAGTATGCAATACTCATTCCTAAAATTCCTAAACCTACTACTGAAAGACCCATAACAGCTCCACCAGAAAATGCAGTTTGAAGTGCTTTTCCCATTCCTGATTCTTTAGCTGCATTTGCAGTTCTTACATTTGCTTTAGTAGCAGCTCTCATACCAAAGTATCCAGCTAAAATAGAACATATTGCTCCAGCTAAAAAGCAAACAGCTGTTTGAATGTTAATAGCAACAGCTAAGATAATTGCTAAAACCACAACGAAAATTCCAAGTGATTTGTATTCACGTACTAAAAATGCCATTGCTCCTTCTTCTATGTAGCCTGATATTTCTTTCATTCTATCATTACCAGGAGCTACTTTTGTAATGCTTAAATATTTAATATAAGCAAAAACTAATGCAATAATACCAATAATTATTGCACTATAAAAAATTAAATTAGTTTTCATTAACATATTCCTCCTAAAATTTTTATTTAATTACTGCTAATACAATAGCTGCAACAAAAAACACAATTGACGATATAATAGTTATTTGACTTAAATATGCTTCTCTAGTCTTTTTTCCACCTTTACCTGCAATATTTGTTTCACCTGTAAGTGAAGCAATTCCTTCTGATTTTGATTCTTGCATAAGAACTGCAATAATTATTGAAAGACTTGCTAGTAACAAAATTACTTCAAGAAAAATCTTCATTATACACCTCCGTAATTTTATAATTGTTTTACAATTTATGATAACATATTTGTAGATAAAAATCAACTTAATTTATTAAAAATACTGACCTTTTAATTTTCTAACTAAATAATTTTAAGGTCAGTATTTATTTTTGATTTACATTATTTTACAACTATATTGCAAATTTTTCCTGGAATAAAAATTTCTTTTACAATATTTTTTCCACTTATAAATTTTTTTATATTTTCATTTTCATAAATATCTTCTTTAATTTCATCGAATTTTGCATCTTTTGCTATATTTATAGTAGCTCTAACTTTTCCATTTATTTGTATTGGCATTTCTATTTGTGTGTCAATTATTTTTTCTTCATCATATTGTGGCCATGATTGATTAAAAATATATCCTTTAAAATTCATCTCTTGCCACATTTCTTCTGTTATATGTGGACAAACAGGATTTAATAATATTAAAAATACCTCTAAATCTTTTCTAGTTATTTTACCATGTGCATAAAATTCATTTAATAAAGTCATCATTTGTGCAATTGCTGTATTAAATTTTAAATTTTCAAAATCTTCTGAAACTTTTTTTATTGTTTTATTAATTGATTTTTCTAAACTTTTTGTAAATTCATTTGAAGAATCTGTAATTTGTTGTAATTTCCAAACTCTTTCTAGAAATTTTCTACAACCATTTATTCCACCATCAGACCAAGAAGCACTTCTTTCAAAATCTCCAAGAAACATTTCATAACATCTTAAAGCATCTGCTCCATACTTGTCAACCATTTCATCTGGATTTATAACATTGCCTCTTGATTTTGACATTTTTTCTCCGTTTTCTCCAAGAATCATTCCGTGAGATGTTCTCTTTAAGTAAGGTTCTTTTGTCTTTACAACTCCTAAATCATATAAAAATTTATGCCAAAATCTTGAATATAATAAATGAAGTGTTGTATGTTCCATTCCACCATTATACCAATCAACTTGTCCAAAATAATCTAAAGCTTTTTGACTTGCGATTTGTTCTTTATTGTGTGGATCCATATATCTTAAATAATACCATGAAGAGCCTGCCCATTGTGGCATTGTATCTGTTTCTCTTTTTGCATCTTTACCACATTTAGGACATTTACAATTAACAAAACTATCTATTTTTGAAAGAGGAGATTCTCCTGTTTCTGTAGGTTCAAAAGATTTAAGCTCTGGTAATTTAAGAGGAAGTTCTTTTTCTCCAATAGAAACCCAACCGCAATCATCACAATGAACTAAAGGTATAGGTTCTCCCCAATATCTTTGTCTTGAAAATACCCAATCTCTAAGTTTAAAATTAGTCTTTTTATTTCCTATACCAAGTTTTGATAGATATTCAAATATGCTTTCCTTTGCTTCTTTTACAGAAAGTCCATTTAAAAAATCAGAATTTACCATAATGCCATCATTTGTATTTGTGTATGCTTTTTCATTTACATTTTCTCCACCACTTACAACTTCAATAATTTCCAATCCAAATTTTTTAGCAAAATCAAAATCTCTACTATCATGTGCAGGAACTGCCATTATAGCTCCACTTCCATAAGTCATTAATACATAATCTGAAATAAAAATAGGAATTTCTTTTTTGCTACATGGATTGATAGCACTAAGACCTTCTATTTTTACACCAGTTTTTTCCTTATTAATTTCAGTTCTTTCAAATTCAGATTTTTTTTGTACTTCTAGAATATAATTTTCTACTTCTTTTATATTTTTTATTTTGCTATAATATTTTTTTATAAGTGGATGTTCTGGAGAAATAACCATATATGTAGCTCCAAAAATAGTATCTGCTCTTGTAGTATAAACTAATATATTGTCGTCAATATCTTTTAGTTTAAACTTAATTTCCATACCATAGCTTCTACCTATCCAGTTTATTTGTTGAGTTTTAATTCTATCTGTATAATTAACTTCCTTAAGGTCATCGATTAATCTATCTGCATATGCTGTTATTTTAAGCATCCATTGATTTTTTACTTTATGTATAACCTCACTGCCACATCTTTCACATCTTCCACCAACTACTTCTTCATTAGAAAGTCCAACTTTACAAGAAGTACAAAAATTAATCGGCATTTCCATTTTATATGCTAATCCCTTTTCAAACATCTTCATAAAAATCCATTGAGTCCATTTGTAATAGTCTGGATCTGTAGTATTTATTTCTCTATCCCAATCAAAAGAAAATCCTATACTCTTTAATTGCTTTTTAAAATTTTTAATATTTATTTTTGTTACTTCTTCAGGATGTATTTTATTTTTCATTGCATAATTTTCTGTAGGTAATCCAAAAGCATCCCATCCCATTGTAAACAAGACATTTTCACCTTGTAATCTTCTTTTTCTACTTACTATATCCATCGCTGTATATGGTCTTGGATGACCTACATGAAGACCTTGACCAGATGGATATGGAAATTCTATTAGTGCATAGAATTTTTTTCTATCGTCAATTTCACATTTAAATGCTTTTTTTTCATCCCATAAATCTTGCCACTTCTTTTCGATTTTTTTAGGATCATAATTTTTCATAAATATTCCTCCTTTTTATAAATATATAAAATAAAAAAACTTTCATCTCTTAAGAGACGAAAGTTAAATTTTTCCGCGGTACCACTCTAGTTAGTATTAACTCACTTTAAAATTATAACGTAATCAACGGCAAATGCATTTCATAAACAAGTTCAATATATCAAAATACTATTTTTCACCAAACAACAGCTCTCTAAAATTTCAATAATATTTACTACTTTTAATCATAAATTTAATAAATATATAAATTACAATAGATATGATAACATATAAAAAAATTTTTTTCAAGTATTTTATATAAAATTAAAACATAATATTAGAATTCCCAATAAAATATTTTTTAATTAATATATAATTGACTTACTATATTAAAAAAAATCAAAGATTAAACTCAAACTGTTTAACAAATTTTTTAAAGAAAATATAATTTAACATTCCCTTTAAAAAAGTACAAAAAGATATAACAAACCAAATATAATCTACAGTTAATCCTAATGAATAGGCTAAAAAAGCAAGCGGTATTCTTAAAGCATTACATATTGTGCTTATTATTGTTGGAGTTTTTGTGTTTTTAAGTCCATTAAACATTCCTGAAATTCCTATTTCTAAAGATAAAAATATCTCTGAAAAAGCTAATATTTTTAAATAGCTTATTGCATCTTTAATTGTTTGTATATTATCACTTTTTACAAAAAGATTAATTATATATGTTGATGAAAAAAACAAAAATAGCATACAAAAAATACCTATAGATAGTATTATTCTAAGACCTTTTTTATAGCCTTGTATTATGTTTTTATAATTTTTTGCTCCATAGTTTTGACTTACAAATGTACAAAGAGCAATAGAAAATCCTTCAACACTCATCCAATTTATAGCTTCTATCTGTACTGCAACATTTTCTGCAGCAACCGCACTTTGCCCATAATTTGCAATTATTCTTAATAATATTGTAGATATAAAAATAAATATAAAAGATTTAAAAGCAATTGGAACTCCTAATTTTATAACCTCTTTAGAAATTGATATACTAAAATTAGAAAATAAGTTTAATCCCTTTAAAATTTTTTTATTAAAAAAAGAGAATATTAAAAATATAACCGTAACTACAAACTGAGAAAAAACTGTTGCAATAGCAGCTCCCTCAACTCCAAAACTAAAAAAACCAAAATATCCATAAATTAAGATAGGATCTAAAATTATATTTAAAAAAAGTCCTATTGAATTAGCTATAAATGGTATTTTACTATTAGCAGAGCCATTAAAAATCCCAGAAAAAATTGGATTTAAAAAGACAAATGGAAGTCCTAGTATTACTATTTTTAAATATTTTATAGCATTATTTATGACTAAATCATTTTTTATATTAAAAAATTTTACTATTTCAATTCTAAGAAAATAAAATATACATCCTAAAATAAAAGCAAGAAAAAGTCCTATTGTAATTGAACTTGCGATATATATTTTAAACTGTTTATCATCTTTTGCCCCAATACTATAGGAAACTCCAATTTCTATACCTGTTTTTGGAATAAGTACTACAGATTCTGCAAACCAAACTATAAAAGATACTATACCAACTGCAACGATTGCCTCTGTTCCAAGTTTTCCAACCCAAAAAGTGTCCATCAAAGTATAAGACATTTGAATAAATGATGTACACATTATAGGAAGAGATAAGATTATTAAATTTCTATATATTCTGTTATCTAATAAATTTATTTTCTGCATTTTTCACCTTATTTTTTCAATTTTTTTAAAATATTTTTTATTTCTTCAATGCTTCGTTTATATTTTTTAGAGCAAAAATTACATGAAATTTCAATTTCTTTGCCTTCTTTAATTATGTCATCAAGTTCTTTTTTTCCTAAATTTAATAACATATTATCTATTTTTTCATCACTACAACTACATTTGTAATGTATTATTTTTTCTTCTGTAACCTTTATTTTAAAAATCTTTAGTATTGAAGATATATAATCATAAAAAGAATTTTCTTTAAAATCTCCTTTTATATAATTTTCTAATTCTTCTTTAAACATATCTGAATATATTTTAAATTGAGAGATATCTTTTTTAGTATAATCTGGCAATAACTCAATCATATATCCAAATGATAAAAAACTATCTTTTAAAATCTTTACATCTAAAAAAACGGATGTATTCGTTTGATTAGATGAGCTAAAGTAATTACTAAAATCTTCACTTAAATTTTTTGAAGTTATATTTGTTTTACCTATATATGGATTTTTAAGACCTAAGTCTTTAGTTATTACTAAAATTCCACTATCTCCAATAAAATCTTTTGAAGTTTCATTATTTTTATATATTTTATCATATTCAGTTATATCTTTATTTTCTAAATATCCAGTTATAAATGATTCATTATATAACTTTGATATTATAAGACCACATTTGCCATTTGTTTTTAATTTAATGTCAATACTATCATCTTTTGTATTTAAATCAGAATATAAAAGTGCATTCATAGTCAAAACTTTTCCCATTTCAACTGTTGTTGCTACAGAAGGCTTTTGTAATTTATTAAAATCTTTTACCAAATCATCTGTAAATGCGAAAAAAAATCTCATAGATTTACATTCATCAATACATCTTAATATTTTTGCCATAAATTCCTCCTAACTTTAAAAATCCCCTATAATATAGGGGATTTAACTTCCAATAATCATAATTATAATTTAACTACATTAGAAGCTTGAGGACCTTTAGCTCCGTCTACTATTTCAAATTCGACAGCTTGTCCTTCATCTAAAGTTCTAAATTCACCAGTTTCTTCTAATGCTGAATAATGTACAAATACATCATCTCCACTTTCAGTAGAAATAAATCCAAATCCTTTAGTTGAGTTGAACCATTTTACAGTTCCTTTCATCGCTTTTTCCTCCAATACTTGGAAAATTTATAATACATAATATTACTCTAATAGTATAACATAATTAAAATAATAAATCAATATAAAAATGTTAAAATGTTTCTTTATTTTATTTTATTTACATCTTAATCATACTTTAAAATTGCTTTTTTCTTTAAAATAAATATAAGAATTAGTAATACAATAACTCCTATAGGAAAAGCAATTAAATCTATTCCTATAATTCCTGCAACTAAAAAACCTACTATTGTTGAAATTCCACAAATAATTGCATATGGAAGTTGTGTTGAAACGTGAATTAAATGATTACAATTTGCTCCAGCTGATGAAAGAATAGTTGTATCAGAAATTGGTGAACAATGATCTCCAAAAACTGAACCGGAAAAGATTGAAGCTAGTACTATGTTCAAATAACTCAAAGTATTAGTATGAACAAGTATAGGTACAATAATTGGAATTAAAATTCCAAAAGTTCCCCATGCAGTTCCAGTTGAAAAAGATAAAAATGATGAAACTATGAAAATTATGCTTGGAAAAATCCACATCGGAATTGTATAAGTAGTTAATACACTCGCTATAAAACTTCCTGTATTTAAATATTTTTCACTTGTTATTCCTCCAATTGTCCAAGCTAAAATCAAAATAACAATAGGTGTAATCATAGTTTTCATTCCTTCTATTAAGCCGTCCATAAAATCTTTAAATTTTATAAGTTTTCTTGGAATGTATAAAACAAAAGCTACAATCAAAGAAAATATAGCAGCAACAACTAAAGACATATTAACATTACTATTACCGAAAGCATAACTCATAGCAACATTTTTTGAAAAATATCCACCTGTTCTAAGCATCATCAAAAGAGTAACTACAATAAGTGTTAATATTGGTAAAACTAAATCAATAACTTTTCCATTTTCTGAATATGTATATCCAACATTTTCGTTTTTTAATTCTAAAGAAGTATCGTTAATTTCATATTTTTCCATAGAACAAATTTCATGCTTTGAAAAACAGAAATAGAAAAGTGAAAATATTGTAAGTAATGCATATAGATTAAGTGGTATTGTATTTACAAAAACTTTCATAGGATTGTCTATACCACTATCTCCTATTATTGCTACAACAGATGCTGCCCAACTTGAAATAGGTGCAAGAATGCAAACAGGTGCTGCTGATGAATCAATTATTTGTGCAAGTTTTGCTCTTGAAACTTTATTTTCGTCCATTATAGGTTTCATTACAGCTCCAACAGTCAAACAATTAAAATAATCATCAATAAAGATAAGCATACCTAAAATTGTTCCTGCAAGTTTTGCTGTGGTTTTATTTTTTATATGTTTTTTTGCCCATTTTCCATAGGCAAATGAACCTCCAGCCATATTCATAACCATTACAAGAGAACCTAAAAGTGCTAAAAATATAAGCATAAGGCTATTATCGCCAAGCTTTTTTGACATTAGTTTTATAATTTCTTCTAATGCTACTAAAATATTTCCTCCTGTAAAAATAACTCCACCAACTATAATTCCTAAAAACAACGAAGTAATAACTTCTTTTGTTAAAAGAGCAAGAACTATTGCTATAATTGGTGGTAAAATAGATAAAATTCCATAACTCATATTAAATTCCTCCAATAAAAAAATAACTTTCTATAGTATACCACTTTGTTTAAATAAATTCAATACATTTTACTACAAAATAATTATATTTCAAAAAAAATCAATATTATATAAAAAAATAAAGTTATAAAAAAATAAATTGTAATTTTTTTAAGATATTTTTATATTTATTTTACTTCCTAATATAAAAAATATGGGTATATATTTTTTATAAAGGATTTTGGCTGATGATTTTAAACAAAATAAAAATCATCTTAACAATAAGGAGATGAATTATAATGAACAATAGTTATGATGAAAGGGTACGATTTGTAAATGGAAATTATCACTCTCTAGTTCATTCAAGAAAGCCAAAAGATATAGAAAATAAAAAAGCATATATCATTGGTACAGGATTAGCTGCTTTAGCTACTGGTGGTTTTCTAGTAAAAGATGCACATATAAGTGGTGATAATATTACTTTTCTAGAACAATTGACATTACCAGGAGGTAGTTTAGATGGAAATTTTAATCCTGAACATAAAGGTTATGTAGCTCGTGGCGGAAGAGAAATGGGTCATCACTTTGAAATTTTATGGGATTTATATAGTGCAATTCCATCTTCTGAAGATCCACAACAATCAATATTAGATCACTTTTTTTATACAAACTTAGATGATCCTAATTTTAGTAAATGTCGTATAATACACAAAAATGGGAAAAGATATGATGAGGAAAAATTTAATTTAAGTGATAAATCATTGAAAGAAATAATAAAACTTACACTTACAAAGGATGAAGATTTACAAAATAAACAAATAAATCAAGTATTTTCCGAAGAAACTTTAAATAGCGATTTTTGGATTTTATGGAGGTCGATGTTTGCTTTTCAAAACTGGAATAGTGCTTTAGAAATGAAATTATATTTAAACAGATTCATTCATCATGTTGGTGGACTTACTAATCTTTCAGCTCTTCAATTTACTCAATATGATCAATATGAATCTATCGTAAAACCGATAGTAAAATGGCTAAAAGAAAAAGGTGTTAAATTTGAATACGGAATTACTGTAAAAGATGTTGATTTTGATATCACTTCTGACAAGAAAGTTGCTACAAAATTGGTAATGGAATCAAGTAAAGGTGAAGACAAATCAATTGATTTAACTGAAAATGATTTGGTGTTTATAACTAATGGTTCAATGACTGAATCATCAAGCTATGGTGACGATGAAACTCCTGCAACTTTGAGTGCTGATTTTGGAGCTAGTTGGAATTTATGGAGAAATATTGCATTAAAATCTGATGAATTTGGTAAACCAGATAAATTCTGTAAAAATGTAGAAAGAACTAACTGGGAATCTTGTACTGTAACTGTTCATGGTGGAAAGGTTATTGACTATATTGAAAATATTACTAAAAGAAATCCTTACACTGGAAAAGTTGTTACAGGTGGTATTGTAACTGTTAAGGATTCAAATTGGTTGATGAGCTGGACAATCAATAGACAACCTCAATATGTTGGTCAACCAAAAGAAGATATTTGCGTTTGGGTTTACGGATTATTTACTGACAAAGACGGAAATTATATCAAAAAACCTATGAGAGATTGTACAGGAAAAGAAATCACAAAAGAATGGCTATACCATATAGGTGTACCAGAAAAAGATATAGATAAATTATCGAAAGATTGTTCGGCTATTCCTGTTATGATGCCTTATATTACAAGTCATTTTGAACCTCGTGAATTTGGTGATAGACCATATGTTGTGCCAAAAAATGCAGTAAACTTTGCATTCATTGGACAATTTGCAGAAACTTTAGATAAACCCGGCAGAGATACTGTATTTACTACAGAATATTCTGGAAGAACAGCTATGGAAGCTGTATATGCACTATGTAATGTTGAAAAAGGCATTCCTGAAGTATATGCATCAAAATATGATTTAAGATATTTGTTAAATGCTATAAGTGCATTAAATGACTACAAGAAACCTAATATTCCAAAACTTTTATCTTTCATAATAAAAAAGAAAGTAAAAAATACAGATATAGAATTAATGTTAAAAGAAAATAATTTAATATAATAAAATATAACTAGCCTTAAAATACTTATAAAAATTTTAATGGAGCAATCTTTTTTAGATTGCTCCATTTTTTATATTATTCAGTTATGTAATAGTTTTAATTTATAATTATTTAACTTAAATTTATACTTTTTGTTACTATATAATCAAAATCATCATTATGACTTATAACTATCAAAGTGATTGAATATTTTTCTATAAATGCCTTTAGATTTCTTACAAGATCTGTTGCCATTTTTCTATTTAAACTTGCAGTAGGTTCATCTAAAATTAAAACTTCTGGTTTTCTAATTAACATTCTTGCAAGATTTATTCTTTGTTTTTCTCCCCCACTAATATTATTTTTATCTTCAGATAAAACAAAATCCAAAGTTTTATTTTCTACAAATTCCCTAAGACAACAAACATCTATAACTTCATTTAATTCACTATTAGAATATGAATTTCCTAAAGTTATATTTTCATAAATACTATCTTCAAGCATTATTGGCTTTTGCTGAACTTGAATAACTTTTTTATAGTATAAATCTTTATCTATTTTATTAATATCAATAGAATTATATTTTATACTAACTGTATTAGAATTTATAAACCTACTAATTAAATTAATTAAGGTACTCTTTCCACTTCCACTAATTCCATTTATTTTAAATACATCATTTCTACAAATTTTAAAATTAATATTTTGTAAAATTTTTTTATCAAAATTTCCTTCATATAAAAAATATTTACTATTTATACTAAGTTCTTTAAAGTTATCAAGACTTTTTACCTCTTCGTTACAAGCGTCATAATCAAACATATATTTGATGTTAGTTATTAAATTTTTACTTATCCTTCGTTGACTTAATAAATCAGAAATAACAACTATTGGCTCTGTCATATATGTTATTAATGTATATATAGCTATAAGTTTTCCGATCGTTAACATATCTACAATTATTAAATATAATCCAGCACCTAAAACAAACAAAGGAATGATATTATTTAAAGCAACATACAATGTAACAAAAAAAGCATAAGCAAAAGATATTTTCATATCAACTTCATATATTTTTTTATTTTGTAAAAAACTAAATTTATTAGAAAAATACTCACCTTTATTTAATTGTAAGATAGTTTTAAAACTATTTAATGTCTGAATAACAAACTGATTAATATTAGCTATGTTATACTGTAATTGTTGTGTTTTTTCTGAAATATATTCTGATATTTTATTTTGTATAAAATAACAAACAACTATTAAAACAGGTATGAAAATAGCTAAAATAACGTTATAATATACTATAAGCACAAATGGAACAAAAAATTGTAATAATTGGACTATAATAGTATTTACACCAACACTATACCATTTAGAAATAGTTTTTATATCTGTTAAAAATTGAGATGAAACTACTCCACTGTCGACAGATAATACTTCTTTTCTAGAAATAAGTTTTGAAAACAAAAAATTTTTTATTAAAACTTCTCCCTTTTTTGATAATTTTGAATAATAATAGTTAGAAAAAAATATACTTATTAAAAATAATGGTAATACAAAAAAATATTTCAAAATCTGCATTTTAAAATAAGTTAAATCAGAAATCGTATTTTTTGTTATGTAATCTATTAGCTTTTGAATTATCAAAATTAAATATATGTTAGTAGCCAATTTTAATACAGACATACAAATAGATATAATTTTTATAGGTATTACATTTTTTAAAATTTTTTTAAAATTTATCATAGGCTCCTCCAAAGACTTATTATAATCTTTTTATCCATACTTTCCTACTTAATTATATTTTCCAGACAAATGAATTTTGTAACTACATTTTCAGTATATCACTTGATGCAAATAAAGTCAAGCGCTTTTTTATTTTTTTACTTATCAATGTTTGTATATTAATTTTAAAAAATAAAATTATAAGTAATTAAAATACCCTTTTTACTATTTAATTTAGTAAAAAGGGTATTTTAAATCTTTTATTAAGTTATAATTTTTGTATAATCTTTTCCGTCATCTTCAAATACCATAAAACTTTTTATTCTAAGCTTTATTTTTTCATTTTCTTTATATGCTCCATATGTTTCAACATGGTCTATTACTCTTACAATATTTTCATTACCCAAATCAACTTTACAGTCATTTACATCTCCAAGATAGAATTGACTTACAAGTTTTGCATCTATTGTTCCATCTTTTTGATCTATTCTTAAAGCTTCAGGTCTTATAGCAACTATTACTTTGCCTACTTTATCTCCATTATATGGTAATTTTTTACCAGTATTTGAAAGCTCTACAAATCCGTCTTTAGAAACGGCTTTTATGAAATTTACACGTCCAACAAAATTTGCAACAAATGGATTTTTAGGTGTTCTATAAATTTCTTCTGGAGTTCCTATTTGCTGAACAACTCCTTTATTTATTAAAATAATTCGATCACTCATAGTCATTGCTTCTATTTGATCATGAGTTACATATATAACTGTAATTTTTAAATTTCTTTGAATTTCTTTAATTTCAAAACGCATCTCTTCTCTAAGTTTTGCATCTAAGTTTGAAAGAGGTTCGTCTAATAAAAGAAGTTTAGGTTCTGCAACTAATGCACGTCCAAGAGCTACTCTTTGTTGTTGACCTCCTGAAAGTTCTGATGGTGCTCTATCTTTGTATTGTGAAAGATGTACTATTTCTAAAACTTTTTCAACTTTTTGTTTTATTTCTTCTTTTTTTACTCCCGAAATCTTAAGAGGGTATGCAATATTATCAAAAACATTCATATGTGGCCATACTGCATATGATTGAAAAACCATCCCTATTTTTCTTTTTTCAGGTGGTAAAAAAGTTTTTTCCCCAGAAACAACTTTATTATCTATTAATATTTCTCCACTTGTTGGTTTTTCAAACCCAGCTATCAATCTTAGCATTGTAGTTTTTCCACAACCAGATGGACCTAATAATGTAATAAATTCACCATCTTTAAATTTTTCTGTAAAAGGCTTTAAAACTTCTACATTTCCAAAAGATTTACTTATTTTATTTATACTAATTTCAGACATTTTTCCTCCTAAATTGAAAACTGACCTTTTGTAAGTTTATTTAAAATCCAGTTAACTACCAATACAAATATCAAAATAGCTGTAGCAAGAACACTTGCTATTTGTTGACTATGATATGTTTGATAATTGTAAAGTTCAAATCCTATAGTTTTTGTATGCGATGAATATAAAACTGTACTCATAGTAAGTTCATAAAAACAAGGCATAAAAATCAAAAATATACCAGCAACTATTGACGGCATAATAAGTGGCATTGTAACATCTTTTATCATTCTAAGCCAACCTGCTCCGGAAATCTGTGAAGCTTCTTCAAGAGATGGATGGACTTGACTCATTCCTGAAACAACTGTTCTCATACCCATTAACATATATTTAATCATATAAGCAACTATCATAATATAAATTGTATTATAGATATTAATTCCAAATTTTCCACTCATTGTCATTATAAGAGCAAGAGCTATTGCTATACTAGGAGTACCTGAACCTACAGTAATTAAAAAATCAGGGATTCTTCTACCACGGACTCTTGTTCTTTCAAGAAGATATGCCATCATACAAGAAATTATAATTCCTAAAAGTGCAGAAGCTGTTGCTGCTATCAAACTGTTTATAGTGGATGTAAAGATACTATCTCTTGTAAGCATTTGTTTCCAAAATTTAAAAGAAATATTTGACATTGATAAAGGCTTACCCATATTTACTGTAATAGATGTTAAAGCTACTGTTATAAAAGGAATAACAACAACTATAAAAGCAAAAATTGAAACAATTACAGTAATAAAAGTTCTCCACTTTCCTAAGTCAACAATTGTAGGTCTTGTTGATTTTCCACTCATTGTTATAAATTGTTTTTTTCCTAAAACAAATGTAGAAATATATAAAATTAAATTTGCAATAATCATAAGAAATACTGCAAGTGTAGTAGCATCTATAATTCCTTCTTGATTACCTATATGTACAAACTCGATTATTCTTGTTGTAACAGTGTGTATTTGTCCAGGCGCACCAATGATTGAAGGAATACCATAGCAAGATGCTGCTGTTACAAAAACTAAAAGAGCTGCAGCTATTAAACTTGGTGTCATCATAGGAATTGTTATTGTAAATAAAGTTTTTAAAGGACTAGCTCCTGAAATTCTAGCAGCTTCTTCAAGTGAAGGATCCATTTTTTCCATTGCACGAGAAATTGTTATAAAAGCATATGGATAATAAAAACAAGTAAGTACCCAAATCATTCCCCATATTGTATATATATTGAAAATTGAACCACTTAGTCCAAAAATTCTTTGAATAAGCATATTTAAAGAACCTACTCTTGGATTTAAAAGTCTAAGCCAAGCCATAGCTCCTACATATGGTGGAACCATGTATGTTATAACAAACATAGTTCTAAAGATTTTTTTACCATAAAGATTTGTTCTTCCAACTAGAAAAGCAAGTGGAAAAGCTATAAGCATTCCAAAAAAAGTTGTTGCAAAAGCAGTTATAAGTGTATTTCTTATAGCTATAAAGTTGATATCATAACTATAAACTCTCTTAAAAGCTTCAAGCGTAAAACTTCCGTTTGGAAATACTGATTTAACAAAAAGATATAAAAGTGGTATTACTTCAAAAATAATCAAAAGTGCAATAATAAGTAACATTATCACCCATTTTATATCTATTTTTAATTTTTTATTTGTATTTTGCATAAAAAATATAAACCTCTCATTAATTAACAAAAAGGGAGCTAGGCTCCCGATTTGTCATACTTTTTTATCTTTAATAAATATTTATTTTATATCACGTGTACTAAAGATTTAAAAATTTTACTTTTTACCTATTGTGTCTGTAAACATAGTTCTTAAAGAATCTCTATCTTTAACAAGCTTTGTCCAATCAATTTTCATACTATTTTTAACTATTTCAGAAGTTTTAATAGCATCAAATGGTGGATTATCATAATCTTTTAGCACAGGATGCATCCATCCTTTAACTATAAAAGCTTGACCTTCTTCTGATAAGAACCATTTTGAAATAGCTTCTGCTGCTTTTGTATTTTTATTTTCAGTTAATTTTTCATCTATAATCATAATTGGTGATGGTATTACAATTGTTCCATCTTTTGGATAGATAACTTCAAGTTTAGATTGTTCTTCTTGTCTCTTTTTAAGAACTGATTCTTCCAAAATCATAAGTTCATCCATTTCTCCTGTTTCAAGTTTTGTCAAAGCAACACTTCCTGCTTCAACTGCAACTTTTCTTTTTGCTAAATTTTTAAAATATTCATCACTATATTTATCTTTTAAAGCACCTATTGCAGCAAGTGCAGTTCCAGATTTTAATGGATCTGACATTGAAATTTTTCCTGTTAAACTTTCTTTTTCTGCAAATTCTTTATAGCTTTGAGCTATATCTTCCTTTTTAGTTTTTTCAGGATTATAAGCTAAAACCATATTTAAGTTTCTAACAGGATACCAATATCCTTCTTTATCATATTCAAAAGCCATTTTATCTTTATTTTCAATATCAAATTTGTGTAAAATCTTCTTTTCTTTCAATTCATAAGCATAAGAAGGTTCTGCAACCATTACTATATCACAAGCAAGTTTTCCTGCTTCAATTTCTCCGGCAATTTTTGTTTGTAAAGTTCCTGTACCTCCTTGGAAAAATTCAATTTGACATTTTGGAAATTTCTTTTGAAGTGCAGGCTTCATATTAGCTATTATATCTTCATACATTGAAGTATATATCATAACTTTACCTGAAACTTCTTCATTAGATTTAACATTTTTTGTAGCGTCATCTTTTTTTTCAGTTTTTGAGCCACAAGCAGTTGCACATATCATAAGTGCTGACATCATAAGTGCCAAAAATTTCTTTTTCATAAATTCCTCCTAATAGAATTAATCGTATTAAAAATACACCTTAATTATATTCAAAAAATAAAAAAAAATCTATATATTTTTAAAATTTTTTTAAAATAAATTCAAAATTTTTTTAAAATTTAATGGGATAATTTTGACCCACAAAATAAATTTATCCCTATTTATCTGTAAACATTATTAAATTAATGTATAAAAAAAATTAAAAAAGAGAAAACTTTTTATAAAAAATTTTCTCTTTTTTGTTAATTTTATTAATTTTTTGAAATAATTAATGTTTTAAATTTTTTAATCTATATTATATAGTGAAAAAATAAAAATATTAAAATAATTAAAATTAATTTAAAACTTATTTTTTATCTATTTATTTTTTTACTTTCTATTTCTTCTATTATAATTTCTACAAATTCATTAATATCCATAAATTTTTGTTCTTGTTGTCCACGTCCTCTAACTGAAACTGATCTTTCAACTACTTCTTTTTCTCCAACAATTAAACTATATGGTATTTTTTTAGAATATGCTTCTCTTATCTTATAGCCAAGTTTTTCACTTCTATCATCAACTTCTACTCTTATTGATTTTCTTTTTAAAATATTTTTAACTTCATAAGCATAGTCATTAAAATCATCTGATATAGGTAAAATTTCAACTTGTACTGGAGCAAGCCATGTTGGAAAAGCACCTTTGTATTCTTCTATCAAATATGAGATAAATCTTTCCATAGTAGAAACTATTCCTCTATGAATTACAACAGGTCTATGTGTATTTTTTCCATCTTCTCCAACATATGTTAAGTTAAATCTTTCTGGAAGTAAAAAGTCTAGTTGGATTGTAGATAATGTTTCTTCAAGTCCTATAGCTGTTTTTACTTGTACATCAAGCTTTGGACCATAAAATGCTGCTTCTCCTTTTGCTTCAAAATAATCATATCCTAAATCATCCATTGCTTTTTTTAGCATTTTTTCTGCATTATCCCACATTTTATCATCATCAAAATATTTTTCTTTATTTTGAGGATCTCTATAACTTAATCTAAATTTGTAATCTTTTATATTGAAGTCTTCATAAACTGATTTCATAAGATTTAAAACTCTTGTAAATTCTTCTTGAATTTGATCTGGTCTTACAAAAATATGCGAATCGTTTAAAGTCATTTCTCTTACTCTTTGAAGTCCTGAAAGTGTTCCACTTTTTTCATATCTGTGCATCATTCCAAGTTCTGCAATTCTTATTGGAAATTCTCTATAGCTATGAACTTCATTATTATATATTTCCATATGATGTGGACAATTCATAGGTCTTAAAACTAACATTTCGCCATCTCCAAGATCCATAGGTGGGAACATTCCATCTTGATAATGATCCCAATGTCCAGATGTTTTATATAAATCAACATTTGCAAGTATTGGAGTATAAACATGACTATATCCACATTCAATTTCTTTATCAACTATATATCTTTCTATAATTCTTCTTATAGTTGCTCCTTTTGGTAACCAGAAAGGAAGTCCTGCTCCAACATTTTGGCTTAACATGAAAATTCCAAGTTCTTTTCCAAGTTTTCTATGATCTCTTTGTTTTGCTTCTTCTAAAAGATTTAAATAATCATCTAAATCTTTTTTCTTTTCAAAGGATATACCATAAATTCTTTGAAGCATTTTATTTTTTTCATTTCCTCTCCAATAAGCTCCTGCTATACTAAGCAATTTTATTGCCTTTATTTTTTTAATATCTGCAAGATGTGGTCCTTTACAAAGATCTGTAAATTCTCCTAAATCATAAAAAGAAAGTGGTGTACCTTCTGGGAAATTTTCTATTAAATCAATTTTATAAATTTGTCCTTTTTTTCTAAAATAATCTAAAGCTTCATCTTTAGTTATTTCTTTTCTTTTAACAGAAAATCCTTCTTTTACAATTTTTTCCATTTCTTTTTCTATTTTTTCTAAATCTTCCATTGTAAATTTATGATCTAAATCAATATCATAATAGAATCCATTTTCTATTGCAGGTCCGATTGCAAATTTAGCTTTTGGAAAAAGTCTTTGTATAGCAAGTGCCATTATATGACTTGAAGTATGCCAAAAAAGTTTTTTACCTTCTTTATCTTCAAATTTAACAAATCTAACTTTACAATCTTTAGTTAAAACATAAGAAAGGCCATGAGTATGTTCTTCATCTATAACTGCACCTAAAACATTTCTGGCAAATCCTTGTGAAATACTACTTGCAACATCAAAAAGAGTTACATTTTTTTCAAATTCATGAATTGATTGATCTGGAAAACTAATCTTAATCTTATCCATTTTTCTTTCCTCCTAAAATATTTTTAATTCCATATAACATAAATGTAAATTATTGTAATAAAAAAATCTTCACCCCTACAAATTTTGTAGGGACGAAGATTCGTGGTTCCACCCTAATTACTTCTTAATTAGTTAAAAGACTCGGTAATAGTTTTCAAAAAATAGTATCTTAAACGAAATTTCAGCCACGTTTCATTCTCTCTTAAAGGCTTATCTTTCTACTCGTTACGTCAACATCTATATTAAATTCAATAACTCATCATAACTTAGGCTAAATTGCTCTGAAGTTTTTAAATTTTTCAAAGTATATCTATTATTACATATTTCGTCTTCACCAATTATGATTACAAAAGGAATTTTTAATTTGTCTGCATAAGATATTTTCTTTTTCATCTTAGCATCTTCAAAATACACTTCTATTATTTTACCACTATTTTTTAATAAATTCAATAGTTTTATAGAATATTCTAAACAATTTTCATCCATAGGTATAATTAATGCATCAATTAAAGTGTCTTTTATTTTTTTAAAAAGATTTTTTTCTAAAAGTTTATAAAAAAGTCTAGTAAGTCCAATAGAAATTCCAACTCCAGGCAATACCTTAGTAGTATAATTGCTAGCAAGATTATCATATCTTCCTCCAGAACAAATACTTCCAAGCTCTCTATAATTATCTAAAAAAGTTTCGTAAACTGTAGCAGTATAATAATCAAGACCCCTTGTTATAGAAAGATTTATTTTTATATATTCATCTGGAATAGAAAAAATTTTCATGTATTTATAAACAGTATCTAGTTCTTTAACTCCTTGTTTAAAAAGTTCATTTGAAATAGAAAGCTTATAAAGTTTATCTAAAACTTCTTCATTTTTACCAGAAATTTCAATAAATGATTGTATTTTAGAAACTTTTTTTTCATCGATTTTTAAATTCTTTATCTCTTCTATAACTTTTTCTTTTCCTATTTTTTCTATTTTATCTATAATTCTTAAAATATCAGATTTATTTTCAATTTCTAAACTTTCAAAAAAACCATTTATTATTTTTAAGTTATTTATATTTATTTTAAATTTTTCATCTGTTATTTTTGAAAAAATTTCATAGATAATAGATGGTAATTCAGCATCATTTTTAATATCTAACTTTTCATTACCAATTGTATCTATATCACATTGATAAAATTCTTTATATCTTCCTTTTTGATTTCTCTCTCCACGATATACCTTTGAAATTTGATATCTTCTAAAAGGAAAATTCAAATCGCTAAAATGCTGAGAAACATACCTTGCAAGAGGTACTGTTAAATCAAATCTTAAAGATATTTCTTGACTTTCAGAAGCTATTTTAAAAATTTGTTTTGTTGTTTCTCCGCCTCCTTTAGCTAAAAGAATTTCATTTTTTTCAAAAACAGGTGTATCTATTGGTAAAAATCCACTTTTTTTAAAACTATCTTCTATAATACTTTTAATATTATCAAATAAAATCTGTTCATTTGGTAAAAGTTCCATAGTACCAACAACATTACTCGGTTTTATTATAGACATATAATCCTCCTAATTAATTGAAATAATTCCTCCTAAATCAACAAAATCAGTATTTTTAGGAAAAATTAATTCAACATTTTCAATATCTGCTATTTTTTTTATTATATCATAATCCTTATATTTTGTCACATCACCATAAAATAATAACTTATCATTTGATATAAATCCACAAGTTCCACCTATAAATCCGTTACTATATCCATTTAGTAAAATGCCATCTGCAGTTACAAGCTTTACATTAATTTTTTCCTTTAAAAGAGTTTTGTATATTCCAATATCACTTGTTATAATAGTATTATTAAAGCAAATCATACTACAATTTGCATAACCTTGATTTATTTTTATATATTCTTTATTTTTAGATAATTTTTTAAATATATCATTAGGTGTAAATTTTTCATTATGAAAAAAAAATCTATTATTAAAAGCTATATTTAAACATACTTCTTTATTTTTTAAAAAATTAGAATTTACACTTTCTATATTTACATTTTTTAACTTATTTTTATAATATGAAAAAACACTATTTTCTACATATAATGTTTTTTCAAAATAAAATAAACTTATATCTGGATGGTCAAAATAATTTTTGTTAAAAGAAATATTATCTTTACTTTTTATATAATCTATTTTCATATTTTCTAACAACGAAAAAAATTTTTCATTTGCTCTATTACTTACAATTAATTTCATATTATATTTCCCCTTAATAATTGCTTTAAAATAAAAAAACTGATATAATTAAATAAATATCATTAATAGTATTATATCACAAAAGATAATTTTTTTATAAAAAAATTTTACAAAAAGTATTTTATAGGGAGGTATTTATGCTTAAAGAATTTAAAGAATTTGCTTTAAAAGGAAATGTAGTTGATTTAGCTGTCGGTGTTATAATTGGTGCTGCTTTTGGAAAAATAGTTTCATCTTTAGTAAATGATATTTTGATGCCGATATTATCTATTTTAACTGGTGGAATAAACTTTTCAGATTTAAAAATTATTTTAAGAAATGCTAACAATGCAAAACACTTAGCGGAAGTTTCCCTTAACTACGGCATGTTTATACAAAATATAATAGATTTTTTAATAATTGCATTTTCTATATTTCTTATGGTAAAAACTATGAATAAATTAACTAGAAAAAAACCTAAAGAAGAAGTTAAAAAGAAAACTCAAGAAGAAATTCTTACAGAAATTAAAGATATCTTAAAAGAAATTAAAGAAAAGTAATAATATATTCTAGATTTTATTTTATAAAATAAACGCACCATTTAAAAAAATATAATGGTGCGTTTTAGTTTATATTTTATTTACAATATTTTTCTCTTAAAATATGGGAAGCTTTAACCATATTAGATAATTTTTCTTCAATAATGTTATAAGGATTTAATGGTCTTTTAGCAAATGTTGCAAATCCACAATCTGGATTTAACCAGATTTTTTCAGGTGGTAAAAATTCTAAAGCTTTTTGTACTCTTTCTACAATTTCATCAACAGTTTCAACTCTTGGTATTCTAGGATTAACGCACCCTACTCCTAACATAATTTTCTTATTTAAATCATTATTTTTAAATAATTGACTTATTTCTCCAGCACGTGGAGTTGAAAATTCAAGTGCTAACATATCTACATCCAATGAGTCAAAAAATTTACTTAATTTATCATATGCCCCTTCAAGTAATACACTTTCATCACAAGTCCAATTTCCACGACAAACGTGCATAACTGATAATACATCATCATATTTTCTAATTTCAGCAAAAATTTCTGAAAGTAATTGCCCTGCAAATTTTAATTCTCGATCAACCTTGACCTTAGCAGATAACGCTCCTCAGTAAAAAGAATTAGAAGAATTTGTATTTTTAAAAACTACTTCAGATAAAATTGGTTCATCAATTTGTATAACTTTAGCTCCTAGAGAAACTAATCTTTTAATTTCATTTATCAAAAGTTTTACAACATCTTTACCCAACTCATTACGATTTTCATAAACTTTTCCAGTTACTTCTTTAAGCCACATAGACCTTGTAAGAAGATAAGGACTTGGCAAAGTCATTTTAAAATCAGAATCTGTAATTTTTTTTATCATCTTTACTTCATCAATATCAAGTTCAACATCTGTTTTTATTCGATCAACACAAATTGGACTATTCATCGAATTATCAGAAGCATCCATTTCTTTTAAACTTTTATTAAAATCACCTTTATTTTCTGTTAAACTTAAAATTTGATCTGTTGCCATAAGTTTAATTCCATAAACATGTTCTGCAACATAACTCATGTAATTATCACGAGAAATTTCTCCACTTATTACAACATCAATTCCTATTTTATCAAGCATGTTTACAACAAATTTAGTTTCATCAAATACCATTTTATCATATTCTTCTTTTAAAGATGAATCTTTTTGTAGCTTTTCTTTTAAGCTAAGTAATTTATTTGACCTTGGCATACTTCCGATTAAAGTTGTTGAAAAAGGTTTAAAATTTTTCATATTTCCTCCATAAATTTCCGATATGTTTTTAAATAAAAAAATTATAATAAATAGGCAAGAATAAATTCTTGCCTATTTATCAATATATTATAGAATAAACTATGGTTCAACTACTAAATTACTATTTGATAGTATTTCAACAACAGCACCCATTGTAGTTGAGCTTCCAACTTCAAGGTTATCTAATAATTCATAGTAATCTAAGCAAATTCCACAAGATAAAACTTCAACTCCCTTATCAGACATTGCTTTTAAATCATCTAAGCATTCTGAACCTTTTGCAGCTAATTTTACGCCTTCTCCATAAAAAATAATATGAGATGGTAAATTTTCTCTTTGAGCAACAGTATGAATAAAAGCATTCATTAAATTATCTGTTAAAACTTTTTCTCCTTCTCCCATACCAGTTCCTTTAATTACAATATCATATGTTTGTGCCATTTTGAAATACCTCCTATATAAAATTTTTTAGTCGGCACGACTTAAACTATAAATAGCATTTATAGTTAAAATAAAAAATACTTATATTTTTATTTTAACTATACTATATCATACTAAATTTTAATTGTCAATATATATAAATAAACTATATATAATTTTATTTATATTTTTTATTTATAATAGTTATAAGATTTTCTTATTAATAATATCGTAATTTATATTTTATACTAATATCTTTTTTATTGTTATAAATTATTTTATTTTTGAAATTTTTATAGTTTTATGTTATAATTTTTTTATAAATATAATAAAATTTTTATATATTACATAGGAGGTTTTATGAAAAATAAGACTATTTTACTTCTGATTTTATTTGCATTTTTTCTTTCATCTTGTGGAAAGAGTGGAAATAAAACAGTAGAAAAACTAAATGACGAAATTAAAAACTCTTCTATACATTTTTCTTTATCACCTAAAGAAATAAAAATGTTAAAAAAATCTTATAAGGATTTTACAGATAAAGAAAAAGAGCTTTTTAATAAAATTTTAAAAAAATACGATGATTTTAAAAAAAATAATGGAAATTTAAAATTAATTTTTGAAAAAGATATTTTAAGAATAAAACAAGAGATTTCAAATATAAAAAATAACAATGATATAAACTTTGTAAAAGAATCTTCAAAAAATGTAAAACTAGAAGAAAAAAATTTAGATAAAAATTCTACTACTTACCTTAAAGATTTAAATTTATCTGATGGCGGATATATAATTTCACTTACTGGTAATGGAGAATTTTCATATTATAACGATGATAAACTTGTTATAAAAAAAGAAATTTCTAGTAATGAAAATCCAAAATTTATAAGAATAATCAAATATTCTAATTCAAAAGTTGAACTTAAAGGAGAATTAAATGCAAATATTGTAAAGGATAATATAAATTATAATTCTTTTAAATTTTTACCTATGGGATACTTTTTAATTGGAAAAGATATAGATGAAGGAAATTATGAAATAAAATTAAAAAATGATGATACAAATATTTATTTAATAAAAAATACAAAAGAAAATATAATAGAAAAACAAGAAAAAGAAAGTCTAAAAAATATATATCTAAAGAAAAATTTTGCTCTATTAATAACTGAAGCAAATTATATAGAAATAAATAAATTAAAATAAGCCAACGATATTTAAATGTAAGTTCAATATATCGTTGGCTTATTTATTATTTTAAAGATTTTGGTTTTGATAAAATTTCATAAAAAAGCATAGCTTCTTTAAAATTTTTTTTATCTTTTACTTTATCTTTTAATTTATCTTTTATTTTGTTTTTTTCGTCTTTTTCATTTAAATTTTTTTCTAATACTTTTTTTAACTCTCTTTTTTCTAAAGTATTTCCTTCTATAGAATAATTCATAAGAGATTTTCCTTCCATAGAATTTGTTTCAATGCTTTTTCCTTCTAAAGAAGTAGTCATGATGCTTTTTCCTTCAGTACTTTTAAAAGTTTTATCATTTTTTAAAATATTATCTTTTTTATTTACAGATGACTTTTTCTTCATAGACGCTCTTAAAACATTTGAATTTGGATCTATATTTTTATCATAATTTTCAAATTCTTCTTTTAAATTTTTAAGCTCGGATTTAATTGAATCTAGTAAAGATAAAAAATCTTTAGATTTTTTCATAAACTCACCTCTAATCCGATAAAGAATTTCTCATTTTAGTATCAGATTGCAAATTTTTAATTTTTTCATAATCATATACAGTTATATTTCCATCTTCGAATGCTTTTGCAATTGCAAGTGGAATTTTACTTTCAGCTTCAACTACTTTTGCTTTCATTTCTTCAATTTTTGCTTTATTTTCTTGTTCAACTGCAACCGCCATAGCTCTTCTTTCTTCCGCTTTGGCTTGTGCTATTTTTTTATCAGCTTCTGCTTGATCTGCTTGTAATTGAGCTCCAATATTTCTTCCAATATCAACATCAGCTATATCTATTGATAATATTTCAAAGGCAGTTCCAACATCAAGACCCTTTTTTAATACAGTCTCTGAAATTGCATCTGGATTTTCTAAAACTGCACTGTGTTTTTGTGCACTACCAACTGTTGTAACAATACCTTCTCCAACTCTTGCTATGATAGTTTCTTCTCCTGCTCCACCTATAAGTCTTGAAATATCTGCTCTAACAGTTACTTTTGCTACAACTATAACTTCAATTCCATTCATAGCTACAGCAGCAATTTTAGGAGTATTTATAACTTTAGGATTTACGCTAACTTGCACCGCTTCTAAAACATTACGACCAGCAAGGTCTATAGCTGTTGCCATTTCAAAATTTAATTCTATATTTGCTTTTTGTGCAGCAATTAGTGCATCAACAACATTATTTACATTTCCTCCTGCTAAATAGTGTGCTTCTAACTCAGAAATATCTATAACTACATTAGCTTTTGTTGCCTTAATCAATGGATAAATTATTTTAGATGCCTTTACACGCCTAAGTTTCATTCCTATAAGATTTGAAATCTTAACTTTTACTCCGCTAAAAAGAGCAGTTATCCAAAGACCAATTGGAACAAAATTAAAAAATGTAATAATACATGCTATTATTATAACTAGCAAAAAGATATTGCCATTTTTTGGTAAAAATTTCATATTAAATCCTCCTTTTACAATTTATATAAATAAATTATATCAGATTAAATAGAAAAAGACAATATATTACATACAAATATTTTCTTATTATAAATCTTCTATTGCTGAAACCCATTTTACTCTTAATACAAAAAATAAGAATATAAATGCTGCCATACAATTTGAAAATAAATTTCCCCAAAATATTGAATAAACACCTAAATACTTTTGAGTAAAAATTATAAATATGTATCTTAAAAACCATATTCTCATTATTCCTGTTAAAAGAGGCATTTTTGTTCTTCCAAGTCCAATAAATGCTCCTTGTTCAACAGTAAAAACTCCAAATCCTATTACAGAAAACATATATATAAATAAGGCTTTATTTGCTATTTGCATTATAGTTTCATCTTTTTGGAACATTTTAACTATATATGGATTAAGAGGGGTAAAAATCAAAATTATCGAAAATGCTATTATGAGTGAAATTAAAAGCCCACAATAAAATACTTTTTTTGCCTTTTTACTATCTTCATTTCCTATATGCATACTAACCATAGTTGTAACAGTAGTTCCAACACTTGTAGGTAAAACAAAATATATAGAGTTTATATTTGATGCAATAGTTGAAGCATTTAAAACAATAGCTCCATATTTTACAACTTCTCTATTTATCAAAAAAAATCCAAAATATACAAGAACATAAGATAATATACTTGGTATACCCAATATTAAAACTTTTTTATTTAATTCAAAATTAAATTTATACTCTTTAATAGATAGTCTCATATCAGATTTTTTTATAAATAGATCATAATACATCCAAACTCCTATTATAAAATACGACATAAAAGATGCAGCTACCGCTCCTAAAACTTTTAAATCTAAAAATGTTAAGAAAATAAAATTAAATATAATTTTTAAAATTAATAAAATAACCATTCTTAAAAATGGTGCTTCAGGATGTCCTGTACCATTTTTTATAGAATTAAAAATAGAAGCCATAAATAAAAAAGGCAAAACAAACGAATAAAGTCCTAAATATGTAAATACGTATGTTGATAAATCTGATGAAACTCCCTTTGATATTATGTATGAAAGAATGACGCATAAAGGAGATAATATAATCCCTATAGCAAATGATAAAATCAATATTTGTAATGAACTTTCTTTTGTTTTTTCCATATCACCTTTTCCATATAATTGCCCTATTATAGCTGATGCAGCAACGCTAAGACCTTGAGAAACTGCATTTAATATTCCAATTACTGACTGTGAATATCCAACAGCTCCAGCTACCAAATATCCTGAATTATTATTTAAAAAAAGTCCATCTGTAAAAGGTATAAGAGATTGAACTACTCCCATCATAAACATTGGAATTGTTAAAATTATCATTGTATTTAAGACATTTCCATTTAAAATCATATCTCTTCGTTCTTTAGAACTTTTATTTAAAAACCCTATACTCATAGATACCTACCCCCAAAAATATAAAAAAAATCAGAACATTATCATGTTCTAAAAAATTAAATCAAATAAAATTTTTATATTAAATCAAATTTTTAAATCACAAAATTATATTTTATAAAATAAATTTTAAAAAAATTTCAAAACAATCATATACATCTTTATAAACAAATTAAATAATAAAAACAATAATACAAAATCAAAAAAATAATCTCAATTAGTATAGCATTTATTGTAAATAAAATCAAGTAAACAACTACATAGAATTTTTATAAAAATAAAAATAAGCTATAAAAATTATCATAATTTTTATAGCTTATAATTTTAACTTAAATTTTTATAAAATTTATTTTTTGTGATGTAATACGAACAAAGTAATATCACTAAAGAAAAATCAAATGGAATCTTAACAAAAATTTTTATAAATAAACAAATAACAAAACTCGAAAGGTCTATAAATTTGTAATTATTTAATAGTTCATTATATTTTTTTAAAATATTATATTTTAATTTTAAATTTCTTATAAGTATGACAAACGAAATAGCTCCAACTATTGCATCAACACTAAAATTTATTATATATTTTGCATTTATAACCGACCAAAGAAAATATATAAAAAGAGTTCCTGTCATAATTATAGTAAGACTTGCCATTAAAAATTTTCCTTTATCTTCATTAATTTGTCTATCAGTATTTTTTTTGCTTTTCATTATTCAAAAACTACCTCATCTGAAGCATCAATTTTTATATTTGTACTAAAGAATTCTTTTAAAGCCTTAATCATATAAGATGTATCTTTAGTGCCACAAGTTTCAAAACTTGAATGCATAGCAAGTTGTGCAACTCCAATATCTAAAGCGTGAATACTAACTTGAATATTAGATAAATTTCCTAAAGTTGAACCTCCAACTTTATCAGATCTATTTGCAAAAAATTGTACTGGAACTTGTGCTTTTTTACAAATTTCTAAAAATACCGCTCTACTGAAAGCATCAGTTGTATATTTTTGATTTGCTGCTTCTTTTATTACAATTCCTTTATTGATAAATGTTCTATTTGTTTGATCATAAAGTTCTGGATGGTTTGGATGAACAGCATGAGCATTATCACAACTTACTAAGAATGATTTAGAAATAGCTTTATAGTAGTCATCAATTCCAAAGTTAAGAGAGAAATTTATTCTCTTTAATGTATCTTTCATAAAAGTTGACATTGCTCCTTGTTTTGTATTAGAGCCTACTTCTTCATTATCGAATACAACACAAACATTTATTGAATGCTTATTTTCTGAAGATAAAAATCCTTTCATTGATGAAAATGCACATTGCAAGTCATCAAGCTTTGGAGTAGATAAAAATTCATCTTTGTATCCCCAGATAACTTGTTTTTGACGATTTACTAAAAATAAATCTTTAGAAATAATATTTTCTACACAAGTCCCTATTTCATCAGCAATCATTTTATCGAAATCTCCCTTTTTTAATTCTCCAGAAGAAAAAAGTGGCATTAAATCAATTTGCTTATTATAAGCAAATCCATTATTTATTTCTCTATTTAAATGAATTGCAACATTTGGTATCATTAAAATATCTTTATCTATGTAGAATAATTTATTTACAAGTTTTCCATCTTCATTTATCAAAACTCTACCAGCAACACTAAGTGGTCTATCAAACCAACTCGAATCAATCATTCCACCATAACCTTCAACATTTAATCTTAGCATTTCACCTACACTTTCAAGTTCAGATACAGCTTTAATTTTATAAGTTGGAGAATCACTATGTGCAGCAGTTATTTGGAAATGATAGTCATCTAAATCTTTTCCTACTTGAAAAGCTAAAATACTAGAATTATTTCTTGTAGTATAATAATTTTTTCCTTTTTCAATTTTCCAATTTTCATTTTCTTTTAAATATGTATAACCTTCTTTGTCAAAATATTTTTTCATAGTATCAACAGTATGAAACATACTTTTACTTGAATCTATGAAAGATAAAAGTTCTTTTGAAATTTCAATATCGT
Organism: Tissierellia bacterium KA00581; assembly: GCA_001552895.1. Lineage (GTDB taxonomy): Bacteria > Bacillota > Clostridia > Tissierellales > Peptoniphilaceae > Parvimonas. The sequence goes on from KQ959663.1 coordinate 68,986, forward strand.
TCATATTTTTCTCTCCTTTTATTTATTTTCTACATTATACCCCTATTTTAATATTATGTAAACAAATAAAGGAACTAAAAGTTCCTCTATTTGTTTTTTTATTATTTTAAATATTAATCAATATTAATTATTTTCTTTATTATCTTGTGCTCTTCTAATAATAGGTAAAATAAGACCAAGTCCTACTAATATAACTGGTGCAAAAAAGTTTAACATCATTTGTAAAGTATCTTTTGACCACATTCCCATTATACAACAAGCTGCTGTAACAAAGAAACACCATGCTCCAAGTATAAATCCTACACTTTTTGATTTTACAAAATAATATTCTCTTGTAAATTTATCTCCTACCTTCTTAAGTGCCATATAAGCAACAAATACCCATAAATATCTAAGAGGCATAGTTACAGAATTTAGCTTAGTTAATTGTGCTAAAACAGTAGCAGCTCCAGTTCCTTTTCCACCTAACATTTGTGCAACAACTATTATTCCTGAAAGAACTGCAACTAATATAATACCATTTACAAAAGCACCTTTATCATTTTTCTTTAGTAAACCTTTTGGAATATGTTTACTTGCATTAGGGTCTTCTAATAGCATACGAAGTGGTGCATCTATACTGATTAGAAGTGTTGAAAATTGTCCAATTGCATTACAAGCAGCATAAATCATTAAAAATAGATTTCCAACATGATAATACTCTCCAACCTTTTGGAAAGCCAAATAAGCACCATTTGCTACGTAATGGTTAAAGTTTGCATTAATATCCTTTACGTCAAACATCAACGCCATAGCAATAGTTCCAAATAAAGCACTTATAACAACCATTAAAGTTGCAAGCATAATTCCTTTAGGAAATTCTTTAGATGGATTTCCTTCCATTTTATTTACATAAGGAGATATTTTTTCAATACCACCTACTGCAAAAACTAAAATTGCTAAGTTACTTAAATAAGTCATATTAATATTTGGAATAAGATTTTTCAAACTCCAATCAAGTTTAAAATATCCACCATTTGGATTTATCGCAGGAGCAGCAAACATCATAACAATAAATAAAATTCCCATAACAAACATACTTGAACCTGCAATAGTTGATAATTTTTTAATAGGACTAAGTCCTCTTGTTGCTAACCAACAGAAAAATAACAATACTCCTAAAGTAACTAATTGTACATAAATTTTAGGAAATGTATCATAAGTTTTTGCATCTTGGAAAATTAGCCAACTTAATGCTTTTAATCCGCCTGAACCTTTACTAGCAATATAAGTAATATGAACTGCCCAATAAGTCCATCCTGCATAGTATGCTAATTTAGTATTAGTTGTTTCTTGAATCCAAGAAGTAACTCCACCTCCGAAATCTTTAAAAGCAGAACCTAATTCTCCTACCATAAATGCATAAGGAACAAAATATAACAAGAACATTCCTATCCAAGAAACGATTACTTGCATACCATTAAAATATACATATCCATTTAAAACATTACCAAAGCCCCAAAGTGTTGAAAAACACATGAATGTAAGGACTTTCCAAGAAATTCTTTTTTCCGAATTCTCCATTTTTACCTCCTATAATTAAGATATGTTAATTATAACAAAATAGACTATTAATGTCAAACTTTTTTTTTAAAATTTTATATTTTTTTTAAAAAATAATAATTTAAATCACAAATGAAACGTTTTTATATAGCTTTGTATAAAAAAATCTCTTTAATCTATATGATTAAAGAGATTTAAAATTAACTTTAATTTTCTAATTAGTTATTAGCATTTAAATAATTCATATTTTTTAATCTTTCAAAAAGACCACCTATTACAGGAATTGAAAGTATTATAAGAGTTATAACAGCTTCAGGTCCTATATAAGAAAAGTTATACCATAATGAATATATAAATGGATTCCAGCCCTTTGGTGCATAACTTCCAAAGAAAACATAACCTGAAAAAACAGCAAAAACAAAACGACCAAATGCTGAAATTATATAAGCTGTTCTTAAAGTGTTCTTCTTACAAACAAAAAATCCACTAAGTCCAAGTGCTCCAAAAGCAAAAATATAATCAAATACTAATTGTAAAGGATAGTAAACATCTGGCTTTATAATTAATTTTAAAAGTCCAAATGTAATTCCTGCAACAATTCCTACTCTAAGTCCAAACATATATCCTATATATGAAATAAAGAACATAGAAAATAAAGTTACACTTCCGCCTTGTGGAAGAGCAAAAACTTTTATTTGACTTACAGCTATACCAATTGCTATTAAAACAGCAGAAAAAGTTAAAGCTTTTGTAGAAAAAATATTTTTATCTTTTTTAAAATAAAAAAGAAAGAATAAAAATGCACATACAACAAGTAAAACAACTATAGACTTACCTGTTGCTGATAAAAAAAATTGTTTTAACATAAAAAAACCTCCTAATATATTTACTAAGAGGGCGTGCAAAAAAACTTTGCTTCCCTACGTCAGTATTACCTGAATCAGGTACAAAGGGTATTTCTCAGCAAAAATGCACCCCTAGCAAATAAAATAAAATTTCTGTATATATTTATACATAGACAGTTTTACCCACAAAAATAATTATAAAACATATTAACAATTAATTTTTCTAAAACTTAGAAAAATTTTAAACTCATTTAGGGCAAAATTCTTCCTGAACTTTTTTAGAATATAAAAGTTCTTCTAATTCATTACAAACTGGAAGTTGTAATTTATTTAAATTTAAATTTTCTATTAAATTATAAACTTTAAATCCATTTTTATATAAAATATCAGATGCTAAATTTTGATTTTTATATCCACTGGAAAAAACTAAAAAAGTTTTTTCTTTAAATTTTTCTAAATTTTTTAAATTTTCATATAATTTATCAACAGGAATAAAAATTTCTTTTTTTAATAATTTTTCATCTCCTACATTTAATGCTATAACATCTTTTTCTAATAGTCTTATTTTGAAATCATTTAATAAAATATTATTGTATTTTCTTTTATCATAATTATATTCTAAAAATCCATCTGCTGTTTTTATATGTTTATATCCTTTTTTTATAAAAATTTTTTTGGTAAGATTACTTAAAATATCAAGTGTACAATAAAAAATAATTTCTTTTTCTTTATAGTTTTCTAAAAATTTTATATTTTTCTTTAATACTGAATATGGTAAATTTACGGCATTTTTACAATGTCCATTTTCATACTCATCTCTTTTTCTAACATCTACAACTAAAGCGTCATCAAAATTTAATTTTTCTATATAAGAGCCATTTAATTTATTTTTTTTAAATCTATAGAAATTTAAATAATAATATAAAAAAAATATTATTACTAATATAACAAATAATAAAATAATTAATTTCATTACTTCCTCCTAAAATATTTAGTATTTTATTATACCCAAAATTATTATAAAGATAAAAAAAATAGTTATAAAAATTTTTATAACTATTTTTTATTTTAAGTTTTATTATTTATTTTATTGGTTTATATGCAACTGTAATTGTTTTTCTTAAATATTCTTTTAAATCAACTTCTTTAATACCCCATTTATCTCGATATTGATCAGAAATTTCTTTAATATCGATATCTAAATCTATAAAACCTACTTCTTTTAAAATTTCCTTAAGCTCATCCAGAGTTAAAGCACCTGCAATTCAAGTTCCATACATTTTAGGATCTGAAATTACAGATTCTGGTAAGTGTTTATATAAACTTGTATCTGAAATTGAAATTCTACCACCAGGTTTTAAAATTCTAAAAATTTCTTTGTATACTTGTTTTTTATCTGTAGAAAGATTTATAACACAATTACTTATAACAAGATCTGCAATATTATCTGCAATAGGTAAATGTTCAATTTCTCCAAGTCTAAATTCAACATTTTTATATTTTTTCTTTTTTGCAATTTTTCTTGCAACTGTAATCATATCAAGCGTCATATCAACGCCTATTACATAGCCTGTTTCTTTACAATATTTTCTTGCTAAAAATGCATCCATTCCTTTTCCGCATCCTAAATCAACAACTACTTCTGATTCTTTAGCTTTTGACTTCTCTTGTGGATTTCCACAGCCTAATCCAAGATTTGCTTCTTTAGGTATACTTTTAAGTTCTTCATTTGAATATCCAAAAGATTTTGCTAAATCATTTACATCTTTTTTTACTTTTTCTTTTCCGATTGCTATATCTTTATAAAAATCTAAAACAGATTTTTGAATTTCCTCTTTTTCTAACTTCATATTAAACCTCCTTAGTATAATATCTGTAAATATATAATTTTCTTTTAAAGTTTTTCTAAAAATTCTTCTAAATCTTTTTGTTCGATTATTTGTGTTTTAAATTTTTTTGCTTTTTCAAGTTTTGAACCAGCTTTTTCTCCAACTACTAAAATATCTGTTGATTTTGCTATATTAGACTGAATTATAAGACCTTTTGATGAAAATATATTTTCTAAATCACTTCTTTTATAATTTTTAAAACTTCCTGTTATAACAATTTTTTTATTTAGATATTCTCCTGTTGAAATATCTAAATAATCATTTATAACAATGTTTTTACTAAGTAAATTATAAAGAGATTGTTTGCTATGCTCGTCATTAAAAAATTCAAATATACATCTTGCAACAACTTCTCCAATATCTTCTATTTCTAAAAGTTCTTTTTCTGTTGAATTTTTAAAATTTTCAAAGTTTTTAAATTTTTTTGCTAAATCTTTTGCTGTTTTTATACCAACATTTTTTATTCCAAGTGCATAGATGAAATTTTCTAAATTTACATTTTTACTTTTTTCTATTGAATTTAACAAATTATTTGCCTTTTTTTCTTTAAATTTATCTAAACTTAAAAGATCATCAAAAGTTAAATCATAAATTTTATCTACTGTATTAACTTTTAATTTTTCAAATAAAGCTTCAATAGTCTTTTCACTTAATCCATCAATATTCATTGCGTTTTTGCTTGAAAAATGTACAAGAGAAGATATAAGTTGAGGACTGCAACCTAAAGTATTTGGACAAAATATATTTACTCCATCTTTTATAAGTTCACTTTTACAAAAAGGACAATGTGTAGGTAGAATAATTTCTTTTTCTTTTCCTTCACCTGAAGAAATTCTACCTAATATTTCTGGAATAACATCATTAGAACGTCTAACCAAAACTCTAGAACCTATTTTTACTTCTTTTCTTAAAATATCATCATAATTATTAAGTGTTGCTCTTTTTACAGTTACATCTCCTATTTCAACAGGTTCTAAAATAGCTGTTGGCGTAACTTTTCCACTTCTTCCAACATTCCACAAAACTTCTTTTAAAATAGTACTATACTCTTGTGGATCAAATTTATATGCTATTGCAAAACGTGGAAATTTATTAGTATAGCCAAAAAATTCACGAAGAGCAAAATCTGAAACTTTTATTACAACACCATCTGTTAAATAATCAACTTTCTCTCTTAGAACTTTAATTTCTTTTATTCTATCTTCAATTTCTTCTATGGTTTCACATTTTTTTTCATATGAATTTACTTTAAATTTATTTTCTTTTAAAAATTCTATCATTTCTTCTTGATTTTTAAAATAGTCTTTGTCTTTATAACCTACGTTATAGAAAAAAGCATCTAAATTTCTTTTTGCTGTCTTTTTAGGATCTAAATTTCTTATAGCTCCTGCTGCTGCATTTCTTGCATTTTTTAATTTTATATTTTCTTTTTCGTTATATTTTTTTAGCTCGGAAAGAGGCATAATAGCCTCACCTTGTACTTCAATTAGACCTTTATATGAAATCTCTAAAGGTATACTTTTAATTGTTTTAACTTGTTCAAAGACCTCTTCACCATAAATTCCATTTCCCCTTGTTGAAGCAGAAATTAATTTTCCATTATCATATGTTAAATTTATAGTAAGACCATCAAATTTATATTCTACATAATATTTTAGCTTTTTATTTGTAGAATTTAAAGCATTGTATTCATTTAAAAGTTTTTTGCATCTATCATGAAAATCAATAATTTCTTCAATACTTTGTGCTTTTTGTAAGCTATATAATTCTTTTAAATGAGTGTGTTTTTGAAATTTTTCTAAAACCTCTCCTCCAACTCTTTGTGTAGGAGAATTTTCCAAAATTTTTCCAGTTTCTTTTTCTAAAACTAAAAGTTTATCATATAATTTATCGTATTCAGCATCACTTACAATTGGAGCATCTAAAGTGTAATAATGATATGCCCATAAATTTAATTTTTCTACTATTTTTTTCATTTCTTGTAGTTTATCCATTTATGCCCTCGTAATTCTTTTTTCTTTTTTTAAATCAAATAATTTTATACCAACATCATCAAAAGCAACCATAAGCATAATTTTTTCTGACGCTTTTTCTAATTTTATAACGGTACCTACGCCATATTTTTCATGTTTTATTTTTTCTCCAACTTTAAATTTATTAATAATAGAATTTTTTTCAATCTTACTATTATTAAATGATTTATTTAACTTAGTTCTTTTAATATCATCATTTGAAATATATGTTTTTGAATAAGAATAAGCTTCATTTCTAATTTTTGAAGTTGAAAATTTATCTAAATCAAAATCAAATTTAGCTTTTGAACTCTTATCATCAACAAAATTTATTATTTCATCAACAAATAAAGATGGAGTATATATATTTGTTCTTCCATAAAGCATAGTAGAATTTGTAGATGAAATAAACAGCTTTTCTTTTGCTCTTGTAATAGCGACATAAAAAAGTCGTCTTTCCTCTTCGATTCCATCATTTCTTTCTTTAATCGATCTTTCACTTGGAAAAATTCCTTCATTCATACCAATTATAAAAACAACTTTATATTCTAGTCCTTTTGCAGAATGAACAGTTGTAAGAGTTACAACATTATCAACATCTTGTGTTTTATCAATATCTGATAAAAGACTATTTGTTTGAAGATAATCTATAAGTCTAACTTTTTTATAATTATTTGATAGCTCTTCTAAAAATAAATTTATATTTTCTAATTTTTTTTCAAACTCTTTTTTTTCATCTTTACTTAAAAAAGTTAAAAACTCTAAATCATTTAAAAGCTCTTTAGTTAAGTTTTCAACATCTAACTGTTCTATTAAATTTATAAATTTAAAAATTAAATCTCTAAATTTTTCAAAATTTTCTTTAATTTTTGAAGATAAAGAATCTAAAAATTCACATCTAAATAAACCTTCAAAAAGACTAATTTTTTCATCAAGGCAAAATTTAGAAAGTTTATTTAAACTTACATCTCCAATAGATCTTTTAGGATAGTTTATTATTCTTTTAAAAGCATTATCATCTTTAGGATTTGCAATAAGTTTTAGATAAGCTAAGATATCTTTAATTTCTTTTCTGTCATAAAATTTAAGTCCCCCAATAATCTTATATACAATAGAATTTTTTCTTAAAGCATTTTCTATTGGAAAAGCTTGAAAATTTGCTCTATACAAAATAGCAATATCTGATAAGTTATAACCTTCTAACAATAATTTTGAAATAGTTTCACTAACATCTAAAGCTTCATAATTTTCATTTTGGTGACTTTTATATATAATTTCATCGCCACCTTCTTTTTTAGTCCATAAATTCTTTTCTTTTCTATTTACATTATTTTTTATAAGTCCATTAGCACAATCTAAAATTTTTTGTGTCGAACGATAATTTTCTTCAAGCAAAATTATCTTAGAATTTTTAAAATCTTCTTCAAAATTTAAAATATTTGAAATATTTGCTCCACGCCATCCATAAATTGATTGATCAATATCTCCAACTGCACAAACATTTCTATACTTTGTAGAAAGAAGCTTTATTATTTCATATTGTGCATCATTAGTATCTTGATATTCATCTACATATACATATTTGAACTTTTCAGCATAATAATCTAAAACTTCATGATGATTTTTTAAAAGCTCTATAGTTTTAAAAATCAAGTCATCAAAATCTAAAGCATTATTTTTGCTTAAAATTTCTTGATATTTTTTATAAATTTTTAAAATTATATCTGTAGTATTACCAAAAGAAAAATGTTCTAAAAATTCATTTGGACTTATATTTTTTCCTTTAGCTTTGCTAATATACCCTAAAACATTATTTTTATAATCTCCAAGTAAAGTTTCAAAATTTGGATTTTCTTTAAAAATTTGTTTCAAAACAAGTTTTTGATCATCTCTATCGTAAATAGAAAAATTACTATTATATCCTATTTTATCAATATTAAATCTTAAAATTTTTGAACAAATAGAATGAAATGTTCCAATCCACATAGATGAAATATCTTTTTTAAAAATATTTTCAATTCTTTCTTTCATTTCTTTAGCAGCTTTATTTGTAAAAGTAATTGCTAAAATATTATTTTCATTTACTTTTTTTTCTAAAATAGCATAAGCAATCTTAGTTGTTAAAACTTTTGTTTTTCCACTACCTGCTCCAGCTAAAACAAGAAGAGGACCATCAAAATACTTTACAGCTTCTAGTTGCCTATTATTTAAGCCTTCTAATAAATTCATACTTCACCTCAAATCAAATATATTTTTAATCTTTATCATATATTTAATTATATCATAAATTAAATATTTGATAAATTCATCTAAAATAAATTAAAAAAATTAGGGATATACTCCCTAATTTTTAATAATTTAATAAACTTTTAAAAATCAATAAATTATAATTTTATATCAAGTAAAGATCCAATTGAATTATCTAATTCTTGATTTTCAAACTTTACAGTTTCTTCTTTTTCTTCTTTAACTTCTTCTTTAACTTCTTCTTTTACAGGTTTTTCTAAAAGTTCTTTGATAGATAATGAAATCTTTTGATTTTCCTCATCTATATTTAAAATTTTAACTTCAACTTCTTCTCCAACAGTTAAAACATCTGAAGCTTTTTCAATATGATCATGAGAAATTTGTGAAATATGAACAAGACCTTCAACATTTTCCTTTAACTTAACAAAAGCTCCAAAATCAACTAAATTAATTACAGTGCCTTTTACAACATCTCCAACTTTATTATTTTCTAAAAATAATTCAAATGGTTTTTTTGTTAATTGTTTTAAACCTAAAGAAATTCTGTTTCTTTCTTTGTTCAATTTCAAAATAACTACTTCTACTTCTTCTCCAACAGTTAAAACATCAGCTGGAGTTTTTATTCTATTCCAAGCAATGTCAGAAACATGAATAAGTCCATCAACTTCTCCTAAATTTACAAATGCTCCAAAATCAGTTAATTTTCTTACCTTTCCTTTTAAAACATCACCAACATTAAGTTTACTCCAAGCTAAATCTAATTTTTCTTTAATAGCTTTTTCTTCTACTTCTCTTCTTGAAAGAACAACTTTTTTCTTTCTTTCATCAATATTAATTATAAAACATTCTAATTTTTTTCCAATATATGGAGAAAAATCTTTTACGAAGCTAGTTGTAATATGACTTGCAGGAATAAAAGCATTTACTCCATCAACAGTAGCTAATAGGCCGGATTTAACTTCTTTTACAACTTCAGCTTCTACCAATTCTTTATTATTATATTTTTCAACAAGTTTTTGCCAATCTTTTAAAGATTCAACCCTCTTTGTTGATAACACAACATTACCTTCTCCATCATCTAATTTAACAACATAAACATCAATTTCTTGACCTTCTGTAAATAAATCTTTAGGTTTTTTTGTACTATCAGTAGATAACTCATCAAGCTTAATAATACCGTCACTTCTATAACCTATATTTACCATTACTTCAGTATCAGTAACATAAATTATAGTTCCCTTTACTACTTCTCGTGGATAAATCTTCTTAATACTCCCTTCTACTTGTTGCATAAATTCATCCTTACTTAACATTTCCATACCTTCAACTACCTCCTCTATTAACCAATCCGGAGTTGAAGCGCCGGCGGTTAATCCTATTTTGTTATATTTTACCATCTCTTTAAGTGGTAAATCTAAAAATGTTTCTATCCTATATACATTTTTACAATATTTCTTAGCTACATCGTATAATTTGTTAGTGTTAGAACTATTATATCCTCCTATAACAATCATACAATCAACTATTTTAGAAATTTCCATACAAGAATCTTGTCTTTTTGAAGTTGCATCGCAAATTGTATTTTCAATTATAACATTTTTATTCCTATCCTTTATTATATCAGAAATTTGAAAAAATTTCTCTATTAAATTGGTTGTTTGAGAAATAATATATAAATTTTTTTCATTTTTTATCATTTCTGCTTCTTGTTTTGTATTTATTATAAAATATTCTTCTCCACAATATCCACTCATCGCTTTAATTTCTGGATGATTTTTGTCACCAACTATTACAATTTTAAAGCCATCTTTAATTTTTTTTTCGATTTTTCTATATATATTTAAAAGCACTGGGCAAGTGCAATCTACATTTTTATGTCCAAATTCATTCATTTTTCTTTTTATAGAAGGATGTATACCGTGAGATCTTAAAATTATAGTTCCCTTTTCTTTATTTTCAAAATCATCTATAACTTTTAATCCTCTTTGTTCAAATTTTTTAACAACTTGTGGATTATGAATTAACTCACCATAGGAATAAATATTTTTATTTTTATCATCATCTAAAGTTTTTTTAGCTAATTTTATAGCTCTTCTAACTCCAAAACAAAAACCTGCATTATCAGCAATATAAATTTTCATTCTATTTTTGATAAATACTATTAAATAGTTTTTCAGTTAATTTATCAATTGCCTCCGATTCATCTAAATTTTTAAATTCATTTACTTCTATCTTTTTATATATTTCTATATTAATTTTTGAAAAGATTTTATAACTTGCATCTATATGAATTGGAACAATATCTGTGTCGTTTTTAAGTGCTATAAGTGCAACTCCTTTTTTCATGTTACTTATATCAACATTTTTAACTCTTGTTCCTTCTGGAAAAATACCAAGAATATTTTTATTTCTTATAACTTTAAAGCACATTTTTATTGCTTTAAAATCATTGTTTTTTCTATCTATAGCAATAACTCCTAAGGATGAAAAAAATTTAGAAAAAATTTTATTTTTAAAAAGCTCTTTTTTTGCAAGAAAAAAAACTTGTCTATCGATTATAAGAGCAAGTACAATAGGATCAAAGATATGTGTATGATTTGCACTTACTATAAACGCTCCATCTTTAGGAATATTCTCAATTCCTTTTACATTTATTCTGTATATAAGTTTAAATAAAACACCAACAATAGCTTTTAAAACTCTATACATATTAATTTCCTCTTATATACGATAAGAATTTTAAAACTGTTTCTTTTAAAGATTTATCAGTAGAGTCAATTTCAATAGCATCTTTTGCTTTTTTAAGAGGAGAACACTTTCTGTTCATATCATCAAAATCACGTTTTTCTATACTTTTTGTTACCTCACTAAGAGTAAGACCATTTTTCTTTCCACTTTGTAAATATCTTCTTTTTGCTCTTGTTTTAACTGACGCTGTTAAATAAAATTTAATATCAGCTTTTGGAAAAATAACAGTTCCAACATCTCTTCCATCAAGAATACAACTGTCATATTTTCCAATTTCTCTTTGAATTTCAACTAATTTTTCTCTAACATAAGGGTAAGATGAAATTAATGATGCAACTTTTGAAACTTCATCAGTTCTTATTTCTTTAGAAACTTTTTTATCATCTACATATAGATGATTTGCTTTAAAATCTAACTTTGTTTTATTTAAAATTTCTTTTATTTTTTCATGATCATCAAAAGAAATTTTATTTACAATTAATTTATAAGCAATTGCTCTATACATTGCACCTGTATCTATGTAATTTATTGACAAAATCTTTGATAACTTTTTTGCAATTGTACTTTTTCCAACCCCTGAAGGTCCATCAATAGCTATTATATAAACCATACTATTCTTCCTTTCTTAAACAAGAAACTCCTGCAAGATGTCCTGTTGCAAATGCTATGGTTAAATTATAACCTCCTGTATTTGCATCAACATCTAAAAGTTCTCCTACAATATATAAATTTTTTATTTTTTTACTTTCCATAGTAGATGAATCAACTTCTTTTACATCAATTCCTCCAGTTGTTACTATAGCCTCACTTAATGGTCTTAAAGATTTAAAATTAAATTTTAAATTCTTTATTGTTTCAACTAAAAGTAGCCTATCTGATTTTTTTAATTGATTTACAATAGTTTCTCCATCAATAGAACTATATTTTAAAACTAATTCAACCATAGAATTTATAAGCACGTTTGAAAGAGCATTTTTTAAAGATTTATTTTTACTTTTTTCAAACTCTTTAAGCAATCTTAAATCTAGAGTGTTTCTATCTAACCTTGGTTTTAAATCAATTGAAACAGTAAAATTTTCTTTATTATTAAAGTATTTACTTGACTTTAAAACTATAGGTCCACTAAATCCATTATGAGTAAATAACATTTCTCCAAACTCACAATGTATAAGCTTATTTGATTTATTATATACTTTAAAATCAACAAATTTAAGACTAACTCCTGCATATTTTCTCAAATCTTCTTTTATGTCAATTCCAACAAGTCCCGGTTTTAAATCCGTTATATGATGACCTAATTTACTTAAAAGTTTATAACCTTGTCCTTTTGAACCTGTAAAAGGATAAGACATACCTCCTGTTGCAACAATAACCTTATCGAATTTTTCTAATCCTCGTTTTGATTTTAAAACAAATTTTTCATTATCTAAAAAAATATCTTCTATCTGAGTATTTAAAATTATATTAACTTTTTTTCTTATTAAAACTTTTTCTAAAACTTTTATAACATCACTAGATTTATCAGATTTTGGAAAAACTCTCATACCTCTTTCTATTTTAGTTTCAAGTCCATTTTCATTAAAAAATTTTATAACATCTTCATTAGTAAAAGAATACAAACTACTGTACATAAAATTTTTATTATGATTTATTTGATCAAAAAAATCACTAATATCTTTAGAGTTTGTAATATTACATCTTCCTTTTCCAGAAATAAAAATTTTTTTTCCAATTTTTTCATTACAATCAAATAAAAAAACTTCCGTTTTTTCATTTTTAGCAAATATTGCACTCATACAACCAGATGCTCCAGCACCAATTACTGCTATTTTTATAAAATCACTACCTTAAAATTAATATTACCTATATAGTATATAAAATTTTATAGTTCTTTGTCAACTTAGTATGTATAAAAAAATAAAAAAGCAATTAAATTTTAAACAATATAAAAATTTAAACTTTATATAAATATTTTATAATATTAAAATTAATTTCTTTTTTATTTTTTTGCTTTTTATTTTTATTTACATCATATCAAATAAACTTATTTGATTTGATTGTTGTAAATGATTTAAAACTCCTTGTTCTTTTAACGCTTCAAGAGCATTTTTATTTATTTTTGTTCTATTTTGAAAATCTTCAATCGACAAAAATGGAAGCTTTTTACTTTCATTATATATAGAAATAGAATCTGCTTCACTAACTCCTTCTAATGCTCTAAATGGAGGTAAAATTTTTCCTTTTTCTGGAGTTAAAAATCTTGAATAATGTGATTTTTCAAGATCTACTCTACTTGCAACTATACCTCTTAAATACATTTCTTCAGCAACTTCTAATATTGACAATGTATCTTTTTCTTTTTTTGTTGCAGAATTTCCAAGTTCTTTTAATTCATTCATTTTTGCTTGAATAACATTAAGTCCTTTAAAAATTAAATTTCCTAAATATTCATCTATTTTAGTGGTAAAATATGTTGCATAAAACGCTTCAGGGTAATGAACTTTAAAATATGCAATTCTATAACTCATCAATACATAAGCTACTGCATGTGCTTTAGGGAAAAGATATTTTATTTTTTTACAAGATTTTAAATACCAATCTGGTATATTATTATCTAACATATATTTTTGAGTTTCTTCATCTAGTGGTTTTCCCTTTCTTACAGTTTCCATAATTTTAAAAGATTTTTTCTTATCAAGACCTTTAAAAATCAAATAAGTCATTATATCATCTCTTGTACATATTGTATCAGCTAAAGGCATTCCTTCATTTACTAAATCTTGGGCATTATTTAACCATACATCAGTTCCATGAGAAAGTCCTGATATTCTTATCAATTCAGTTAATGTTTTAGGTCTTGTTTCAAGAAGCATTCCTCTAACAAAACTTGTACCAAACTCTGGAACTCCTAAAGTTCCTACATCATCTTTATATTTATCTGATGAAAATTTTAATCCTTCTGTAGAAGAAAAAATTTTAAGAGTTTCTTTATCATCCATAGGAATCGTAAGTGGATCAATAGATGTTAAATCACTTAAGTGTTTAATTATAGTTGGAACATCATGTCCTAACAAATCAAGCTTTAATATTCTACCACTTATAGCCTTATAACTAAAATGCGTAGTTATTACTCCAGATTTTGGATCATCAGCTGGATATTGAATAGGTGTAAAATCATAAATTTCTTTATTATGTGGTACAATCATTACTCCACCAGGGTGCTGTCCACTAGTTCTTTTAATTCCATCTATTTTTCTAGCATATCTATTCATATTTCCAGTGCTTAATGTTATCTCATTTTCTTCTGTATATTTTTTTACATATCCATAAGCTGTTTTGTCTGAAATAGTTCCAATAGTCCCTGCTCTAAATACTTTATCATGTCCAAATAATTCTTCTGTATATTTATGACAAGTTGGTTGATATTCTCCTGCAAAGTTTAAATCTATATCTGGTTCTTTATCTCCATCAAAACCTAAAAAAACTTCAAATGGTATATCATGTCCTTGTTTTAATAAATTTTTTCCACAATTAGGGCAAACTTTATCTGGCATATCAACTCCCGACATACCACTATATTCATTATGAAATTCAGAAAATTTACAATTTTCACAAATATAATGTGGAATAAGTGGATTTACTTCTGTTATTCCAGCCATAGTAGCTGCAAAAGAAGAACCTACAGAACCCCTTGAACCTACTAGATATCCATCATCATTAGACTTCCATACAAGTTTTTGTGCAATTATATAAAGTACGGCATAACCGTTTTTAATTATTGAATTAAGTTCTCTCTCTAGTCTATTTTCAACTATTTCAGGAAGTTTTTCTCCATAAATTGACCTTGCTTTTTCATAGCAAATTTTTTTAAGTTCTTCGTCTGCCCCTTCTATAAAAGGTGGAAAAGTTCCATTAGGAATAGGTAAAATATCTTCTAAGCTATCTTTTATTTTATTGGTATTTGTAACTACAACTTCAAAAGCTTCATCTTTTCCAAGATATGAAAATTCTTCAAGCATTTGTTGTGTATTTCTAAAATAAAACGCTCCTTCACTTTCAAGTTTTTTATTTCCTTGACTATATAAAATTACATTTCTAAAAATATAATCATTTTTATCTAAATACTTTACATTGCCTGTAGCTACAACAAGCTTGTTTAATTTTTTTCCAAGATTATAAATTTTTCTATTTATATTTTTTAAATCTTCTATTTCTAAAACTTTTCCTCTATAATATAAATGCATTAAATTAGAAATAGGTTGAATTTCAAAAAAATCATAAAATGAAGCAATATCTAAAATTTCTTTTTCACTTTTTTCATCTAGAAAAGCTCTAAAAAGTTCTCCATCCCAATTACCAGAGCCTATCAAAAGACCATCTCTATACTCTTTAAGCTCTGATTTTGGAAAATTACCAACTTTTCTAAAATATTTCATAAGTCCTTTAGAAATCATTTTATAAAAACCACTTAAAGCCTTCATTTCTTTTACATAGATTATAGAATTATATGAAATATTTCTAGATTTTGGCCATGAAGTTTCAATTTCATTTATATTTTCATCAAAAGTTTTTCCGGATTTTTCTATAATTTTAATTAGTTCAAGCAAAATTCCACCACAAGCCTGTGCATCACAACTAGCTCTATGATGATTTAACAAAGTTACTGATAGCTCTTTACACAAAGTATTAAGTTTATGATTTTTTAAATTTGGTAAAACTGATCTTGCAAATCCCATAGTATCAATAAAAGTAGGATCAAAGTTAAGATTTAATCTTTTAGAATTAGTTTTTATAAAAGAAATATCAAATTCTGCATTATGTGCTACAAGAACACAGCCTTTAGCAAATTCTAAAAATCTTGGTAATACTTCATTTATTATAGGTTTATCAACAACCATTTCATTTGTAATGCCTGTAAGATTAGTTATTTCTTCTGAAATAAGTTGCTCTGGATTAACAAGTTCATTAAATGTTTCAACAACTTGTCCATTTTCAATTCTAACAGCACCAATTTCTGTAATTTTATTTTTAAGATGTGAAAGTCCTGTCGTTTCAATATCAAAAGCAACAAATTTAGAAAAATCTGCTGTTTTTTTATAATTGTATAAAATTCTTGGATGATCTTCTAATAAATTCATCTCTACGCCATATAGAGCTTTTATTTTACCATCAGAAAATAAATTCATCATTTCTGGATAAGCCTGAACCACTCCAATATCTGTAACGCCAACTGCACTATGACCCATTTGCAAAAGTCTATTTTTTAATTCACTAAGACTTACACAACCGTCAAGTCCTGTCATTTGTGAATTAAGATGAAGCTCAACTCTCTTTTCTTTTGCATTATCCACATAGGTTTTATTTGGTATGATTTCCATACTTGTTACAAACATTGAAATACTTTTTATATAACTATCATAAGATACTTTTCCAAAAAGTCTTGCACTTAATCCTTTTTTTACAGAAGATTCATTTACTATTTCGTTAAAAGACTTAATATCTTTAGATTCAAAAAATTTTTTACATGTTATTGCAGATGTATCATCATCTAATTCAAAAGAAACTATTTTTTTACCAGATTTTGTATCTCTTATATCTAGATTATAAATTTTTCCCTCAATTTTACAATTTCCTGTATTTTCATCTAAATCTAAAATTTGAAGAAGTTTTTCTTTTTCAGAAATTTTTCTACCAATTCTAAAATTATGATTTATTTGTTCATTACTATTATTTTTTTTATCTTGTTTATTTTCTTTATTTTCTCTATCTAGTACAATTTCTTTTTGTATTTTTTTTAATTTATCTTTTATATTTAAATTGAATTTATTTTCTGTATTTTCAATATGTAACGAATTTAGCATCACGACTTCAGTATCTTTTATATTTTTAGATAATAAAAATTCATTTATCTCTTTAATAAATCCATTTGAAATAAGTTTAAATCTATCAGCAGAATTTTCTATAAATATTTCTATTTTTTTATCTAAGAAATTTATTCTATCATCTACTTTTAAAGATAGTTGATATTCTTTAAGTAAATCATTAACTTTTGAAATAAATTCATTATATGAAATTATATAATAATAATCTTTTAAATCATTAGTTAAAGAAATTTTATCTACAGAAAAAACAACTTCTTTTGAATTAAACAGTTCATGTAATTGTTTATCTAAAATAATAAATTCTTCAATTCCAAAATCATCAAAAAAAGTTAGAAGCTTAAAAGATACCTTATTTTCACTTATTACAAAATCTGAAATTATAAAATCTTCATTAAATGTATAATTTTTACGGTTAGAAAAATATAAGCTTTTTAAACTTCTAAACATTTTATTCCTCCTTATAATTATTTATTTCAACTATTAACTCTTTAAGTAAATCTTTTT
Source organism: Tissierellia bacterium KA00581 (assembly GCA_001552895.1). GTDB lineage: Bacteria > Bacillota > Clostridia > Tissierellales > Peptoniphilaceae > Parvimonas. The sequence goes on from KQ959663.1 coordinate 86,655, forward strand.
CTTCTACTTTCTTTATAATTTTTCCCTTTTTAAAAATTAATCCTTTACCATTACCACCTGCAATACCTAAATCAGCCTCTTTTGCTTCTCCAGGTCCATTTACAGGACAGCCCATTATTGCAATTTTTAATTTTTTATCTATATGTTTCAATTCCTTTTCAGCCTGTTGAACAATAGAAATTAAATCTATCTTTGTTCTTGAACAAGTAGGACATGAAATCAAATCAATACCTTCTTTATAAAGACCTAAAGAACGTAAAATCTCTTTAGCTACTTTTACCTCTTCAACAGGATCTCCAGTTAAAGAAACTCTTATAGTATCACCAATTCCCTTTGATAAAATTATACCAAGTCCAACAGCAGATTTTATACTTCCTCTAAAAGTAGGTCCAGCCTCTGTAATTCCTAAATGAAGCGGATAATCACATAAACTACTTAAAAGTTCATAAGAATCCACACAAACATTAACATTACTAGATTTTATAGAAATCTTAATCTTATCAAAATTTAAAGATTCTAAAAATTCAACTTGGTCTAATGCACTATATACAATTGATTCTTTATTTACTCCATTAAATTTATCTATAAATTTTTGATTTACAGACCCAGAATTAACTCCTACTCTTATAGGAATATTATGATCTTTACAAGCTCTAACTACTTCTCTAACTCTATTTTTTCCGCCAATATTTCCTGGATTAATTCTTAAACAATCTGCTCCATTTTCAACAGCTAAAAGTGCAAGTTTATAATCATATTGAATATCTGCAATAAACGGAATAGTTGTAAGAGACTTAATTTTAGTAATAGCTAAAGCATCATCTAAATCATTTATAGCACTTCTGCTTATATCACAACCTTCATTTGCTAATCTATTTATTTGATTAACGGTAGAAACTATATCTTTTGTTATAGTATTTGTCATTGATTGTATAGAAATAGGAGAACCTCCCCCAACAGGAACGTTCCCCACATAAATTTTTTTTGTAATTTTTCTTTTCATTATTTTGCCCCAAAAATACCAAGCCTAATTACATCTTTAAAAGAAACAAATAAGATAAGCACCATTAGACATATAAATCCAATTGTATGCACTAATCCTTCTTTTTCTCTTGAGATAGGCTTTCCTTTAATTAATTCTATTATCAAAAATAGTAATCTTCCTCCATCTAAAGCAGGAATTGGAAGTAAATTTATAAATCCTAAATTAACACTTATAAAAGCAGTTATATATAATAATGGAAAAATTCCACTACTTGCAGCACTACTTATAGCTCCAACAACACCAATAGGACCAGAAAGTTGACCTACTCCAACTTTTCCTGTAAATAGTCCTTTTAAAACTTCAAACATAGAAAATATAAAATAAATTATAGTTTTAAAAGCTTCTTTAATTGAAACAAAAATATTTCTTTTAAGTTTTGACTTTATCCCTAGCATTTTTTTGTTAGAACCATCAAAACTTAATTTTATTTCTTTTTCTTTATTATCTCTTAAAACAGTAACATTAACAGTTTCTTTATTTAGCTTTGAAAGTGATGTTTGAATATCTTGCCAATTTTTTATATTATAGTTTTCAATTTTTATAATCGTATCTTCAGCTTTAATTCCATATTTTTTTGCAGGTGAATTTTCAATAACATCTGAAACAGTAGTAGTTTGACATCCTCTAAACGTAAAAACTAAAAACATTATTAAAAAAGCTAAGATGAAATTAAAAAATGGCCCTGCAAATATTGTAAATAATCGTCTGATTATCGGTGCTTGATTAAAATTTCCTGTATTAGAAAAATCTTTATTCTCAATTTCACCCTCATCTTCACCTTCCATAGCACAATATCCACCAAGTGGTAAGGCTCTTAGACTATATAGAGTTTCTCCTTTTTGTTTTGAGCATATTTTAGGTCCCATTCCAACGGAAAATTCATTTACTTTTATTTTCGATTTTTTAGCTATTATAAAATGTCCAAACTCATGAAAAGTAACTACTACCATAAAAACTAGTAGAGCTATCAATATCTTAATAATCATACTAAATATTTCCTCCAAAAACATAAAAAATCACATATATAACAGGCGTAAGAAAAACTATACTGTCAAACCTATCTAATACACCACCATGACCTGAAATCAAATTTCCAAAATCTTTTATATTTGCTTCTCTTTTTATCTTAGATGCAAATAAATCTCCAATTTGAGCTACTATAGATGAAAAAATAGCAACAAGATTTATAAAAATAGGATTATATTTAAATATATAGATATTAAATATATTCAAAAGAATAACTGATCCTAAAATGCCACCTATAGCACCTTCTATTGTTTTTTTAGGGCTGATATTAGGACAAAGTTTATGTTTTCCAAATAGAACTCCTACTAGATAAGCAAAAGTATCTGTTCCCCATGAAATTATGTAAATAAGGCAAATATCATTTGTATTTCCAAGATTTAAAAAAAGCCCCATAGGAATTGATATATATATAAATATGAAAGTAAGCTTAATAAAATCTAAGATATTAATCTTTTCTAAAAACAAATAATAGGTAGAGATAACAACAAAATATAATATTAAAATAACTAAAAACATAAATATATCTAAAGAACGTATATAAAAAATTATTAAAGTTGAAAAAACTATTGCAATGATTTTTAAATTAAAATCTTTAATTTTAAATGCTTTAATTAATTCCAATAAGCAAAAAAGATTAACAAAAAGAGCATAAAAAATTAAACTTATTCCTTTAAAATAAAGGCATAAGATACTTAAAAACAAAACAAAAGCTCCACTTATAGTTCTAGTAACAAAGCTAGTCATTAAACGCCCCCAAATCTTCTATTTCTATTTTGAAAATCAAATATAGCATCGCACAAATCATTTTCAGAAAATTCTGGCCATAAAATATCTGTAAAATAAAATTCACTATAAGCAAGTTGATATAGCATAAAATTACTTATTCTCTTTTCTCCGCCAGTTCTTATGATTAAATCAACATCAGAATTTTCTTTAGTATATAAATAATCTTTAAAATTTTCTTCATTTAAATTGTTTAAAGAAATTTTATTATTTACAATATCATTTACTAAAGTTTTAATAGAAAAAATAATTTCTGATCTACCACCATAATTTAAAGCTATATTTAAAACCATACCTGAATTGTTTTTACTTTTTTCTATACTATCATCTAAAAGCTTAACAACAGGTTTTGGTAATTTACTATAATCTCCAATAACTCTAAAAATAATATTATTTTCTAATATTCTTTTTAGTTGTGAATTTATATACACAACCAAAATATCCATAAGACCATTTACTTCTTCTTTTGGCCTTTTCCAATTTTCAGTTGAAAAAGCATATAAAGTAAGAGTTTTAATTCCTAATCTACAAGATTTTTCAACAATATCTATAACTCTTTTCATTCCTTCTTTATGTCCAGCAAGTCGTGGAAGAAATCTCTTTTTTGCCCATCTTCCATTGCCGTCCATAATTATCCCAATATGTTTTGGTAAATTATCTAAATCTATATTTTTCACTATTTTAAATTTCCATTAATTCCTTTTCTTTTTTCTTTGTAATTTCTTCAATTTCTTTTGTAAATTTATCAACAACTTTTTGTACATTTTCTTCGGCTTGCGCTAATTCATCTTCACTAATTTCTTTATCTTTTAGCATTTTTTTAAGTTTTTCAAGACTTTCACGTCTTAAATTTCTAATTGAAACTTTAGCATTTTCACTATATCCTTTTACAACTTTTACAAGTTCTTTTCTTCTATCTTCAGTTAATGCAGGAAATGGAAGTCTTATAACTTTACCATCATTTGATGGAGTGATACCCAAATCTGATTTAAGCAAAACTTTTTCTATTGGTTTTATTAAAGAAATATCCCAAGGTTGAATAACTAAAAGTCTTGCTTCTGGTACAGAAATAGAAGCAACTTGTTTAATAGGTGTTTCAGTTCCATAATAATCAACTGTTAATTTATCTAAAACTTGTGGATTAGCTCTACCTGCTCTAACACCAGAAAGTTCATTTTCATAAGATTCAATAGTTTTTTTCATTTTTCTTTCTAATTCATTAAGTATCTGTTTCATATTATTTCCCCCTTACTATAGTTCCTACTTTTTCGCCTTTTGCAGCTAAAATTAAATTTTTTGGATCATCAATACCAAATACAACCAAAGGAATATTATTATCCATACAAAGTGATGTTGCCGTTGTATCCATTATTCCAAGCCCTTTATTTAAAATTTCAATATATGTTAATTCATCGAATTTTTTCGCGTTTTTAAATTTGTTAGGATCACAATCATAAACGCCATCTGTTCCAGTTTTTCCAAGTAAAATAACATCTGCATTCATCTCAGCTGCACGTAGTGCTGCAGTTGTATCTGTTGAAAAATATGGCATTCCAGTTCCTGCTCCAAAAATTACAATTCTATTTTTTTCAAGATGTCTTTCAGCCTTTCTTTTTATAAATGGTTCTGCGACTTCATATACGCTTATAGCAGTTTGTACCCTTGTAGGAATTTTCATATTTTCAAGTGTTGCTTGCAATCTTAAAGCATTTATTATAGTTGCAAGCATTCCCATATGATCTGAGGTTGACCTTTCAATTTTTTCACTAGATCTACCTCTCCAAAAATTTCCTCCTCCAACAACAATGCAAATTTGAATTCCTAAATCATATACTTCTTTAATAGAAGCACAAATTTTTTCTATTGTTTCATCATCAAGGCCATGTCCAATTCCACCAGATAAGGCTTCGCCACTAAGTTTAATAACAATTCTTTTAAATTTCAAATTCATAAGGTATCTCCTTTATTTTTATATAATTAGTATACTATATAAGATAGCAAAAATCAAGAAATAATATTATATATAAAACAAAAAAACAAATCAAAAATTATTTTTATTATTAATTTTTCTATTGCTTCTTATATAATTTTAATTTTTATATAATTTTTAAAATAACTTTAAATAAAAAAATAAACATAGAAAAATTCTATGTTTATTTTAAAATATTTTATTTACCTAAAATTTCTTTTACTTCATCATCTTTTAAGTCATAATTATAAAATAGTTTGTAAAATTCTTTTAGTTCTTTATTCATATCATATTTATAAATTTCAGGATAAACTAAATTAGAAAGCCATTTCATACCTATAACTCTATTTACAGCTGGTGGTCTTCCAAAAAATCCGTAAGGTTGTGATGGAGCAAATGTAATTTTATTTTCCTTTACTGCTTTTAAAGCTTTAAATGTTTCATCTTTTTTTATTTGATCTAATAATTCTTTTGAATCAAAAATTAAAAAATCAGGATTTACTTCAAGTAATTTTTCAAAAGGAATTTCATTTCCCATACCACCGTTTATTTTTTCAACTTCAATTGGATTTTTTGCACCAATAAATTCTATAATATCTGCTTGAATAGAACCTTTAGCATTTGCAAAAAGTCCATTTTTACCTCCAGCATAATAAACAGTCTTTACATCTTTTATTTTTTCTTTATTTTGTTTTATTTGAGCATAAGTATCTCTAATGTATTTAGAAAGTTCTTTTGCTCTTTTTTCATTTCCTAAAACTTCAGAAAGTCTTATAAAAGAATCAGGTAATTTGTCTAAAGTAAGTTCTATAAATACAACTGGAATATTTAATTGTTCTTGTAATTTATTAAGATCTTCTTCAATTCCCTTTTTCTTTTCACCCATATCAATTATAACATCAGGTTTAGCACTTACAACTGCTTCCATATTTAAATTTGCTTTTTTACCATAAAAAGCACCAAATTCTGGTAATTTTTTCAAAGCATCTGGTAAATATTTTTCAGTTGATTGTGAAAATTTTCTAGCAACGCCAACCATTTTTGAAGGTTCAAAAACGTGTAGCATAACTTGAGCTGGATTTCCTGATGGAGCAACTTTTTCAATTTTTGTCTTTAAAGTTACCTCTCTACCTAAATCGTCCTTAAAAACTCTAGTATCCTTTTGTTCAGTTGAAGTTTTAGTTACTTCTTTTTTATCATTATTAGCATTTTTACTAGAACATCCAGTAAAAACTAATCCAAAAACTAAAAATAATGATAAAATTTTTTTAAATTTTTTCATCTAAATCCTCCTTTTTAACTATTACAATAGCTGTGCTTTTAGGTTTACAATAATATTTTGTATACCTTATTCCATTGTAAAAATAATCTATATCTTTGATATTAGATAACAATTTAATATAATTTTCTTTATACCACTTTTTTAGATAATAAATTGCTTCTTCTTCATCTAAAAGCGGTTGACCAAATTCAAAATTTTGTCTGTAAATTTTATAATTAATATTTAATTTTTCTAAATAATTTGTGATATCTTGTATTGTATCTTTATCTTTATTATATACAATATTTTTTTCAATATCATTTCTTATTATTATCATTCTTTTATTAAAAAAGTTTTTAAAATATGAAAAATATTCTTCAATTTTTCCAAAATGACTAAATAAAATATTATCTTTTTTAGAAAAATTTAAAAAAAGTTTTTCATCATAACAATCAAAACTATAAGCTTTAAAATTTTTAATATTTTCTTTTTCTATTTTTTTATTTAAGAGTGAAATTACACTTTCATCAAAATCAATAGCTAAAATTTCTTTAAAATAGTCTTTTAATTCAAGAGATAAAAGAGCAGGACCTGAACCTAAATCCATCAAACTTTCCCCTTTAGGAATTATACTTTTTAATACATTAGCCATATTTTTATGGTATTTCGTATAAACAGAAGCTATAAAATACCATTTTAATCTTTCTTCATTCCAAAACATTTTTTCCAATAGCCTTTCTATAATTTGGTGTTAAAATTTTATTTTCTAAAAAATCTATAATTTCAATAGGTATATTATATAAATTTTCCATATTTTCTTTTGTTAAAATTTCATTTTTTTCTCCAAAAAGAATTTCTTTATTTTTTTTAACTATCAAAACTCTATCTGCATAAATTAAAGCGTGATTAGGATTATGAGTAGTAATTAAAAATCCAATATTATTTTTCTTTAATTGAAGACAAATATTCATAATTTTAAGTTGATTGCCATAATCTAAATTTGCAACAGGTTCATCCATAAAAATATATTTATTTGCTTGTAAAATAGCCCTTGCTATTAAAACAAGTTGCCTTTCTCCTCCGCTTATTAATCTATAATTTTTATCTTTAAGATAAGAAATACCAAGCATATTTAAAATTTCATTAACTTTTTTATAATCTTTTTGAGTAATTTTATAAAAAAAGTTATTATTTTTTGAAAAATTTCCCATCAAAACCACATCTGAAACTGTATAATCAAATGAAGGAAAATGTATCTGAGGAATATAAGAAATATATCTTGAAAGTTTTTTGTTATCAAAATTTTTAAGATTTTCACCTTCAATTAAAACTTCTCCAACGCTATCTATAAGTTTTAATAAAGATTTTAAAAGAGTAGATTTTCCCGAGCCATTTTCACCTAAAATACAAATTATTTCTCCTTTTTTTAAAGAAAAATTCACATTTTTTAAAATTTCATTTTTTCCATAACGAACAGATAAATTTTTAACCTCTATCATAATTTCTCCCCTTTTTATAAATCAAATATAGAAATATGGGAGCCCCAACAAATGATGTAACTATTCCAACAGGAACTTCTGATGTTGTAATATTCCTGCAAAAAATATCTACTACTAAAAGAAATGTTGCTCCTAAAAGCCCACTTGCTGGAATTACAAATCTATAATCATCTCCAAAAATAAGCCTTGCAAAATGTGGAATTATAAGTCCAATCCAACCTATAACACCCGTTACACAAACACACGATGCAGTAATTAAACTTGCAAAAAAAATTATTATAAACCTTACTTTTTCAGTATTAAGTCCCAAAGTTTTTGCTTCATCTTCTCCCATGGTAAAAATATTTATTTCATATTTATACAAATTTGACACAATTAGTCCAATTAGAATAGGAAAAAATATAAATTTAAAATCTATCATTTTAACACAAGAAAGTGAACCCATAAGCCAATATGTTATACTTGGAAGCTGATTTTCTGTATCTGCTACAAGCTTTATAAAAGATGTTGAAGCAGAAAACAAACTTGATATAACAATTCCAATTAAAATAAGACCTAATATTCTATCTGCTTTAAAAATTTTACTTGTCGAATAAGCAAGAAAAATAGAAATAATTCCAAATGAAAAAGATAAAAAAGTAATAGTAAAAAAATTAAATCCAAGTAAAATTCCTAATGCAGCTCCAAAAGCTGAAGCCTGTGTAGTTCCTAAAATATTAGGACTTACCATTGGATTTTTTAAAAGACCTTGAAATAAGGCTCCACTTGTTGAAAGTCCTGCTCCAACTAAAACTGCACATAAAACACGAGGAACTCTAATATTTAAAATAATTGTTGAATTTGTACTAATTTCATTACTAGAATAAAATATCTTCTTTACAATAACAGAAACTACATCTAAAAACTTAACAGGATATCTTCCAATTGAAAAAGAAAATATAAATGACAAAATAAAAAGTAAAGTAAGTACAAAAAATTTAAATCTATAATTTTTAAAAACCATACATTATTCTCCATATAATATAACCTTTTATCATTATAACATAAATTTATATTTATATAAAGTCTTTTAAATAATTATTATATATTTTATTTTTATTTTTTCATAAAAAAAAGATATATTTTATATTCTATAAAACTTTAATAAACAAAGTATTAAGGAATAAATATATCTTTTTTAATATTATATAATATATTTTAAATGATACTATTTTTTTAAAAATTCTTCTAATGTAATATCTTTATCATATATTTTTTTTGCAACTTCAACTCCTACAAATCGAAAATGCCATGGAGTAAATTTATAGTTAGTTATATCTTCTTTGTTTTCAGGAAATCTTAATATAAATCCGTATTTATGAGCATTTTTTTTCATCCACAAAAATTCTTTCGTTTCTTTAAATTTTTCATTTAAATTCTTATCTTCATCTTTAGAAATTATATCTATACATTCTCCAATTTGTGATTCATTATGCCCTGGAACATCATATAATTGATAAATAATAGAATTTTTAAATTTAGGAGAATTTTTGCGATATTGTTTTTGCTCTTCATAGCTTATGAAATCTCTATAAATATCAAGATCTACCTTTTCTCTTTTTGCATCAATAGTCATAAGGTCTACTTGATTTGATACAAATTTATCAAATCCAGGATTAAAATCCTCTGACAATTTATATTTTGTATTTACAAGTAATATTCCTTTTATAACTTTAAAATTATCCCCTTTAGATACATTCTCAAGATTTTCACTTTTAGTATAATAAAAAGAATCTTCAAATTTAACTTTACTAAAGCCATCTTTACTACCATAAGTTTTTAAATAAACTCCTTCTTTACATTTTTGATTTTCCTTTTTATCATCAATATTTTTATAAAGCAAAGCTTCACAAGTAGTCTTAGAATAATTTGTAATATAATCTGTAAAATCTTCAGATCTTTGCGTTTGTATATTTTCAAAATTATATGGCTTAGTCATTTCTAATTTTTCTTTGTTATTTTTATAATTTTTATAAAAATAAATGGAAAAAAATATAATTAAAATTAAAAAAAATATAATAAAAAATTTTTTTCCGATTTTCTTTTCTTTCTTTTCTTTTATCAAAATAAAATCTCCTTAAATTAAAAGGATTTAGAAAATCTAAATCCTTTTAATAAATAATTTATTCAACATCAATTACTTTTCTTCCTTTATACATTCCTGTGTATGGATTAACTCTATGAGGAACGATTAATTCATCAGTTTCTTTATCTTTTACTAGAGTTACTTTAGGTAATCTATATGAAGATGCTCTTCTTTTATCTCTTTTTGCTTTTGAAGTTTTTCTCTTTGGTACTGCCATTATAACACCTCCTAAAAATATATACTATAGCCCGTTTTAACGGATAACGGAGTTATTATACTATAAAAGTATAATTTTGTCAATATTTATTTTAAAATTTACTTAGAATTTACTTTGTTAATTCTAATGTATCTCTTGCTATCATAAGTTCTTCATTAGTTGGAACAACTAAAACTTTAATTCTTGAATTATCAGCAGAAATAACAGATTCTTCTCTTGTATCATTTCTTGAATCATCTATAACAATTCCGTATTCTTCCATATTTTCTAGAACTGCTTTACGGATAGTTGCAGAATTTTCTCCAATTCCACCAGCAAATGAAATTACATCAACATGTCCAAGTTCTGCCATATATCCACCAATATATTTTCTTACTCTTGTAATAAACATATCAAGTGCAAGTCTTGCTCTTTCATTTCCATTATCTGCTGCTTCTTCTAAGTCTCTAAAATCAGAACTTAAACCTGAAACTCCAAGAACACCAGATTTTTTATTAAAAATTTGATTTACTTCTTCTGGAGTATATCCTTTTTCGCTCATTAAGAAATTCATAACAGTAGGGTCAATATCTCCACTTCTTGTTCCCATTAATAAACCTTCAAGTGGTGTAAGTCCCATTGATGTATCAAAGCATTTACCTTCTTTTATTGCTGAAATAGATGAACCATTTCCTAAATGAACAGTTATTATGTTAAGGTCATTTCTTCCTAATAATTGTCCAGTTCTTAAAGTTACATATCTATGGCTTGTTCCATGAAAACCAAATTTTCTAATTCTATAATCTTCATAATATTCATAAGGAATTGCATACATATATGTTTTTGCAGGCATTGTTTGATGGAATGCTGTATCGAATACTGCTACATTTTTCTTTCCAGGAACTAATTTTTCACAAGCTCTAATTCCCATTAAATTAGCTGGATTATGTAATGGTCCGAACTTAATAAATTCTTCAACTTTCGCTTTTACATGATCATCTATTATTGTAGATTTAGTTAAAGTATCTCCTCCATGTAAAACTCTATGTCCAATAGCTCCAATTTCATCTAAACTTTTTACAACTCCATATTTTTCATCTAAAAGAGCATTAAAAACATGTTTAATAGCTTCAGTATGATCTTTCATATCTTCTTCTACAACTAATTTTTTATCTCCTACTTTATGAGTTAATTTTGAACCATTAATAGCTATTCTTTCTACTAGTCCTTTACATAACACACTTTCATCTTTCATATCAAAAAGTTGATATTTCAATGAAGAACTTCCACAATTAATTACTAAAATTTTCATTAAATTTCCTCCTAAATTATACATAATTTAAAATGTTATTATATTTTTTATAAGCTACATAATATATTATTATATTTTTAAAAATAAATCAAGCCTTTTTTCTATTTTTTAAAGAAATTTTATTTTCTTTTTTGTTAATCAAACGAATTATATTTTCTTTATGTCTAAATATTGAAAGTATACTAAGTAAAAACAAAGTTAAAAATAAATATATACTTCTATAACCAAAAATAAAACTCAAACAAATTGCAAATATTGTTGATAACATAGAAGCTAAAGAAATATATCTTGTAAAAAATACAATTAAAATAAAAAATAGTAATGTAATAAAAGCAAGTTTATAATCAAAAAAAACAATAAATCCAAAAGAGCAAGCTATGCCCTTTCCACCTTTAAAATTTAAAAAAATAGGAAAATTATGTCCTAAAACAACAAATATAGCCGATAAATAAACACCATTTACCCCAAGTAATAAAAATCCAAAAAAACACGCTAAAATTGCTTTAAAAAAATCAATTAAAAAAGTTAAAATTCCAACCTTTAATCCAAAAACTCTTAAAGCATTAGTTGTTCCTGCATTTTTACTTCCATATTTTCTTATGTCTTTATTAAATAAAATTTTTCCGAAAATAATAGCTCCAGAAATATTTCCTAATAAATATGAAATTAATATACAAATCAAAATCTTAAACATTTTCTTCTCCTCTTTGTCTAAGTTCAAAAACTATAGGGACGGAAATAAAAGAAAAATTTTTACGAATTTGATTTTCTATATATCTCAAATATGAAAAATGCATAAGCTCAATTTTATTTACAAAAATTAAAAATTTTGCAGGTCTTGTTGAAACTTGACTTGTATAAAATATTTTAAGTCTTTGTCCTTTATCTGTTGGTGGAGCATTATGAACTATAGCTTCATTTATAATATCATTTAAAATTCCTGTTGAAATTCTAAGACTATAATTTTCATCAGCTATTTCAATAGCTTCAAAAAGCTTATCAAGTCTTTGACCAGTCTTTACAGAAATAAATACAATCTGTGCATATTGAACAAAACTTAATTTTGTTCTTATTTCATCTTCAAACTTTTTATATGTTTTATTATCTTTAACAACTAAATCCCACTTATTAACAGCGACTATAAGAGCTTTATTTTGTTCTTTTGCAAAACCTATAACTTTAGTATCTTGTTCCGTAATACCCTCTGTAGCGTCTATTAATAATATGGCAATATCCGACCTCTCTATTGCATTTAAAGTTCGTATTACACTATATTTTTCTAAATTTTCAGTTATATTTTTCTTTCGTCTAAGTCCAGCTGTATCAGTAAATATATAATCTTTACCATTTATACTAACTCTAGAATCTATTGAATCTCTTGTAGTTCCTGCTATATCTGAAACAATCATACGATTTTTGCCTAAAATTTTATTTATAAGTGAACTTTTACCAACATTTGGCTTTCCAATTAAAGCTACTTTAGTTATTTCATCTTCTTTTTCTGTGTAACTATTTTTTGGAAATTCTTTTACAATCTCGTCAAGTAAATCTCCAAGTCCAAACCCTTGTGTAGAAGAAATTATATTTAATTTTTCATAACCAAGACTATAAAATTCATAAACTTCCATAGGAGTTTTATGACTATCAACTTTATTTACTGAAATAACAACAGGCTTTTTTGTTCTTCTAAGATAATTTGCAATTTCCATATCATCATCTGTTAAACCCAATTTTCCATCAACAACAAATAAAATTACATCTGCATTTTCCATTGCAACATCAACTTGCTCTTTTATTTTTTTTAAAATAACATCTTCACTGTTTGGCTCAAGTCCACCAGTATCACAAAGTATAAAATGTTTATTTTGCCATTCACAATCTTGATATAGCCTATCTCTTGTAACTCCAGGTATATCTTCAGTTATAGCAATTCTTCTATTTATAAGTTTATTAAAAAGAGTAGATTTTCCAACATTTGGTCTTCCAACAACACAAACTAATGGCCTTTTCATATATTCACCTCTACTGTTAACTAATCAGATGATTATTACCATTTTAATAACTTTAATTATGGTAAATAATCTTAAATTTATATTTTATTTTTTATAATTTTTAATTTATTAATTTAATTATAATTTTTTTATTTTTCAAACTTCATATTTTATATAAAATAACTTTCTAAAAAAATAAGCTCCATAAGGAGCTTAATCTTAAACTGGATAAATAGAAACTTGTTTTTTATCTCTACCTTTTCTTTCGAATTTTACAACACCAGAAATCTTAGCAAAAAGTGTATCATCTCCACCTTTACCAACATTTAAGCCTGGGTGTATTTTTGTTCCACGTTGTCTAACTAAGATATTTCCAGCAAGAACGAATTGTCCATCCCCTCTTTTTGTTCCTAATCTTTTAGCTCTACTATCTCTACCATTTTTAGTACTACCTAAACCTTTTTTACTTGAAAAAAGTTGTAAATTCATCTTTAACATACTCTACACCTCCTTATAATAAACTTCAATGTATTTATTATATTCTTTTTTTAGTGATAAAACTCCAATTTCAAAACTCTTAAATAAAGTTTGTATACTTCTAATTCTTTCTTCATCAATATATTTTAATTCAATAAAAATTTTAAAATATCCATCATCAACTTTTAAATTCATATCTTCTTTTGTCAAAGAGCAAATCTTTTCAATAGAATTATAAGTATTAATAGATAAGAAAGAAAGAGTAGCACACAAAATATCTCCTGCAAACTTATTTGCATGACCATTCATTTCAAAACCTGAGTATAAATTTTCTTTTTTAAAAATAAAAATTTTCGTCATTAAAATACAATACTTTCAATCTTAACTTTAGTAAATGGTTGACGATGACCTTTTTTCTTTCTGTAATTCTTCTTAGCCTTAAATTTAAAAATTACAAGCTTTTTGCCCCTTACTTGTTTTTCAACAACAGCAGAAACTTTAGCTCCTTCTACAACTGGAGAACCTACTTTAACATCTTCTCCATTAGCTAAAAAAAGAACTCTATCAAAAGAAACTTTATCTCCTTCGTTAACATTTAATTTTTCAACAAAAATGCTTTTTCCTTCTTCAACACGGTATTGTTTACCGCCTGTTTCAATTATTGCGTACATAGTGCACCTCCTCATTTTTAAGACTCGCCGAATTTAGGTGCTATGCTTTAAAACCCAATCCGTGCGGTTAACACTAAGATATTATAACATAATAAAAAAACTAAATCAATAGTTTTTTATTATTTTTAAATAAATTTTTATTCATATAATCACCGTATATTGTAAAATTAAATTAGCCACAAATGAAAAAATAGAAAAAACATCTCAAAGAGGTAAAATATAATTAAACCAAAAACTAAATAAAAAACCTTAGAGAAACGCATAATTGTAACATAAAACATAAACTTAACAATAGATTTAAGAAAATTAATAGAAAAATGGAATAGAAAAAGTAATAGAGAAATATAAAGATACTTGTTAAAAATAATCAAACAATAAATAATGAAATAAAAAGTATAACAAGATAATGGCTTAGAGTTTAAAAGATTATATGAAGTATTTGATTATGAAAAAATATATTATGCACATCCATATAGCAGTTATGAAAGATAAAGTAACGAAAATCACAACAGACTCAATAA
>KQ959663.1:101630-173663 GCA_001552895.1 Tissierellia bacterium KA00581
TTCAATTGGCTAACTTATTCTTGCAATTTGTAATTTTTTTCTAAATATTCACACACTTTAGAATAAATATTTAAATCCATATTTTTACATTTATTTCCGTAGGTTCCAGAACTTGCATAACAATATTTACAGTTTAAATTACACCTATTTGTAACTAAAACTCTAACCATATTTAAATTACTTTTGTTAATTACAACTTCTTTTAAGACTTCATTATCAGCTATATTCAGCTTTTTCAATAAAAATTTATATAACTCATAAGAATCTTTATTTTTTGTTTTTAGTATACCAGGCATATCTTTGTTAATATTAAAGAATTTTTTTAGAAAAATATCATATACTAAATACTTATTTGTCTCTAATCTTTCAATATCAGAAATTATAAATCTACAAATTTTCATAGTACCTCCAAAAAAATAAGTGCAACTAATTTGTTGCACTTGACTCGTCTTAAATTATAACTAATTTTTACCGTCGTCCGGACCTTTGTTGCCACCACAACCAATACCACACCAAGCTAATAATTCATTAGCTAAATTTTCAAATTCTTCATTTGAAACTTCTTCTAACTCCCCATTTTCAAAAGTTTTTTCCATTACTTTACTTCCTAAATTTTATTTATCTTCAACTTCAGAAATCGTATATAATTTCTTGAAGTATGAATCCTTAGATATTAAATCATCAAAACTTCCAACTTCTTCTATTCTACCATCTTTTAAAACTATAATTTTATTATACTTCTTTAAATTTTCTTTTATTAATCTATGTGTAACAGAAATTAAAGTTATATTTTCAATTTCAAGCAATGATTTTTCTATTGAAAATGCTATCTCATTATCCAAACTTGACAAAACTTCATCTGCAATTATGATTTGTGTATCTTTTATTAAAGCTCTTGCTATTGATATTCTTTGTTTTTCTCCACCTGATAAATTATTCGCATTTTCAGAAACTGAACTTTTATCATGCAATTTGTCTAAATATTTGTCAAGTGCTACTTTAGACATAACAAGTTTTACATCGTCTTCAGAATAATTCTTGCTAAATAAGGTTATATTATCATAAATACTACCTTTAAATAAAAATACATTTTGATTAATGGTTGAAATTAAATTTATAATAGAATTTCTTGAAATTTCGGATAAATCTCTATTGTCCATATAGATTTTTCCTTCATCTGTTTTGAGAGTTTTTGAAATTAATTTAACTAAAGTTGATTTGCCACTTCCAGAAAGTCCAACAACAGCATATTTTTTATTTTTTTCAAAATCAAAATTTATATTTTTTAAAATAACTTTCTCATCGTATCTAAAATTTACATCTTTAAAACTAATAGATTTTTCGAAACTCATTACTTCAATAGTATTATCACTTTCGTTAGAAATTAAAGTACTTTCTATCTTATTTAAAATTTTACCAACAGACTTAAATTTTCCATATGATTCCAAAGAGAACATAAGTGGATTCACAATATGATTAGTAAGTTGTATACAAACAATCATCTGTCCAAGAGTTATAATACCATAATGAGCTAAAATTCCACCACAAATAAAACCACCCAAGAAAGTAAACCCGCCAAAAAAATAAGAAATTATAGTTACAAAACTATATTTTTTTTGATAATCAAGTCCTTTATCAAAAACGTTTTTCGAATTTTTAAAAAATGTTTTTAAAACAAAGTCCTCTATTCCAAAAGATTTTATGGTTT
Organism: Tissierellia bacterium KA00581; assembly: GCA_001552895.1. Classification (GTDB taxonomy): domain Bacteria; phylum Bacillota; class Clostridia; order Tissierellales; family Peptoniphilaceae; genus Parvimonas. Next base: position 103,339 of record KQ959663.1, read on the forward strand.
CATATCCGTTAAAATATTCATTAGTTCTTGCTGTATATTCACTTTGAGAATTAGAAAATTTTTCCTTAAAATTCTTTAAATTTTTCATTGGAATTTTACCTGAAATAAAAGAAATAACAGTCAAAGCAAACAATGCCAATGTCATTTGATAAGAAATGTAAAAAATAGTTACAAATGCGACTATAAACAAAAAAAATGACTTAATAAGATTTAAAAAAGTTCTAAAATAATCACTCTCTATTGTATTGATATCATTTGTAAGAATTGAAATCTTATCGCCTACATCATTTTTATAAAAATCCTCAACATTTTGTTTTAATAAATTTTTAAATATATAAATTTTAGTATCCAAAGACATTTTTGCTACAAATTTATAACTAACAACTTCATAAAGCCATTTTACACCACTTTCTGTAATAAGTAATAAAAAGCTCAAAAAAACAACCCTTGAAAAAATCATATTTATCGTTCCATTTGCTGAGTCTATAACATACCCAAAAAGAACTGCAACTGCTATTTCTAACATAATAGAAATAAAAATTATTAATAAAAGTGGTAATAATATATTTAAATTATCTCTCCAAATTTTTTTCAAAATTACCCCCCTAAATATCAAATAAATTCTTCATATAAACTAACTATATTTTATATCTTCTCACAGAAAGAGTCAACACATTTGTTATATTTTTTTCTTATGTATATTTATTAATATAAAAAATATTTATAATTAAGAAAACTACGTGTTGATCAAAGTTAAATTATTATAGAATTAATATATTAAAATTTACAAATATGAGTTTTTTAATAATTATTAATTTTAATTAATAAAGTTGAATCTTAAAAATGTCATACTCTAAAAATCTCTCATAACTGTAACTCTTTTGTATTCTTCTGATATAAACTTGTCTGTTTTCTATATCAAAAGTTAGTCTTTCTTTTAGTAAAACTCTAATTTTAAAGGTATTTAAGGAAATATTAAAAGAGTATGAAATAAAAAGTATAACAAGATAATGGCTTAGAGTTTAAAAGATTATATGAAGTATTTGACTATGAAAAAATATATTATGCACATCCATATAGTAGTTATGAAGGATAAAGTAACGAAAATCACAACAGACTCAATAAGAATATTTTTACCAAAAGGAACAAAAAATACTACTCAAAAAAAGAGTAGCATTTATTGAAAATTGGATAAATAATTATCCTAAAAAACTATTTAACTATAAAACACCTTTTGAAATTTTTTCAATTGGCTAACTTATTCTTGCAATTTGTATTCATATAATCACATTAATAAAAAAATAGATGTTTTAAATTAAACATCTATTTTTAAAATTAAAATTACTAAATAATTAAACAATAAGATAAAAGATTATCTACAATTATTTTACTAAATCATATTTATATTGTTTAACACCTTCACCATTAGATACATTTTTATATCCAAGTTTTTTTAATTTTTCTAAAGCTTTACCACTTTTCTTTCCAGTGTTACAATAAACAATTATTTTCTTATCTTTGTTAGGTTCTACTTTTTCAATTTCTTTTTCAATAGTATCTACATTAATGTTTTTTGCATCTTTTATATGACCTTCTTTGTATTCTTTGTCAGTTCTAACATCAATTACTAATGCACCTTTTTTTTGTTCAGCTAAAACTGAATCTCCCTTCATCAATTGAGCTTTTCCTGAACAAGCAGTTAATGCCATAAATGAAACTAAACCTAAGGCTAATAATTTCTTAAACTTTTTCATACCTTACCTCCTAAATTAAAAATCATGTATATGATATCATAAACAATTATATTTGTAAAATTAATTTTACTTATAGTTAAATTTTTAAAATAAATTTTATTTATAATTAATTTTTTCATAAATTTATAAAGATTTATTATTTTTTACTATTTTTTCAATATTATCTACAATATTTTTCCAAGTATATTTTTTTACTTTGTTATATATGGGATCAGTATGATTATTATTTATTGTATTTAAAATTTGTTTTTCTAAAGCAATTTTCCAATTTTCAATATGTTCATTTTCAAATTCTTTTACAACTTTATCTGTATCATAAAGCTTTGGCATTTTTACAATCTCAACAAAATTTGAACTTATAATATCTTTCCCAACAAAATCTATCAAATTTTCAAGTTCATTTGTAACAATTCTAAGTCCACAAGCAATAGCTTCAATTGTAACTAAAGAAAGTCCTTCATACAAAGAAGGCATAGCAAAAATATCACATTCTCTAAATATTTGTGCTATTTCTTTCATTGGTAAATATCCTTTAAATGTTACAAAAGGACTAATCTTTTTTGCATATTCAATTATTTCTTTGTATTCATCTTTTGTTCCACTTCCTGCTAAGATAAGATGAATATTGTATTTATCTACAAGTTTTAAAAAAGCTTTAAGTAAATAAATAACTCCTTTAGAACGGCTAAATTTACCTGCATAAATTATTTTAATTTCAGAATTTTTTAAAAACTTTTTATCCTCTTTTTTATAATAAAAACTATCGTCATATCCGCCACCTATAACATGTATTTTTTCTAAATCATATTTAAAAAATTTATTTATTTCATTTTTTTGTATATTAGATAAAGAAAAAATTCCATCTAATTTATTTATTCTTTTTAAAATAAAATTTTTATGAATATCATTTTTATAAAGTTGTCTTAAATCTGTTCCATGACAAAATCCAAAAGCTTTTATATTCCCTTTGATATTACCAACAATAGCTGACATTATATATAAATGATTGGTAAATATAATATCCGGCTTAAATTCATCAATACATTTTCTTATTTTCTTTTCTAAAACACGAATATATTCTTGAAATTTATCATCTACTAAATCTTTAAATAAAAATGTTTTATACGGCATTATATCACTCATTCCGACAACCGGAAAACTTATATCTTTTCCATTAAATTTTATAATTTCAATATCATCAAAATTTGTTTTAATTATATCATCATAATTCATAGAACATAGAACTTTTTGCTCATATCCTTTTAATTTTAAATTTTTATAAACTTCAGATAAATAAATACCGCTTCCAGTTTTAGAAGGATATTGACTAATCAAATGTAAAATTTTCATATAAACTCCTATTATATTATTTTTAACTATCATATTAATTATATCATAAAAATTAAATAAACTGTATTTAATTTTATCAAATACAGTTTTAAAAATAAATAAATATATTTAATGATTTGTATATATAAATATTAAAAAATATACTTTTAATATAAAATTATTCATCTATAATTTTTATAAGTAATAAATTTCCTTCTTCAACAAAAACTTCTGCTGTTTTTCCTTTTAAACATTCATTACTTATTGCATACTGATAATCTGTTTTTATCTGTGCATTTTCTAAGTTGTATTTTGCATTTTTTATATTTACATTTTTTATATTTCCATATATGTTCAATAAAGAAAAATATTTATACTTATCTTCAATATAAACTGGACTTTTACCTACAATCTCAATTTCTGAAAAATCATCTACAATCATAGCTTTTTTATTTTTTTCATATAACATAAGTAAAATCGACAAATTTGCCAATGTATGATCTAGTCTTTTTTTTGTAACTGCTAAAAACAAAAAAGAATCATATCCTCTTTTTATCATTTCTTTGGTTGCATATACAGTGTCTGTATCATCTTTTTCTCTTGGCAAAAAAATAGTCTGAACATTAAAATTTTTAAACTTAAATGAATCAAAATCTCCTACAATTAAATTTGCATCTACACCTAAAGCATCTTTATGATTAAGTCCACCATCACAAAAAACAAAAAAATCATCTTTTTTAAGATAACCTTTAATTCTATCATAATTTTTTATACTTGAAGCTCCTATTATCACACATCTTTTCATAGTCTACCTTCTATTTCTTATTAATTAAAATTTTATATACTAAAACTTTATTTTTATTATATCATTTTTATTTTATTTTTTCTATCTAAGAAATATAAAATTTTATTTTTAAATAAGTAAATAATAATTCTATATAAGAAAAAGATTTCTAATTATTTAAAAAATTATTAAATAAAAAAAGAGTTATGAAAAACATAACTCTAAAAAATTCATATTTAATCTATTTTTTTTCTTGTAAATCTTTAGCAATAAGTGCGTCTAAAACTAATTCGTATCCTTCAGCTCCAAATTGTAATGATCTATTTACTCTACTTATTGTAGCAGTAGAAGCTCCAGTTTCAAGTTCAATTTCATTATAAGTTTTTCTGATTTTTAAAAGCTTTGCAACTTCTAATCTTTGAGAAATTGAATTTAATTCACGTAACGTACAAACGTCTTCAAAGAAGCTATAACAATCATCTTTAGATTTTAACATTAATATAGCTTCAAAAAATTCATCTAATTGCTTTGATTTTAACTTTTTTAAATTTGACATAAACAACCTCCATATAATCAATAACCATTTTTATTATACTTTATTATGAAAAAATAGTCAACTAGTAAACAAAAAAAATTAACTATAATCTAAAAGTACATTAATAAAATAAATTTGGCGGGAATATGTGGGAATCGAACCCACCTAAGAAGCTACAAACTCCTTATGCTGGTTTTGAAGACCAGAGAGCACACCAGAACTCATCTACTCCCATAAAACAACCTCAAACATTATACAATATCTAAAATAAAAAATCAATAAAAAAATGAAATTTTTTGTAATTTTTCTTTAAATTAATCAATAAAAGTTATAAAAATTAATTTTTATAACTTTTATTAACTTTTTTTCTAAAGTAAGTATTTCTTAAATAAATTACCGAAACAACTTCAAAAATGGCAACAATAGGTAAAACATAATTAGTACAAGCTCTTGGTTTATCCCTAGTTACACCTTTTAAAAATTTTTCTTTATAAAGTAATGTTTCTACTACTTTATCTGGCAACTTATTTATTGATATCACAGAATCATCTTTTGTATTTTTGTATTTTACATTTGAATCGACTATATATTTATACTCATTATTTCCAATAATTTTATAATCTATTTTCTCAAACTTATCAAAACTACTAAGTGCTGAAAGTTCTAGATTTAATTTTAAAACTTCTGTAGAATTAACGGTTGTAATTTCTGTGGATATCGGATATATGACATTAAGTTTTTTTTCTTTTTTGCTTTCCAAAGGAAATTGTAAAGAAACTAAAATTTGCTTTTCACTTTTTGGACTTAATAATCCAAGATTATCATATCCAACTCCTGATAAAATTTTGTCAAAACTTTGAGCAAAAATTTCAAAAAAGTTTTGCTCAGAAATCTTTTGCTTAATGTTTTCTGGAATATCATTTAGAAACATTTCTTTAAAAAAATCTAATACAGAAATAGATTTTTTCTCTATATTTTCTCTATACCCAGATGTTAATTCTTTTTCACCAGAATAGACTTTTGTAATAATATTTATATCATCTCCAATAGCAAAAAGCATTGGTTTTTTATATTTGCCACTTAAATCGTATGTTAATCTTAAAACTTTCATTGTTTGAGAAGTTTCTTTTTTATCACCATCTTCTTTATCATCAGAAGTTATATCTTTTCCTCCAGATAAAAAAACTTTTGTTTTACTTGGATAGTATTTTACTATTACTTCATATGTTAAGTCTTGTGTATTATTACTTTCTAGATTAAATTCTCTTAAAACTCCAATATCATCTTTTTTATAATTTTTTATATCATAATCAGAAGAAGAAAAATTTTCTTTTATTTCTTTATAAAAATCATTGCCTGTAGGAACTTTAAATTTATCATCTAAAAATTTTAATGTATAATCTATATTTTCTCCATCAACATCAATAGAAAAATTTTTTAAATCTTCAATACTAGATGTAAATGTTAATCCCAACTTAGCAGTAGAATTACCATCATTTTGATTTGTTAAAACATATTTTCCTTTATATAGTCCGTTAATCGAAGATTTATTTTTTTCAAAAGAAGAAAAATCTATAACACTAGAAGCTTTAACTTTTAAATTTTTTGTATCTGATAAATTAAACGGTTCATATATTCGATGATTGTTTGTTATATTTTCTGTTTGTGCGTTTACATATTTAAAATTTGTAAATAAAAAACAAAAAGAAAACACAATAGCTAATATTTTATCCTTCATATATTTCTCCATAAAATCAATATAGTATCTTATATTATATCATTTTATCCTTTTATTGTAAAGAAAATAGAATATAACTTATAAAATTAAATGTTATTTTGTTAAAAATATTTTAACACTTTTTCTTACATATAAAATTTTCAGCGAAATTACACATTTCTCTTATATGTAAAATTTTAAAAATCATAAATCTAATTGTATCTAATACTATAGATATAAAAAATATTCCAAATACAATTAAAAAGATTTTAAAAATCATAACAGAAGGTGTAAATTCTAAAAGATTAGAAAATTTTTCTCTAATGAAAAACTTACTTACAAAATCATGTTCATGTATTATATAAACAGAAAAAACCAATCTACTTGTAAAGGTTAAAATTTTTTTTATATAATTTACTTTAATGTCTATATTAGAAAATAATAACAATAACGCAATAGATGATATAAGTATAGTTGGAGAGGTATATTGAACAAAATTAAACTTATCTTCTCCGATATTTAAATTTATAAAATCAAAATATTTTTTTAATAAAAATGTAAGATAAATTGAAGCCATATACACGATAAGCATAAAAATCTTCATAAATCGAAATTTTATGTTGTACTTTGCAATATATCCACCAATTAAATACAAATACGATAGCCAAAAAAAGTGATATCCATTTTGTAAATTAAAAACATCTTTATTTTGAACAATTGGTATTACACAAAAAATAATGGCTAAAGATATTATTATAAAAAACAAATGATTTTTATTTATATTATTTATAGCACAATTTAATATTGGCATAATAAAAAACAAGCAAAAATACGCTGTAAAATACCAATATTTTGCATTAGAAACTGGAAATAAATCTTGTATCATTTCATTTGTAGGATATTTATATATATCAAGTTTTGAAAAAATAAAAGATATTAACAACAAATAAAATACAACTTCCAACCATAATACAACTAAATTTGTATATTTATGTTTTGATTTTATTGAAACATATCCTGAAATTAATGCATATAAGTTAACTGCACCAAAAGATGCTATTTCTAAAATCCAAAGTAAATTATACTTTTGTGAAAAAATTTCTAAATTTTTATTATAGAGTAGATCTCCTTTTCCTAAAACATGTAATGTTACTACCATTAACATAGAAAAAATTCTAAGTAAATCTACTCCATAATTTCTTTCTTTTTTACTTTCCAAAAAAATCTCCTAAATTATTACCTATAAACTATTGCTTTTTTACCAAATCTATTATAGCCGTCAATGAAATGGTCATATCTCCAATGAGTTGAATTATAAGGAACAAATGAGCTTGTTGTGTTTCCATAAGCTGATTCTAAACAATAAAATCCATTTTCATCATATCCTCTAAGTAAAATTGAATGATAATCTCTACTTACTTCAAAAGTTTCATCTCCATCTTCCATAGTAGTAGGTTCTACACGTGAAAACCAAACTTGAACGGTATTTCCTCTTGAAAGTTCAAACTTTATAGCATCAATAGAAAAACCTGTAATATTTTGAACAGTTGGCAATAAAGTTTTTAAAGTAGGAACAAGTGCTGTTGGATATGCTGCCGGGAAAACTCCCATATATCCATGTAAATGTGGATCACCCATAACTCCAGTTGTAGGATTAGCTGTTTTTGGTAAAAGTGCAAGTAAATGATCTGGATCTATTTCAACACCTTTACTATAAAGTCCACTTGATGCTGAAAGTAACCAACAACCTGTATAATAAGTATATTTGTCAAAATCATATGCATATAAATTATCATAAATCATATAAGATTCAGGGACTGTTGAATCTTCTTTTCCATCTGCATAAAATGTTCCGTTATATACTCCATTTGCATACTTTCCATTTGCAAAATAATGACTTCCATTTTCGTCTTCTCCAAATCCTGTTAGTTTTTTTCCATCTTTAAAGTAAAACCAGTCAGTTCCGTCATCATACCACCAGTTTGCTACTCTTTTGTTTTCATCATAGAAAATTCCATTTACATATACTTTTCCTTCAGATTCAGCTCCATCTTTATATAATTTTCCATCATATATTCCATTTGCATATTTTCCATTTGCAAAGTAATGACTTCCGTTTGCGTCAGTTCCTTCTCCTGTTAACTTTTTACCGTCTTTAAAAAAGTACCAAGCTTCTCCGTCATCACACCACCAATTAGCTGGATTATCATTTTCATCGTAAAAAATTCCATTTACATATACTTTTCCTTTGGAGCTTACACCGTCTTTATATAATTTTCCATCATATATTCCATTTGCATATTTTCCATTTACAAAGTATCTTTTTCCATTTGAATCTACTGCAAAACCTGTTAGTTTTTTTCCGTCTTTAAAGAAAAACCAATCTTTTCCGTCATCACACCACCAGTTGCATAAATCTCCATCTTCGTAAAAAATATTTTCTAAATATCCTGTTAAATATTTTCCGTTTTTAAACTTATGCTTTCCGTTTGCGTCAGTTCCTTCTCCTGTTAGCTTTTTACCATCTTTAAAAAAGTACCAAGCTTCTCCGTCGTCATACCACCAGTTTGCTACTCTTTTGTTTTCATCATAGAAAATTCCATTTACATATACTTTTCCTTCAGATTCAGCTCCATCTTTATATAATTTTCCATCATATATTCCATTTGCATATTTTCCATTTGCAAAGTATCTTTTTCCATTTGAATCTACTGCAAAACCTGTTAGTTTTTTTCCGTCTTTAAAGAAAAACCAATCTTTTCCGTCATCACACCACCAGTTGCATAAATCTCCATCTTCGTAAAAAATATTTTCTAAATATCCTGTTAAATATTTTCCATTTTTAAACTTATGCTTTCCGTTTGAGTCAGTTCCTTCTCCTGTTAACTTTTTACCGTCTTTAAAAAAGTACCAAGATTCTCCATCATCATACCACCAGTTAGCAGGTTTTTCATTTTCATCGTAGAAAATTCCATTATGATAGCCAAGTTTCATTTCTTCTTTTGCTTTAACTGTAAAAGTTGATAAACTAAATATCATAATCGAGAAAAAAATTGCTTTTAAAAATTTTTTCATAATATTTAAATTCCTCCTAAAATCTTTCTTTGCTATTATATCATTAAATGTATAAATTTACAAGTTATATACTATAGGTACTATACCATTATAATATACGAAATTATTACTTGATTTATGTAAATTTCTAAATATATAATTTATGATATAAAACAAAATTATTGATAATATATATCAGAAGTGATATAATTAAGTTGCTACTATCATAAAATTTTAGGAGGTAATTATGTTTTTGATTGTAAAAAATTTAAACAAATCTTACGGAACAAAAGAAAATAGAATTGATATTTTAAAAAATATAAATTTTTCTTTAGAAAAAGGATCTCTTTGTACTCTTTTAGGGCCATCCGGTTCTGGTAAATCAACCTTACTTAATGTAATTGGTGCTTTAGAACCAATTGACAGTGGTTCAATTGTTATAAATGAATTTAAAATTTCTAATTTCAAAAAAAATATCCTTTCAAATTTTAGAAGAAAGTACTTAGGATTTATATTTCAATTTTACAATTTAATTCCAGATTTGACTGTAATAGAAAATATTATGGTTGGTTCTTTTATACATAATGACCCAATGGATGTTGAAAAACTTATAAAAGATTTAGATCTATGGCAACATAAAAACAAATATCCAAGACAATTATCTGGAGGACAGCAACAAAGATGTGCGATAGGACGTGCAATCATTAAAAAGCCTCAAATTTTACTTTGTGATGAGCCAACAGGAGCTCTTGACTATAAAAGTTCAAAAAACATTTTATCATTACTTCAAAAAATAAATAAAGAATATAAAACTACAATTATAATGGCAACTCACAATGAAGAAATAACAAAAATGTCAGATACGATTATAAGACTTAAAGATGGTGTTATATCACAGAAGATAGAAAATAAAAATGTGATAGACGCTCAGCAATTGGAGTGGTAGTATGAGAAATTTAAACAAAAGAATTTTTTTAAATTTAAAAAATCAATGGTCAAAAAATTTATTACTTTTCATTCTTATGTTTTGTATGATTTCTATAACATCAGGTTTTTTAGTTTCTTCAGGAAGTGTAAAAATTTTATATAATGAACTTTTATCGAAAGGATCTGTCGAAGATGGAAAAATATTATTTGCTTTTAAGCCTTCAAAAGAAATCATAAAATCTATTGAAGATGAAAATGTAATTGTAGAAGAAAGTCCTTATGCCGATTTAAAAGTTGATGAATCTAAAGAAAATAAGGAAATTAGAATTTACAAAAATAGAAAAAATATAAATATTCCCATTATAAATTATGGAACTATTGCAAAAAATAAAAATGAAATAGCTATAAGTAGACTTTACGCTAAAAATAACAATTTAAAAATTGGAGATAATATAACTTTTAAAAAAGATTTTTTTACAGATAAAAAAGAACATACTTTTAAAATAGTCGCTCTTATCTCTGTTTCGGATTATAACTGTTCTTTTAAAAAAAATAATGATTTAATGTTTAATTCAACAGATTTTGGAATTGGTTTAATATCTGAAAATGAAACTAATCTTATTGATAAAGACAAATTAAAATACCAAATTTCTTATAGATTTAAAGATAGAAATCTTAGTAAAGATGAGATTTATAAAAAAAATAAAGATATAGTAAAAATAGCAAATAAATCAAAGACAGTTTTAGAACAAATTTCAAAAAAAGATAATAATGCAATAACCTACTTAATAGATGATATGAGTGGAGATAGACCTATGATGATTGCAATGCTATGCCTTATGGTACTTTTATTAAGTTTTATATTTGCACTTTCCATAGTAAGTAAAATACAACAAGAATCTGAAATAATAGGAATTCTTCTTGCAAATGGTTATAAAAAATCAGAACTTGTATTTAACTATATTGCAAATTCAATAATAATAACATTTTTATCAGCTATCTTAGGTAATATTTTAGGATATACATTTTTTACAAACTATTTTAAAAATGTTTACTACAAATCATTTGACTTACCAAACTTTGTAGCTACTTTCAATCTTGAAGCGTTAATTATTACAACGATACTTCCAATTTTTATAATTTTAATTTTTAATTATCTATATATCTATAGAAAATTAAATTTTTCTGTACTTGATTTTTTAAGAAAAAATCTAAAACATTACAAAGATAAAAGAAAATTAAAAAAAGAAAAAAATTTTAAAATTCAAAAAAATTTTTTAAGTTCATACAGAAAAGCGATTATAAAATCTAATAAAGGAGATTATATAGCAATAGTTATTGGAATTTTCATAACGTCAATATTATTTATCTTTGGGATTTCTGCAAAATCCACTTTTGAAAATTATGGAAATAATCTAAAAGATAATTTAATTTGTAAATATCAATATATTCTAAAAGTTCCAGTTCAAACAGAAAACAAAGATGCAAAAAAATATACAGTAATACCTGCAAGCATTTACCACAAGATAAGAAAAACTGATGAAAATATACAATTTTTAGGAATTGATGAAGATTCAACATATTTTAAAGATATGAAATTGCCTAAAAATAAAGATGAAATAATTGTAAGCGAATACATTTCAAAGAAATTTAGAAAATATGTTGGTGATAAAATAGTTGTAAAAAGTAAATTATTAAATAAAGAAAAAACTTACAAAATAGTAGATATTTATAAAAAGCCATCTAATCTTTCAGCATTTGTAAAAAGAGAATTTTTAAATGAACAAATAGAAGAAGAAAAAGATTTTTATAATGGATACTTCAGTAATGAAAAACTAAATATTGATGAAAAATATATATCAACAATAATAGATAAAAACACAATGGAAAATATTTCAAAACAACTATACGAAATTATGAAACCTATGATAAACTCTCTTGTAGTATTGTCTATAATTTTCTTAGCAGGTTTTATATATAGTCTTATGAAGATAATAACAGATAAAAATACTATACAAATAGCATATTTAAAAATTTTTGGCTATACAAATCATGAAATCTCAAAAATTTATATACATCCTATAACACTAACAATACTTATAAGCTTAATAGTTTTAATACCATTTGAATTATATGCTGTAAAAGAAATAGTATATTATTCTATGCTTAAATTTTCAGGATATTTAGAACTTTATATTTCTACAAAAACAATAATTTACTCAATTTTAATAACTTTAATTACTTACTTTTTCATAAGCATATTACAATTTTATAAAATATCAAAAATGAGCTTTAGCGAAGTTTTAAAAAATAGAGAATAAAAAAGTCGTTCAATCGAACGACTTTTTTTATTACTCTAATATTTCAATTTCAAATGTTTGTTTTATACTCTTGTCAATAGCAATGTTTACAGTACAAAATTTAGAAGCCAACTTTACTATTTCAAAAAGTTTTTCTTTTTTTACATCTGTTTTCAAAGTATAAATAGTTTTTATTTCATTGTATTTTTGATTTTTAAATGGTGTATCTAAAATATTATCTAAAAGTTCTACTTGTGCAGAAACTTCAACTGAAAGAGATGAAAATTTCAAATTATAAAATTTCATAACCTTAGAAAAAGTTAAAATCTTACAACCAGAAAGTGCAGCCATAAACATTTCTCCTGGAGAAATATATCCTGAATTTTTTTCTTTACATTTTAAACTATGAGATATTATTTTTTGTCCATTACTTTCAAAAACTAAACTACCATCACTTTCTAATTTTCCTTTACAAATCATAAAATGTAAACCTAAAATGTTTTTAATATATTACCAACAATTAATCCGTAATAATTTCCTATAACATATCCTAAAATACCAACTAACATTGCAGGAACAACAAGTTTATTCCAACCTCTTGCAATAGCAAGTGCTGCTGCTGTTGTAGGTCCACCGACATTTGCATTTGTTGCAATACAACATTCTTCAACAGAAAATCTAAATATTTTACCAAATATGAAAGTTATAATCATATTAATTACAACTATAAGGGCACAAAATACTAAAAGCCAAGGTGCCTTCTTTAAAATAATTTCTATTGAAGCAGGTGCTCCGATTACAGCAAAGAATATATGAATTAAGAAAGTACCAATTTCTTCTGCTCCTGAAATTTTAGCTAATACGTTAGTATATGTTGCTAAAATAGCTGTAATAGTAGTTAATAATAGATATTTATTACCAAATAAACCAAATATTAATTCAACAAAAAATCCAGCTCCTTCAGGTTTAAAGCTTGAAATATATTTTCCAAGTTCAGTTGAAATTGCAACTATAACAAATGAAATAGAAATTACTTTTGCAACATCTAATAAAGAAACATCTTTTTTTGCCCAAAATTGTGCAGCTTTGTTTTCTCCAGCTGTTCCATATTTTTCCATTTCATCTTCATAAGGATGAGAATAATGTTTTTTAAAGAATTTTATTGTAGGTATAATAGTTAAACTTACAAAATAAATTCCCATAAACAAGTTATCTGCAACAACTGCTGAACCTAATAATGTTTTATCTGTAAGAGGGAAAGCATCAGACATAGCAACTAAGTTCATGCTACCACCTGTATAAGTACCAACCATCATTGCTGATAATTTATAAAGTTCAGGAATTGCTTTTTGTAATAAGAAAAATGCTATAAATGCTCCTATTATTGTACCAAGTCCACTTAATAGATAGATTCCTAAAACCTTTCCAGATTCTTTCCATACTTTTCTTAAATCTGCTTTAAAAAGTAACATCGGAATAGCTATTGGAACTACCCAACTCCAAACTAAATCGTATGCTACAGTATCGTAAGCTGGTATAATTCTAAAGTTTGATAAAACCATTGTAAAAGCAAGTGCTAAAATACAACCTGTAATTTTTCCAGCCCAACTATAAGTTTGTTCAAGATAAATACTAACAGCCGCTATTACGCATAAAATAGCTAATAACACTAAAGTATTATCCGGTTTAATTAATGACCACAGTTTTGTAGGGTCTAAGTCATAAAGTGCCATAAAATACCTCCAAAAAATTTTTTTGAAATGCTTTTCACATTTCATTATTTATTATAACTTAAAAAAAAATATTTGTCAAGAAAATTCATTTTTAAAAATATATTTATAATATAATTGGTCTGTAGCATCAAAAAAATGATAATCATATAATTAAAATTACAATAAAAAAATATCCTTTAATTGTAATTTAACAATAAGGATATTTTTTATTTTTTTATTTTTGTTTTTTTAAAATATATAAAATTCTATACGATTTTTTATTTACTTTTTCAAATGTATCAAAATCTAATTTTTCTACCTTTTTAAATCCAACTTTTTGTATAATCTTTTCTATTTCTTCTTCACTGTAGATATATTGCCTTTGAGTTTCTTCTATTCTTTTATAAAAATTTTTTTCTTTAATGAAAAAATTTATTTTAAAATCTATATAAGTTTTTTTAAAAAAATTTTCCCATGTATAAAATATATCCATTTGTTCATTAATAAAAATATTATTTCCAAGATATTTTTTTAATTTATATTCTGAATTTAAATCAAAGAAAAAAATAGAATCCTCTTTCATTTTAATGTATACATTATTTAAAAATTTTTCTATATCGTTTAATGTTTTTAAATAATTTACACAATCAAAAAGGCATAAAATTAAATCGTATTTTTTATCTATATTAAAGTATCGTACATCTGCTTTAAATATATTTTTATTTTGAAATTTTTCCAATCTATTATATGCAACAGCTAACATATCAGAAGAAATATCAAAACCATCAACGTTAAAATTTTTTTCTAAAAATTTTTCTGTTAACATACCAGTTCCCATTGCACATTCTAGAATATCTTCTATATACAAATTATTTTTTTTACAAATCTTTAAAAGATTTAACACAAGTAGATTATAATCTACTTGTGTTTTCATAAGTTTATCATAAATATATGAAAATTCTTTATACATATTAATCCTCATAGGAAAATATATATGGTATATTTCTATATTTATTTCCAAAATTTAGTCCATATCCAACTATAAACCAATCTTCAATTTCAAAGCCAAAATAATCCGGTGCAATTTCAACTTCTCTTCTACAAGGTTTATCAAGCATTACACAAGTTTTAACACTATTTGGTTTTTTAGATAAAATATAGTTTTTAACATCTTTTAAAGTATTTCCAGAATCCATTATATCATCAACTAATATAACATCTTTTCCTTCTATATTTTCTCTTATATCAGATAAAATTTTTACATTTCCACTTGAAATTTCACTATTTTCATAAGAAGATGTTGTTAAAAAATCAACTACAATAGGTTTTTCTATTTCTCTTACCAAATCAGCTAAAAAAACAAAGCTTCCTCTTAAAAGTCCTATTACAACAAGTTCTTTATTTTCATAATCTTTTGAAATTTGTTTTGCTATTTCTTTTACTCTTTTATCTATATCCTCTCTTGAAAATCTTATAACTTCCCTTTTATTCACTGAAATAATCCTCCTTTGGAACTTTTTTTACTTCCCTATCAAGTTTTATTTTTTTATTTTGAGTATCTTTTATTTCTTTTAAAATCATAAGTATCTTGTTTAATGTATATTGAATACTAACTAATATTATAATTAAAAAAGTCATAAAAATAATATTAAAATCCATCTTCATATTATTTCCCTAAATATTTTTTATTTTTTCTATGCTTAATTTTATTTCATCATAGATATTTTTATACCTGTTAAGTTTTTCTCTTTCTTCTTCAACTATCTTTTTAGGTGCATTATTTACAAATTTTTCATTTTCAAGCTTTGATGATGCTCTTTTTATTTCTGCTTGATATTTAATTAAATCTTGATTTAATTTTTCAAGTTCTTTTTCATAATCAACAAGTCCATCAAGTGGTATATAAATTTTTAAATTATTAGAAATTACAACCATAGAATTTTTAATTTCTTCATCTTTTGGCATTATTATAACTTTTGAACAAGAAGCTAAAAATCTATATAAATGTTCAAGCTTTTGAGTATAGGAAAGAGTCATATCATCATTTGAAGTAAAATATAAATCACATTTTTTTGAAGGTGCTATATTTTTTTCAGCTCGTTTATTTCTAATTGCTGTTATAGTTTTTATTAAATCTTCTACCATTTTTTCTTCATTTTCAAAAACATAATTTTCTGAATATACAGGGAAAGTTTCTTTTATTAACTTTTTGTTATTTGAAGGAATAAATGAATATATTTCTTCGGTAATAAAAGGCATAAATGGATGAAGAAGTTTTAATATGTTGTTTAAAACATATACTAATACTGATTTTACAACTAATTTTTTATCCATATCATCTGCATATAATCTAGTTTTAGAAAATTCAATATACCAATCACAAAATTCATTCCATATAAAATCATAAATTTTAGCACAAGCTAAACCAAACTCAAATTTTTCTAAATTTTCTGTTAATTCCTTAGTAGTTCTATTTAATCTTGTTAATATCCATTTATCTTCTATTTCAAGTTTATCATAATTTATTTCATATTTTTCATCATCATTTAAATTCATTAGGACAAATCTTGATGCGTTCCAAAGTTTATTTGCAAAATTTCTGTTTGCTTCTACTCTTTTTTCGTAAAATCTCATATCATTTCCAGGAGTATTTCCAGTTATTAATGTAAATCTAAGCGCATCTGCTCCATATTTTTCGATTACTTCAATAGGATCTATTCCGTTACCAAGTGATTTACTCATTTTTCTTCCTAATTCATCTCTTATAAGTCCTGTAAAATATACGGTATTAAATGGTACTTCTCCAAGATTATACAAACTTGAAAATACCATTCTAATAACCCAAAAGAATAATATATCATAACCTGTAACTAGAGTGTTTGTAGGGAAAAAATATTTTAAATCTTTAGTATCATTTGGCCATCCAAGTGTTGAAAAAGGCCAAAGTGCTGATGAAAACCAAGTATCAAGTGTATCTTCATCACGGGTAAATGTCTTATTTTCTACTTTTGGTTCATCTTTACTTACAACAACTTCTTGTGTTTCATTACAATAGTAAACAGGAAGTCTATGTCCCCACCAAAGCTGTCTTGAAATACACCAATCTCTAATGTTATCAAGCCAATTTATATACACTTTTCCAAATCTTTCTGGAACAAATTTTATTTTTCCTTCAAGATATGCTTTTTTTGCTGGCTCTGCAAGTTCTTTCATTTTAACAAACCATTGTTTTGAAATTAAAGGTTCAATTATTGTTTTACATCTTTCACAATGACCTACTGCATGATTATGTGGTTCGATTTTAATTAAATATCCAGCTTCTTTTAAATCTTTTACTATTTCAGCTCTAGCTTTAAATCTATCCATTTTAGAATATTTTAAAAAACCATCTCTAATTTTTCCTTCACTATCCATAACTATTTTTTGTCCAAGATTATGTCTTTTTCCAACTTCAAAGTCGTTAGGATCGTGTGATGGTGTTATCTTTACACATCCTGTTCCAAATTCCATATCTACATAATCATCTTCTATAAGTGGAATTTCTATATTCAAAATAGGAAGTATTAATGTTTTTCCAACAAGAGATTTATATCTTTCATCTTTAGGATTAACTGCAACCGCAAGGTCTCCAAGCATTGTTTCTGGTCTTGTTGTTGCAATTGTTAGATACTTATCACTATCTTTAAAAAAATATTTTATATGATAAAAATTGCCGTCTTCATCCATATGTTCAACTTCTGCATCTGAAATAGCTGTTTTACAATTTGGACACCAATTTACAATTCTATCTCCTCTATATATTAGCCCTTGATTGTACATTTTTATAAAAACTTCTTCAACAGCTCTTGATAAATTTTCATCTAAGGTAAAAGCATCTCTAGACCAATCACAAGAAATTCCTAAAGTTTTAAGTTGCTTTTTTATATTACCACCATATTTTTCAGTCCAATCCCAAGCCTCTTTTAAGAAACCATCTCTTCCCAATTTTTCTTTGGAATTTCCATCTTTTTTAATTTTTTCAACAACTTTAGCTTCTGTTGAAATAGAAGCATGATCTGTTCCTGGAACCCAAAGTGCTTCAAAGCCTTGCATTCTTTTAAAACGAATTAAAATATCTTGAATAGTATTATTTAATGCATGACCTAAATGCAAATTACCTGTTACATTTGGTGGTGGCATAACAATTGTATAAGGCTCTTTATCAGGATTTATATGAGCTTTAAAATCTTCATCTTCTAAATATTTTTTATAAATTTTTTCTTCAAAATCTTTTGGATTATAAGTTTTTTCTAAATTTTTCATAAAACCTCCTAAAAATAATATAAAAAAAGCCTCCGTCCAACATAGGACGAAAGTTTTTCGCGGTACCACCTAATTTTCATTAAAAATGACTCTTAAGACTATAACGTAAGTCAACGTTCTTTATAAGAAAACTAAAAAGCTACCTTCATTAAATTTAAATTTAAGTTTTTTCACCATATAAACTCTCTCTTTGAAATTTAAAAATAACTACTCCTCTTTTTTACGTCTGTATTAATATATCACATATTATATAACAACAAAAGAAATTTTTCAAGATATAAATAATAAATTAATAATAATAACTATAAAAAATTAAATTTTTTGTACCATAACAAAAAATGGTGGATTATTTTTTTGATTTTCAAAATAAAATTTTAAAACAATATATTCTTTTTGATTTAAATTTTCTAAAAACTTTAAAATTTCTATACTCTCAATTTTTCCAAAAAAATGTCCTGGATAAAAAGTTATAAATATAACAGCTTTTTTATTTAGTTTTTTTAAAACTTTAACCAAACTATCTTTAACATCAAGATAATTTGTTGTAATGTTTTTATCTCCTTTAGGTAAATATCCGAGATTATAAATTACAAAATCAATATTTTCTTTTACATATTTATCAAAATTTTTATGGTTATCTAAAATAAGTTCATAATTAAAATAGCTTTTTAATAATTCTTTAGTATTATCTATCGCTTCTTTTTGTATATCAAAACAATATAATTTTTTAACATTAAAATTATCTAAAATAATTTTTGAATCAATTCCATTTCCACATGTCATATCAACAGCAATAGAAACTTCATCTATGTAGTTTTTTATTAAAAAATTAATTATACTTTTTGTATTATTTAGCATGGCATTTTCCACAAAGCTTTCCTTCATCTAAAATCTTATCAACATCATAAATATATAAATTATCTTTAATCTTCTTTACTGCTGAAATATTTTTAAAAAATATTTTAGAATAAAAAAATTTTTTCTTTTTTAGATATAATTTATATGCAATACATTTTAGAAAAAATCTATTAAATTTTTCCATACCATCATCATATTTTATTTCTTCTAGATAATAGTTTTCTTCTTTGTATATAAGTTTTACATATCCAATTATATCTTCACCCATAACTAAACTAAAAAAAAATGTTGGAACATCTAAATTTAAATCAGTTTTTATATTATATTTATCATATAAATACTCAAACTCTTTAGGTGTACAATTTTTAAGTCCTATCATTATATACTCCTTAAATATTCTATTTCTTTTTGTGTCAATTCTCTATATTGACCAATTTTTAAATTTTCCAATCTTATTTTTCCAAATGCAATTCTTTTTAAAAAAATTACATTATATCCTAAAAGTTTAAACATCTTTCTAATTTGTCTGTTTCTACCTTCTTTTAAAAAAACTTTTACCATATTATTTTTATAATCAAAAATTTCAAACTTTGCTTTTCTAGTTTTTATTTTTTCTAAAAATACACCATTTGATAATACAACTAAATCTTCTTTTATTACTTTTTTATCAAGTTTTACTAAATATTCCTTTTCTACATTATGTTTTGGATGTGTAAGTTTAAAAGAGATATCTCCATCATTTGTAAGAAACAAAAGTCCACAGCTATCTTTATCAAGTCTTCCAACAGGATAGACTCTTTTATCAATACCAGATAATAAATCAAGGATAATTTTTTCTTGAAATTTATCCTTTAGAGTGGTTGTATATCCTTTTGGCTTATTAAGCATGTAATATTTTTTATCTTCTGAAAGTTTTAAAATTTTACCAGAAATTAAAACTTCATCGCTACATGTTACTTCCATTCCCTTTGTAGCAATTTTTCCATTTACTAAAACTTTTTTTTCATCTAAAAGTAAATCAGCATTTCTTCTTGAACAATATCCAGAATTTGCAATAAATTTATTTATTCTCATTTTCCGTACTTTCCATTTCTTCTTTAGAAATAAATTTTTCTATATTAGGTAAATCTTTTAAAGAAGTTAAATTAAATTTATTTAAAAAATTTAATGTAGTTTTATATATTATAGGTTTTCCTATTTTTTCAAGTCTTCCAGCTTCTTTAATAAAATCTTTAGCTAATAAAGTTTCTATAGAGCTATTACACTTAACCCCTCTTATTTCTTCAATCTCTTGTTTTGTTATAGGCTGTTTATATGCTATTATAGCCAAAGTTTCAAGTGTAGAGTTTGTTAAATTTTTAATTTTAATTTTTTCAAAAAGTTTAGCTATTTTATCATAATGACTTTTTCTTGTTTGAAGCTGGTAATAATTTTCCATTTTTTTTATCAAAAGTCCTCTTTTTTGAAATTCAAACTCCAAGCTAAGTTCATCTATTAAACTTTTAGCCTCTTTAACAGATATTTCCAATACATTTGCTATATCATCAATCTTTAAAGGATCTGCATATATAAATAAAATTTCTTCTATTATTTGCTTATATTCTCTACTATTCAAAATTTTCTCCTATCAAATTAAGCTTAATATTTTTGTCTTTATCTTGAAAAATTTTTATAAAATTATTTTTTACAAGTTCCAAAATAGAAATAAATATAGTTATAAGTTCCATCTTACTACCATCTTGAAAAATAAGATCATCAAAATAAACTTCCTTTTTTAAATAAATCTTATTTTTAATTTTTGATATATACATTTCAATAGGAAATTCATCTTTTTTCATTATTTTTTCAATACAATTTTCTTCGTTTTTATATCTATATTTTTGTAAAATTTCTTGCATTAAAGAAGATAAAAGCTTTATATCAGTATTTAAAATTACTTCCTTATCCTCTTTTATAAATTCAGAAATATCAGATTGTATTTTACAAAATGACTTATTAGCTTCATTTTCTAAAATTCTAAAATATTCACAGACTTTTTTATATTTTTTATATTCAACAAGTTTTCTTATAAGATCTTCTTTTGTAATTTCTTCATCATCTTGTTCTTTTTCTTCATCTTTAGGTATTAAACTTCTTGATTTTATTTCAACAAGCGTACTAGACATAAGTAAAAACGAAGAAATATCTGTCTTTTCACTATAAATTGAATTTTCTATTATTTCTAAATAATGTTTTGTAATTTTACTTATTTCAATATCATAAATATCTACTTTTTGTTTAGAAATTAAACTAAGTAAAAGATCTAATGGTCCTGAATATACATCTAAATTTACAACTAAATCCATTATCTTACCAAAAAAATCGCTAAATTTATTATAAATTTAACAACACTAGAAACAAAAGGAGATAAAAACATTCCAAATGTTCTTGTAACTATAAGTACTAATAAAATAAGAGTTGTATATTTTGAAAGTTTAAAATATTCATATTCAACATCAGAAGATAAAAATGCACTTATAAATATTGAACCATCAAACGGTGGAAGAGGAATTAAATCAATTATTCCAAAAACTACACTTATAGAAATTATACTTCTAAGTAAAATAACGACTATTTCACTTTTAGGATTTACAGCTATAAAAATTATAGCACTTAAAAGTGCAAGTAAAAAACACATAAAAGCACTAGATAGAGAATATACAATCTTACCTACAAATTTATTTTTAAAATTATTTACATTTACATTCATAGGTTTTGCCCAACCAAACCTAAAAACCAAAAAGCAAATAAAACCTGTAATATCAATATGATTTGCTGGATTTAAACTTGTAGCTCCATTTAATTTAGGCGTTTCATCTCCTAATACTAAAGCTATATTAGCTTGAAAAATTCTACAAGCTATAATTACAAACATTATTGCTACTGCAAGAGTTAAATGTTCTTGTAAAATATAAGAAATTGAATCCATATTTCCTCCTAATTCATTTGACTTAAAATCGCTATTGCAGTTTTAAAATCATTAATTTCATTATTTAAATACATTTGTTTTAATTTATCTATGTGAATTTTAACAACAGTTAAATTTTCATCTTCATCTTCTGGCAATTTAGAAGAAACTAAATCTTTTGCTATATATATAATTGTTTTTTCATTACAAAAGCCAACACTATTATAGCCTTCAAATATTTTTTGTAAATTTTTTGAAAAAAAACCTACTTCTTCTTGTAATTCTCTTAATGCAGCCTTTTCATAATCTTCATTTTCTTCAACAAGACCTGCTGGAATTTCTAGAAATTCTTTTTGAACAGGAAATCTATATTGTTTTACAAGATAAACAAATCCTAAATCATCTATCGGTAAAATCGCAACTGCATCTTTATGCTGAACTATTTCTCTTTTAATAATTTTCCCTTCAAATTTAAAATTTTCTATTTTTAATTTCAAAATTTTTCCATTATAAATTTCTTTTTCATTTATTTTTTCGTACATCTTAATTTTTCCTTTACACTATCTGCCCATTTAATCATTTCACAAGATTGTTTTAATGTGATTTCATTTATATTAGATCCACTTATAAGCCTTGAAATTTCTAAAACTTTATCTTCTTTATTAGCAATATTAATTTTAGATACTGTTTTATTTTCTAAAATTTCTTTTTTTATTATAAAATGTCTATCAGAAAAAATAGCAATTTGCGGAAGATGTGAAATAACAATAAGTTGACGATTATTAGAAATTTCAACTAATTTTTTTCCGACTACTTGTGCAGTTATTCCACTTATTCCAGTGTCAATCTCATCAAAGATAAGAGTTTGAATCTTATCTTTTTCAGATAAAACCTTCTTAAAGCCAAGCATAATTCTACTCATTTCACCACCAGAAGCAACTTTAGATATTTCTTTAAGTTCTTCGCCTTTATTTGTTGAAATTAAAAAATCTACATCATCAAAACCGATTTTTGTTATCTTGTTATTAGAAATAACATTTATTTTAAAAGTCGAATTTTTTAAATCTAAATCTAAAAGCTCTTTTTCTATCATTTTTTCAAGCTCTAGTGCTTTCTTTTTTCTTAAAGAAGAAATTTCTGTTGCAAGGTGAATATAATCTGTTTTAAGTTTTTTTAAAGTGCTTTTTGTTTCTTCTAGAAAATCTTTAGAATTTTTAACAGTTATTAATCTATCTGTTAAAACATCTTTATATTTAATTAACTCATCTTTATTTTTTCTATATCTTTTTTTCAAATCATTTAAAAGATTAAATTTTTCTTGTAAATTTAAAAAAGTTTCTTCATCAATATAAATTCCGTTGTAATAATTTTCTATTTTTTCAAAAATATCATTAATTTCAAAAGAAATACCTTCAAATTCTTCTGAAAGTTTAAAGTTTTTATCATCATTTTCAATTTCAGTTAAATTTTTACTTATATCACTAAGTAAGGTAAATAAATTTACATCTGAAATTTCACTATTAAAAAGCTCTTTTAAATTAACACACGATTTAATTATATTTTTACTATTTGAATATTTTTCTATCTCATTTTCAAGTTTTTCTTCATCAAGTTTTTCTAATTCTAAACTTTCAAGCTCTAAAATTTGATTTTCAAGCTCTAAAATATTTTCTTCAAAATTATCACAAGCTTTTTTTATATTTTTTAATTTTAAAGTTGTTTTCTTTATACTATCATATAAATACTCTATTTTTTTTAATTTTATCTTAAAACTTTCATCTGAAAAACTATCTAAAACATCAACAAAATTATTTCTGTTAAATAAAGTATAACTATCATGTTGCCCGCAAACATTTAAAATATTTAACATTATCTGACAAAGAGTTGAGTTATTTATATTTCTATTATTAATTTTAGAAAGTGATCTACCATTTTTATTTAAATTTCTTGAAACAATAAGTAAATTATCTTCAATCGAGATATCTAAATTCAAATCTAAAAATTTTTTTCTTAAAATATCAACTTCAAAATCTGATAAACTAAATACGCCTTCAATAAAAGCACTATCTAAATACCTTCCAATAAGAGAAATATTTGATCTTGCTCCACATAAAAGCGTAATTGCACTTATAATAATTGATTTTCCAGATGCAGTCTCTCCTGTCAAAATATTAATACCTTCAGCAAAGGAAATTCTTGCTTCCTCCACTATTGCTAAATTTTTTATATAAAGCTCTAATAACATAACTTCCCTACCTTAATAGATTTTTTATCTCATTAATTACCTCATCTATTTTATTTACATTTTCAACTGCAATAAATATAGTATCATTTCCTGTTACAATACCACTAATTCCTTTAAGTTTTGCCGTTTCTATATAATATCCACAAACACTTGCAGTATTAGAGATAGTCTTTATAAGAATAATAAAATCATTTCGTTTAAAAGATAAAATAGAAAGTTTACAAATTTTTTTAAGTCTTTCACTAAGACTATCATTTGCAATATTTGAAACTTCATATTTGTATTGACCATTTAAAGTTTGAACTTTTACTATCTTAAGCTCTTTTATATCCCTTGAAATTGTCGCTTGTGTTGAATGTATTCCTTTTTCAGACAAACATTTAGATAAATCTTGTTGTGTTTTTATTTCGTTTTTTTCAATTAAATCTAAAATTATTCTTTGCCTATCATATTTTTTCATACATACCTCTTAAAACTTACCTCGTATAAGTGCTAAAAATTCTTTATTGCCATCTGTTCCTAAAATTGGTGATTCAATTATATTAATAATCTGTAAATTATTAATTAAAGCATATTCTTTAACATTTTCAATAACATCAAATAAAACTTTTTTTGATTTTACTATACCTTTACTAAGCCCCTTTACTCCACATTCAAACTGTGGTTTTATAAGTGCTACAATCAATGTATCATTATTTAAAAATTTATGTAAATTTTCAAATATATATCTAATAGAAATAAAAGAGACATCAATAGATACAAAATCAACACAAGTTTTTATTCTATCAAAACTTAAATTTCTAAAATTTGTATTTTCTAAACTTATAACCCTTTTATCATTTCTTAAAAAGTCAACAAGCTGATTAGTACCAACATCTATAGAATAAACTATTTTCGCATTATTTAAAAGCATAATTTGTGTAAATCCACCAGTAGATGAGCCAATATCCATACAAATTTTATCATCAAGACTTAGTTTGAATTTATCTATAGCATATTTAAGTTTTATAGCTCCACGACCAACATATTTATCTTCTTGAATATTTTTAACAGTTATATTATTTTCATCAACTAATTGTGAAGGCTTTAATATAAGTTTTCCATTACAAAAAGCTCTTTTGTCAAGTATTATTTTTTTTGCATATGTTCTTGATCTTGCAAGCTTAAGATTTGTTAAACATATATCTGCTCTTTGCATTAAAATGTCCTCTTAGCCATAAAATCTATAAATTTAACAAAAAAATCTTTTTTCCCAGAAATTTTATTTATTTGAGAAAAAGCAAAATCATTAAGCTGTTTTATTTTTAAATTTAATTTTTCTTTTGATAAAAAAGTTGCATAAGTTTTTTTCTTAATTTTTAAATCTTCATCAAAATCGAACAAATCATCTTGAAGTTGAAAAGACATACCTAAACTTAAAGCATAATTTTCTAAAAAAGACAAATCTTCATCACAAGCTCCAGATAACATAGCACCACCGACTATTGCAGCTTTAAACAAAGCGGACGTTTTTAAACTATCAATTTTTTCAATATCTTCTAATTTTTCAATATCATTTTTCAAATCAAAAAACTGTCCTAAGACCATTCCATTTATTCCACTTAAATTATAAATATATTCTGCAGTTTTAATTGCATTTTTTAAAAAAGATAAATCATCAATTTTTGAAATTGAATTAAAAATAAGTTTCGCTGAATCGTTTAAAAGCTCATCTCCAACTAAAACTGCATTTGATTGTCCAAATTTTCCATATACCGACAAATTACCACGTCTATACTTATCATCATCCATTTCTGGCAAATCATCATGTACTAGTGAATAATTGTGAATAAGTTCAAGTGCAACAGCAAAATCAACTGCAGTATCAGAAAAAGTTTTAAAACTTTTAAAACTTTCTAAAAACAAAATAGCTCTTATTCTCTTTCCACCCATAGAAAACGAATATTTACACATATTTTCAAAAAAATTATTTTCATCATAAATTGAAAAAAGTTTTTTTTCAATTAAACTTTTATCATTTTCAAGTAACTTTAAAAAATTTTCCATACTATAACTCTAAATTCATTTGTCCACTAGATACAGATTTTTCTACAAAATTATTTTCTTTTTCTTTATCATCAACTTCATCATCAACATTTTCTTGATAAACAAATAATTTTCCTTCTTCCTTTTGAAGAATATCTGTTAATTCTTTATGCAATTTTATTCCTTTTTTATAAAGATCAATACTCTTTTCAAGACTTAATTGTTCTTTTTCTAAAGAATTTACAATTTCTGC
Organism: Tissierellia bacterium KA00581; assembly: GCA_001552895.1. GTDB lineage: Bacteria > Bacillota > Clostridia > Tissierellales > Peptoniphilaceae > Parvimonas. The sequence goes on from KQ959663.1 coordinate 130,081, forward strand.
AAGTTCTTTTATTGCTTTATCATAATTTTCTAATTTAATCGCCATCTATAATCTCCTTAACATCAGAAACAATTTTTCCGTCAAAAACATTAATTTTTAAACAATCATTTAATTTTATATTTTTAACAGAATTTATAATTTTATCATCTTTATCATATACAATACTATAACCTCTTTTTAAAACACTTTTAGGATTAGCAATTTCAAGAGATTGCTTTTTAAAATTTAAAAGCTGTTTATTATAGTTAAATACACTAATTATCTTTTCATCTAAAGATTTTTTTAATTTTTCTAAATTTTCTTTAAAAGAATTTATTTTATTTGTTGGATTGTAGTATTCTAATTCTTTTTTAAAATGATCAAGTTCAATTTTTTCTGCTGAAATCTTTTCTTTAATATATTTTGTCATTTTTATTTGACAGTTAGATAAGAAATCATTTATTTGATCAATACTTACAGAAGAAAGTTCTGCCCCTGCTGTAGGGGTTGCAGCTCTTTTATCTGCAACAAAATCTGTAAGCATGGTATCTACTTCATGACCTACTGCTGAAATTATAGGCTTTTTACAAGAAAAAATAGCTCTAACAAGATTTTCATCATTAAATGAATTTAAATCTTCAAAAGAACCACCACCACGACCAACTATAATTGTATCAATAAAATCAAGCGAATCTAAATATTTAACACCTTTTAAAATTTCATCGCTCGCTCCTATTCCTTGAACTTTTGCAGGATATAGATAAATATTTGCAATTTTATATCTTCTTTTTAAAGTATTTACAATATCTCTAATGGCAGCTCCACCTTTTGCAGTAACTACACCTATGTTTTTTGGAAACTTAGAAATAGGTTTTTTAAATTTTAAATCAAATAAGCCCTCTTTTTGTAATTTTTCTTTCAATAATAAAAATTTTTCAAATAAATCTCCACGTCCAACTTCTTCGACAGATTTACAAACAATTTGATAATAGCTTCCTTTTTCATATGTACTTACAGTACCTGTAACAACTATTTTTTGACCATCTTTTAAATTTAAAGTTTTTGAAATGGGAACAGATCTAAATACAACACATTTTAACATAGCTTCATCATCTTTTATAGAAAAATACAAATGACCACCAGATTTTTTAAAATTAGACACTTCTCCCTCAATACTTATATTTGATAAAAGGCTATCTCTTCTTAAAATATTTGAAATATATTTACTAGCCTCTTTTACTTTAAATGTTGTCATTTAAACTCCTTTATTTTTTAATAAATTATAAAAAGTATAAAAAAAATAAAAAATATACAACTTATATTAAATTTATTTTTCTTTAGTTTTTCAATAGAGCTTTTGGGAACAACTAAAAGAGATATAAAACTTAAAACAAGTACACTATGATAAGTAATAATCATAAATGGTTGTTTCCAATAAAATAATAGACTATTAAAATCAAAACTAAAATTTTTAAATAATAAAAACACTAACAAACATATAGCACTATAAGTTATATAAAATATCCATTTTTTTTCTTCTGTACTTGAAACTAAATAAGTAACCATGGCAATAGCTACAATAACAATAGCTACAAAAAATATAAGAAAAATACTACTATAAAAAATCATAATATACCATTAATTTTTATTTTTTCTTCTTACTATAGTTCCAAGTATACCATTTATAAATTTATATGAACAATCTGTTGAATATTTATTTGCTATTTCAATAGCTTCATTTATAGAAACGCTAACTGGTATATCGTCTAAAAAATAAATCTCATTTATTGCAACTCTAAGAATAGCAAGATCTATTTTTGCTATTCTTTTATAGTCCCAACATCCATCTAAATTTTCTTTTATTATATCATCTATTTTTTCTATATTTTCTACTATTAATCCACAATTTTTTCTTATATATTTAAGCTCATTATTAGGTAAATCAAAATACTCAATAAAGCTTTCTATTTCATCATGTTTAAAAGAATTATGTATACTAAGCTGATAGATAAGCTTCATACACCACTCTCTTGCTTCTTTTCTTGTCATATAACCTCACTTACATTTCAATAGATTCAATAATAACATTTACACTTGAAACATTAATTCCAGTCATAACTTCTATTTTCAATTTTACATTTTCTTGAATTTTTTTAACTAATTCATTTAATTTTTCACCATATTTTAAAGTAACATTAATAGAAATTTCTACAGACTTATCTAAAAAATTTATATTTATACCTTTTTTACAATTTTTTGAAGTTATCTTTTCTACATCTTTATTTACCCCTACAATAGAACAAACCCCTTCTACTTCCATTGTAGCAATTGCTGTTATCATGTAAAAAATATCATTAGAAATTTTTACACTTCCATTTTCAAAATTATTCTTATTCATATTACTTTACCTCCGTTTACAAGTATTATAACAAAAAAACAAAACTTATACAACTTATAAAAATAAAATATGAAAATATAAAAAAAATTTTAATCTTTAAAATAAAAAAATTATTTTTAAATTAAAATTTTTTTATAATTTTTTGATTTTTATAATAAAATTTTATATATAACAATTAGTTTTTTTTAAAATAAAAAAGGATGTAAAAAATTAAATTTACACCCGTTTATAGTTAAAAATTTTTAAACTTTTACCTTTGTTGGAAAACCAAACATTTCTTCACCTTCAACAGATAATCCACTACAATAAACAACTTTGTTTTTCATTCCTTCACAATAAGGTATATTAAATCTTATATAATTTCTTGTATAACCTGTTAATCTATTTCCATTTGAATTTTCTTCAAATAAAACTTCGTGTTTTTGACTTAATTTTTCTTGTAAGTATTTTGTAGTCATTTCTTTTGAAAGTAGTATAAGATTTGTACTTCTAATTTTTTTTATATTACCATCAACTTGATTTTTAAAATCAAAAGCTGGTGTTCCTTTACGAGGAGAATATTTAAAAACATGAATTTTTGAAAATCCTATATCTTTTACAAATTCTAAAGTTTCATTAAAATCTTCATCTGTTTCCTCTGGAAATCCAACTATTATATCAGTAGTAAGAGCAACATTTGGAAATATTTCTCTTATCATTGATACCTTTTGTTTATACATTTTAGTTGTATATCTTCTGTTCATAAGTTTTAAAATTTTATCACAACCGCTTTGAAGTGAAAGATGAAAATGTTCACAAACTTTTTTGCAATTTTTTAATCTTTGTAAAAAATTATAAGAAATAATTCCAGCTTCAATAGAGCTAAGTCTTATTCTATCTATTTTTTCAATGGTTGAAATTTTTTCTATAACATCTATAAGAGATATATTTTCATCTAAATCTAATCCATATGAACCAACATGTATACCTGTTATTATTATTTCTTTATATCCATTTTCTGAAAGCTTTTTTGCTTCTTTATATATATCATCTAAAGGCCTAGATTTTATCGGCCCTCTTGCATAGGGAATAATGCAATAAGTACAAAACATATTACAACCCTCTTGCACTTTTATATATGCTCTTGTTTTGCTTTCTTGATTATCAATTGATAAAACATCAAAACCGCAATCTTTTGTAAGTTCAGAAACAATATTAAATTTAATATTTGACTTTTTTGCTTCTTCACACAATTCAACAATCTTATTTCTATTTTTAGTTCCAATTATTACATCAACATCATCTATTTTAGAAATTTCATCTGGTGCAATCTGACTATAACAACCTACAACTGCTAAAATAGCATCTTTATTTAATTTTTTTGCTTTTGAAATAAACTGCCTTGATTTTCTATCACTTAAATTTGTAACCGTACAAGTATTTATAACATAAATATCGCATATTTCATCATTATTACAAATTTTATATCCTTTTTTCTTAAACAATTCTTGCATAGCTTCAGTTTCATACTGATTTACTTTACAACCAAGAGTTAAAAAATTAACTTTTTCCATACCCCTCCTATATAAATTCATACTGTAAAATAGAAAGACAACAAATTCCTGCAGTTTCAGCTCTTAAAATTCTTTTTCCAAGACCGATACTTAAAACTTTATTTTTTGTTAAATACTCAATCTCTTCTTTATCAAATCCTCCTTCAGGACCTATAAGTATGTATATTTCAGATTGACTATTTTTATTTATATTTTTTATTTTTTCTTTTAAAGAAATATCTTTATCTTGTTCATAAGCTACAAGAACAACAGCATCTTTTGTAAAGTTAATAACCTCTTTAATATCTATGGGGCCTTTAACTTCAGGAACAATCATCCTTTTAGATTGTTTAGAAGCCTCATAAGAAATTTTATTTAATCTTTCAATTTTTTTACTTTCTTTTTTCTTATCAATTTTTGCAATACATCTTTTAGAATTTATTAAAGTAATATCAAAAACTCCAAGTTCTACCGATTTTTGAATAACAAAATCCATTTTTTCGCCTTTTAAGATACATTGTAAAAGATGAATTTTAGTATTCATCTCTGTATTTTCATCTAAAAAAACAAGATTGTAAACCAAAATATAATCATCAAAGATTTTAATATTACCAAGATATAATTTTTTATTATTTACAATTTCAATTTTTTCATTTTCAGAAATTCTTAAAACTTTTTTAATATGATTAAAGTCATTTCCATAAATTTTAAACTCATTGTTTGATATAACACCATCTACAAAAAATCTATGCATTTTTTCTCCTTGCTATAACACAAACCCAATCTTTTTTTTCACTATAATCTAAAATTTCAAAATTATTTTCTAAAAGAGCATCTTTAACTTCTTCATATTTTTCCTTAATAATACCAGAACCGATAAAAATACCACCGTCTTTTATAAATTCTTTTATATTTGAAAGAAGTCTAACTAATATATGTGAAAGAATATTAGAAACAATAATATCCGCTTTATAATTTAAAGTTTCTGTTAAATCTCCAAGATTAACAGTTATTTTATCAAATACATTGTTAAGTTTTGCATTTTCTATTGTTGCATCGACAGCTAAATTATCTATATCTACAGCTTGAACATGTTTTGCTTTAAGTTTTAAAGCTCCAACAGATAAAATTCCACTTCCACAACCAATATCAAAAACATCTTTTCCTTCTACATCTATTTTTTCTAATGCTTCAAGACAAAGAATAGTTGTTTCATGAGTTCCAGTTCCAAATGCCATTCCCGGATCAATTTCTATTAACACATCATCTTTTTTTAAATCATACTTTTCCCAAGTTGGTTTTATAATAAAATTTTTTCCTATGCGAGTTGGTTTATAATATTTTTTCCACTCATTTAAAAAATCGCCAAGTTCTGGTTTAGTATCTATTTTCAAAATAACTTTTTCGTTATATTCTTTCTCAAAACTTGATATTTTTTCTTTTAAAAATTTTAAATTTTCTTCTAAATCACAATCATTTTTGAAAAAAGTTTTAATAGTTATAAAATCACTTTTAACAAAATCTTCCTGTTCTAAAACTACCCAATAAGGTTTTGTCCTAATAAATTCTTCAAAATCCCTTGAATCAATTATACTTATACCATCAATATCAAATAAGTAAAGTATACCAGTTATATTATCTTCATATTTATTTTTTACTATAACTTCTATTTGTGTAAAATTCATTATTCAAAAAGCTCCTTTACTTTTTCAAAAAAGTTTTTTTTATGTGCCTTTAAATTTTCTTCTCTTTCATTTGAAAATTCTCTTAATAATTCTTTTTGCTTATCTGTTAAATTTTTAGGAGTTATTATTTTAACCTTAAAAGATAAATCTCCCTTACCATATCCATTTACATCACTAATTCCTCTATTAGCAAGAGTAAAAACAGTTGAAGTTTGTGTTCCTTCAGGAATTGTATAAGTTTCTTTTCCTTCTAATGTAGGAATTTCAACAACTGCTCCTAAAGTAGCTTCTGTAAATGATATAGGAAGTTCAAAAGAGACATTATTTCCTTCTCTAACAAATAAATCATGTTTTTTTACCTTAAATACAACATAAATATCTCCATTAGCTCCTTGATTTTCTCCACAATTTCCTTGAGCTTTAAGTGTCATTACATTATTTGTATTTATACCTTTTGGAACATTTATAGAAATTTTCTTTTTTGTAATTACATATTTTTTTCCCTTACAATTTTCACATTTTTCTAAAATAATTTCGCCTTTTCCAGAACATTCACTACAAATTTCTTCTGAAATAACTGTACCTAAAAAACTTCTATGTTGAGTTTTAATTGTTCCTGTACCATTACATTTTTTGCACTTTTGTGGTTTTTTTCCATCTTTTGAACCAGTTCCATTACAATTTTTACATTTTTCTTTTACTTCTACTTCTATATCTTTTTTACAACCATTTACCGCTTCAAAAAAATCAAGTTCTACATATATTTCAATATCTTGACCCTTTCTTGGTCTATTTGGATTTTTTGAAAAACCACTTCCAAATCCAGAAAATCCACCAAAAATTCCTTCAAATATATCTTCCATATCTGAAAATCCAGAAAAAGATGAACCATCAGATGCTCCGCCGTTAAAACTTGCTTCCCCATACATATCATACTTTTGTTTTCTAGCATCATCGCTTAAAATTTCATAAGCAAAATTAACTTCTTTAAATTTTTCTTCTGCTTCTTTATTATTAGGATTTAAATCTGGATGATATTTTTTTGCAAGTTTTCTATATGCAGATTTAATTTCCGCCTTAGTACTATTTTTATTAACTTCTAAAATTTCATATAAATCTTTCATATTTTTCTCCATCTAAATAAAATTTCTCAATTTATGATTATACCACAATTTTATAACTTTTAAAAAGATATTTTAATTATTTTTAAAAAATAATTAAAAACAAAAACGATAGAATTTTAAAATTACTTCTTAAGTTATTTTTGCTACAACTTTTTGGAACAATTTTTTCTATCGCTTATAAGCATACACTATACTTTTTTTAATTGAGTTTTTTCATTTTTAATTTTTCTAAAACTTCAATTATTCTAATATTACTACTTAATGTAGTAAACTCAATAAGTTCTAAATTATAAATACTATTAATTAAAAATACAATTTACAAAATCTTCATCATTATAGTCTTGTAAATCTTCAATTTTTTCTCCTACTCCTATTTGTTTTACAGCTATTTGCATATCAAGTTGAATATTAAATACAACTCCTCCTTTGGCTGTACCATCTAGTTTTGTTAAAATTACACCATCTATATCAGAAGCTTCTTTAAACTCTTTTGCTTGAATGATAGCATTTTGTCCAGTAGTTGCATCTAAAACTAAAGAAACTTCTTTATTAGCCTGTGGATATTCTCTATCTATTATACGTTTTATTTTATTTAATTCATTCATCAAATTCTTTTTATTATGTAGCCTTCCAGCTGTATCACAAATAAGTATATCTATATTTTTACTTTTAGCACTTTGAATACCATCAAAAACAACAGATGCAGGGTCTGCTCCTTCCTTGTTTGACACAATTGGAACATTTGCTCGATTTGCCCATTCTGTAAGCTGTTCAATAGCCGCTGCTCTAAAAGTATCAGCAGCTACAAGCATTACACTTTTTCCTTCTTTTTTAAATTTACAAGCAAGTTTTCCTATAGATGTAGTTTTTCCAACTCCATTTACACCGACAACTAAAATTATAGTAGGTTTACCCTGTTCAATATTAAATGAATGCTTTAAATTTTTTTCTTTTAGCTTGGTATTCATTATTTCAATAAGTTTTTCTTTAATAATTTTAGGGTCTGTAATTCTTTGTAACTTAACGACTGATTTAAGTTCGTCTATTAATTCCATAGTAACATTAGCTCCTATATCAGCTGAAACTAATATATATTCAAGTTCATCAAAAAGTTCTTGATCAATTTTTGTATATGAAGCTAAAAGTTTATCTATTTTTCCAGATATATTATTTCTTGTATTAGTTAATCCGCTTTTTAGTCTTTCAAAAAAACTAATTTTATTTTCATCTTTTTTTTCAGATTTATTTTTAAATAAATTAAACATAAGATACTCCTTTAATTAAATTTCATAGATACAACTTTACTTATTCCTTTTTGTTCCATAGTTACTCCATAAATCATATCTGCCATTTCCATTGTCGGCTTTCTATGCGTAACCATTATAAACTGAGTTTTATTCAAAAATGTTTTTAAGTAATCTATATATCTTAAAATATTTGCATCATCAAGTGCTGCATCAACTTCATCTAAAATGCAAAATGGTGAAGGATTAGTTTGAAAAATTGCAAAAAGAAGTGCAACAGCAGTTAAAGATTTTTCTCCACCTGAAAGAAGAGATAAAACTTGCATTTTTTTACCTACAGGTTTTGCAATTATTTCTACTCCACAAGTTAAAGCATCTTCACTATCTAGTTTAAGACTAGCTTCTCCTCCGTTAAAAAGAATTTTAAATATATTAGAAAATCTTTCGTTTATATTTTCAAATTCTTTTAAAAAAGTCTTTTTCATTTCAGTTTCAAGTTTTAAAATAATTTTATTTATATCATCTATAGAATTTTTAAGATCAATTTCTTGATTTTTTTGAAATTGAAGTTCTAAATTTACATTATCATATTCTTGTATTGAATCACAACTAAATGTACCTAAATTTCTTAACTCTTCTTTTAATTTTTTTATAGATTCCTTAGTAAATTTTTCATCTTTAAACTCTTGAATTTTTTTAATAACTAAATTATAATCTAGAGAATACTCTTCAGATAAATTTAAAATTAAACTATCTAATTGATTTTTCATATTAGAAATTTTTAAATTATCTTTTTCTATTTCGTTTTCAAGAAAGAAAAATCTTTCGTTAATAGAAGAAAATTTATTAGATGCCTGTTCAGTTTCTAAAGAAAGCTCATCTCTTAAAGCTTTATTTTCAAAAATTATTTTATTTAAATTTTTAATTTTTTCTTCAAGTTTTAAAATAATCTTTTCATTTTTTTCTATTTCTTTTAAATTTTCATTTATCTTACAATCAAAATCAACTATTTTTTCATTTTCATTATTTAATTTTTTTTCTATAGAAGCTTTATTTTCAATCAATTCATTTTCTCTATTTGACAATATATTTATATCACGATCTATAAAATCTAAATCATTTATAGCATTTATTTCTTCTTTTTCTAGTGAATTAATCTCTTGTTTTAAGCTGTCAATTTTGTTTTGTTCAGCTTTAAAATCTAAGTCAAACTTTAAAATTATTTTTTTATCATCTTCTAATTTTTTATTTTTTTCATCAGAAAAAGTTAAACTAGATGTTTTAAAAGACTGTATTTCAAGTATTTTATTTGAAATTTGATCAAATTCTAATCTATTTTTATAAATTTCTTTGTCTAATTTTATAATGTCATTAGAAATAGTTTCTTTTTTATTTTCTAATTGTAAAATTTCATCTTTAGTATAAGATACTTTTTTTTCTAATTGTAAAATTTCTAAATTATTTTTTTTAAAATTTTCTTTTAAAAGATTAAACTCGTTAGATAAAGTATTTAATTTACTTTTTCTTCCAATAACAGAAAAAGAGTTCTTATTTGACTTATATCCACCAGAAATAGATCCCCATGTACTTATTATATCTGCATCTAATGTTACAATTTTAAATTTATTTTTATATTTTTTTGAAATTTCTATTGCAACATCTAAATTTTTACAAATAACAGTTTTTGAAAGAAAATAATTTACAATATTTCTATATTTTTGATCACAAGTGATTACATTATTTGCAAAAGCTAAAATATTTTCATCTTTTAAATCAAATGTTTCATTTTTTGAAAATATTTTTGAAATAGGAAAAAAATTAAGTCTTCCAATTTTATTTTCTTTCATTTGTTCAATGATAATTTTTGCATCATTTTCATCATTTACAACAATAGCTTGTAAATTTGAAGATAAAACTGTATCTATTGCTTTTTTATATTTTTCTTCTACAGATATAAGATCACCTAAAGTACCAAAAATCATATTTTTTAAATGCTTTTTACTTTCACAAAGTTTAAATAATTCTTGTACAGATTTATTATATCCTTCATAATTTCTAATATAATTTTTTAACATAGAAATTTCTTTATCTTTATATGAAATTTCATTATTTATATTCAAATTTTCTTTATTTAAAAAATCTAAAGTTTTTATAAAAGAATTTTTTTCATTTGATAAATCAATTATTTTTTTATCAATATCTAAAATATTTTTTTTATTTTCTTCTAACTTTTCTATAGAAAAATCAATTTCTTTTAAAAGTTTATCTTTACTAAAATTCAAATTAGTAATCTTTTTTTGATTTTCTAAAATTTTATTTTCTATATCTTCGTTTATAATATCGTTAGCTTTTTTTTCAGTTTCTAATAAATTTATTTCTTTTTCAAGTTTTATCTTATCTTTTTTTATAATATCTAAATTTTCTAATTTTTTTTCAAGTTCTAGGCTTTTTTTAGATAATTTTAATTTTATCGAATTTCTATTTTCTAAAAATTTTTTTCTTAAAACATTTTTTTCATCTACTGAAAGTTTTACTTTTTCAATATTTTTTAAAATATCTGAAAGTGTATTTTTGTTTTGAATATTTAAAGAAGAAAGATTTTTTTTGTTTTCAAAAATAAATTTATTTCTTTCTAAAAGTAATTGTTTTTTATTTATAAGCTCATTTTTTTTAATTTCATCACTAGAAGATTCTTTTATACTATTATCAACTAACAATGATACATCTTTTAATCTTTCTTTTAATGGTATCAACTTTTTTTTAAAAAAATCAAGCTCTTTAGAAACAGTAGTATGTTCATTTTTTAGCTCGTCTAATTTTTCTGTATATTTTTTAATATTTGTTGTATAATTGTTATAATCTTTATATGAAATAGAAAAATCTGCTTTTTTAATTTCTTCTAAAAGTTGCATACCTCTTTTAGCTTTTTTTGCTTGAATTTTTAAAAAATCGCATCTTTTTTCATTTTGTATAATGATATCTTTAAGTCTTGTAAGATTATCTTTTGCCTTAGTAAGTTTTTTTTCAGATTCATTTTTTTGATATTTAATCTTTGCAGTTCCACAAGCTTGTTCAAAAATTAATCTTCTATCTTCAGATTTACCATTTATTATCTCTTCTATACGGCCTTGACCGATAAGAGAATATCCTTCTTTACCAATTCCTGTATCTAAAAAAAGTTCTTTTATCTCTTTTAGCTTAACCAAAGATTTATTTATACGATATTCACTTTCACCAGTTCTATATAAAGTTCTAGAAATAGTAATTTCTTTGTAATCAATTGGAATTAAATTATCTGAATTATCAAATGTTATGCTTACTACTGCTCGATTTTTTTTCACTTTTTGGCTAGTACCAGAAAAAATCACATCTTCCATTTTGCTAGCTCTTAGAGTTTTTATACTTTGTTCTCCAAGAACCCACCTTACAGCATCTGAAACATTGCTTTTTCCACTACCATTAGGTCCTATTATCGCCGTTATATTGCTTTCAAAATTTAATTTAACATTATCAGCAAAAGACTTAAACCCATTTATTTCTATGCTTTTAAGTTTCATCAAATCTCCTTAAAATTTTCATAAAAGAATAATCTATAAATTCTTTTCTATTTACTAAATTTTCATTTATAATTAAAATATTTTTTTCAAAATTATGTATAGAAAAACTAATATCTAAATTAAATTTTTCTTTCATACGATTTATATTAGACTTTTTATTTCCTACAATTTTAGAAATTTCTTCATTACTACACTCAAAATGTAAATATTTTTTTATTTTAAATTTTTTTATATAGTATTCAAACAAATCAAAATATATATCTGATTGAACAAATTCTCTAAAAGATGGATGATATGGCCCAGCAACTACATCTTTATCTTTAGAAATATTATCGCTACTTTGTAGTCCCAAGCGGATTATATCAATATTATAATGTTCAAAAATTATATCTATATATTTACAAAGTCTAATAGCATCTTTGATATCCATTGGAATATATTTTTTTGAATAATAAAGTTGTTCAAGTTTTGTATCTTTTATTATCAAAGTTGGATAAACTCTTACAAAGTCAGGATTAATATAAGCTATATCAAGTGCTGTATGTATACAACTGTTAAAATCATCTCCAAAAAGTCCTGTCATCATTTGGAGTCCAAGATTAATTTTATACTTTTTTATAAGGTTTGAAGATTTATAAACGCAATCTACATCGTGGCCTCTTTCATTTAAATCTAAAACTTTAGAACTTAATGACTGAATACCAAGCTCGATAGTCTTAACCTTATAAGAAAGTAAAATATCTAAAATATGTTCATCTATATAATCAGGTCTAGTAGATAATCTTACAGAATCAACAAGTTTTTGGTCAATATATTTTTTAGCAATTTTTAAATACTCTATCATTAAATTTTCATTAAGTCCTGTAAAACTTCCACCATAAAAAGCAATTTCAATAGGAATTTCTTTATTTTTAAAATATGAAATATACTTTTCAATAGTTAAACATATTTGTTCTTTATCTAAAGAATCATTAAAACTTGTAATTTTTCTTTGATTACAAAAAATACAATCATGAGGACAACCTAAATGAGGAACAAAAATAGGTATAATATTACATTTATTCACTTATCAAACCCATCTTAATTAAAGCATCTCTTGCGGCATGTTGTTCTGCTTGTTTTTTATTTTTTCCATTTCCATATCCAACTTCTTTATTATTTAAAGAAACGGACATAAAAAATTCTTTATCATGATCTGGACCTGTTTCTTTTAAAATAGTATATTTAACACTGGAGTTAGTATTTTTATGAGAATATTCTTGTAATGTGCTTTTATAGTCTTCCATAAAAATTTTTTTATTAATCTGTTTTACAACTTCATCAAAAAAATTAGCATTAACTATATCAATAACAACGTTAAGTCCACCATCTAGATATATAGCACCAAATAATGCTTCAAATGTATCTGCTAAAATACTATTTCTATCTCTTCCTCCAAAATGATCTTCACCTTTTCCTAAAAGTAAATATTTACCTAAGTTAAATTCTCTAGATGCATATGCAAAAGATTCTTCGCATACAACCTTACTTCTAATTTTAGTTAAAAATCCTTCATCTTCATTAGGAAATTGTCTAAATAATTCACTACTTACAACAAATCCTAAGACAATATCACCTAAAAATTCCAATCTTTCGTTTGAAACAGTATAATCTTTATTTTCATTTAGATAAGATCTATGAACAAATGCAAGATTTAATAAATTTTTATCTTTAAAGCTATAATTCAAAACTTTTTCAAGTTCTAAAAGAAGACTTAATCTATTTTTAGAAATTTGCATAAGACACCCCTTAGATATTTTTTTCAATAAAATCAACTAAATCTTTAACTACAACCATAGACCTTATTGTTTGTTCATCTAACTCTAGATTATATTCATCTTCAATATCCATAACAACAGTTAAAATTTTTATAGAATCTGCATGTAAATCTTCTCTAAAATTTGTATTTAATTCAATTTCTTTTCCTTTAAAAGATTTTTCTAAAATCTCTTTTACTCTTTCAAAAACCACCTTTATATTTCTCCTTTTTTAAATTCATCTTCAATTTTTTTATTTATATCTTTATTTATATAGTTTATCATAGAATTTATTCCAGAAACAACAGCTTTTTCGTCGCTACTTCCATGTCCTTTAAATACAACTTTCTTAAGACCTAACATAGGACAAGCTCCATATTCTTTGTAGTCTAATTTTTTCTTAAATGATTTCATAGAAGACTTTATAAATATAGCTCCAATTTTGCTTAAAAAAGAAGACATAATCGCTTTTTTCATATTTTCTAAAATAAACTTAGCTGTTCCTTCTACAGTTTTTAAAATTATATTACCATCAAATCCATCACAAACTAAAACATCAACATCTCCATTAAAAATATCTCTTGCTTCTATATTTCCAACAAAATTAATATTAAGTTTTTTTATTTCTTTATATGTTTGTTTTAAAACTTTAGTTCCTTTTTCTTCTTCAGCTCCAATATTTAAAAGAGCTACTTTTGGATTTTCTTTATTTAGTATTTCTTTTGCATAAATATTTCCCATTATAGCAAATTGTTTTAAAATATCTTCTGTACATTCAATATTTGCACCAACATCAAGTAAAATCATATTTTCTTTATTTGTTGGAACAGTTAAAGTTAATGCAGCTCTTTCGATTCCTTCAATTCTACCACAAATCAAAAGACCCGAAACCAAAACTGCACCTGTACTTCCAAAAGAAATAACTCCATCTACATCTTCCTTACAAAGCTCTTTCATAGCTAATACAATAGATGCATTCTTTTTTCTTCTGACAGCAAAAGTAGGTTCTTCTGTATTTAAAATACATTCATTAGTATCTATAAATGTAATTCTATTTTTAGTTTCTTCTGAAAGTTTATCCATTTTTAAATCAGCTTTATTTCCAACTAAGATAAATTCAACATCATTATCTTTAATAGATTGTAAAACTCCTTTAAAAATACATTCTGCTCCTTTGTCAGCTCCTAATAAATCAACAACAATTTTCATAAAAACCTCCAAATAAATTCTCGTTTTAGTATATCACAATTACAAATTCATTTCAATTTTTTGCTTATTTTTATTAATTTCTTTGTTATATACAACAAAAAATAATGGAATTAAAGGTATTAAAGCAAAAACCCAAGCTAAAGAATCAGAAAAACAAACGCCATAATATCCATAACTTGATGTAAGTAAAACAATTACTAAAACTCTTGCAATAAGTTCAAACACTCCTCCAAGCATAGAAAGATCTGACCTTCCAAAACCTTGAAGAGCATTTCTATAAACAAAAAGTAGTGCTAAACAAGGATAAAAATACATTACACAGTTAAAATAAATACTTGCTGATTTTTTCATAATGTAAGATGCATTTGGAACAAAACTTTCAACAATTACATTGCCAAAAGTTTTTATTAAAAATATTGCAATAATGCTAAAAATAATAGATATAACTGTAGAATAAGAAATTCCCCTTTTAATTCTATCAAATTTTTTAGCTCCATAATTTTGTCCAATAAAATTAGAAATTGCAATTCCAAGTCCAATAAAAAGTTGCATTACAATACCTTGTATTTTTGAAGAAACTCCAAAACCTGCTATATATTCTGCACCATATTTATTAAGTTCAACTTGAACTACCATTACACCAAATGCAGTAATAGAAAATTGCAATCCCATCGGTACGCCTTGCTTTAACAATTCAAAAATTATTTTTTTATCTATTTTAAAATCTCTTTTTGATACTTTTAAGAAAGAATATTTTTTAAAAATATATATAAAAGAAATAAAAACAGAAAAAACTTGCGAAATAACCGTTGCAATTGCAGCTCCTATAACTCCAAATGAAAAATAATAAACAAAAACAATATCTAAAATTATATTTGTAACAGAAGAAATAATCAAAAATACCAAAGGCATTTTTCCATTACCAACAGCTCTTAAAGTACTTGAACATAAATTATAAAACATAGTAGGAACAATTCCTACGTATATAATCATTATGTATATGTATGTAGGTATGTATATATTATCTGGAGTATTCATAAATTTTAGAATTAAATTATTAAATACTAATAATAAAAAAGTTATAGCAGAACCTAAAACAAAAGAAAGAAAAATTGCCATTGCATGATATTTTCTTAATAAATCAAATTTTTTAGCTCCAAAAACATGAGCCATTTTTATACCAAAACCACTTGATACTCCAATCAAAAGACCAATAAACATAAAACAAATAGGTCCTGTTGCACTAATTGAAGCAAGAGCATCTTCTCCATTTACATTTCCAACAATTAACGAGTCTATTATATTATAAAATTGCTGAAATAAATTGCCTAAAAATATAAAAGTAGTAAAATAAAGTATAGACTTTAAGATACTACCACGAGTCATATCATTTTTCATTAAACACCTTCTTTTTTTATTATAAACATTTAAAATATAAAATAAATTCCAAAATATAAAATTAAGGAATTTATTTTTAAAAAAATATTAATTTGCACAAATCATATCATTTTTAATAAATTATTTACTACTTTAATTATACCATAAATATAACAAAATTAACCATGATTAATATATTTTTTACATAAAACAAAGTATAAATTTCTAATTATCTTTTTATATTTTCTTAAATGCTCGTAAAGCCTTATTCTATGTGCTTTCGAGTATTTTTACTGTAGGAAGATACTTCACGTTTCTTTGCATATTTCCTCATGTCTTAGCTGTCAGAAGTGGTAAATAAGTAGTAAATTCATTTGTACTACTAAGCAACAAGACGCTCCTGTTGCTTCTCTTTATTCAAGCGTTTCATTTCTGCCATTGCAGAATCGAATGTTGCATGTGCGTAATAGTTCAGCGTCATGGCTATATTAGCATGTCCCATAATGTACTGTAATGCCTTTGGATTCATTCCTGCATTTGCATAGTTGGTACAGAATGTATGTCGCAAACTATGTGGAGTGATGTGTGGCAATTTATCCTCGTTATACTTATTGTATTTCTTAACAAGACCTTTCATCATGCCGTTGTAATCACTTGCCACTTTTGGATAGTTCTTTCTATTAAGAAAGAGGAAATCACTATATCCATCAATCTCAACACGCTTATCATTCTTTCGATTCGCTAACACTCGCTTAAATGCTTGATAGGCTTCTTCAACCATAGGAACTTGACGTTCGCCACTTTTGGTCTTTGGTGTTTCAATGTAGTACCCAATTTCAGTATCTCTCAATAGCTGATGGTCTATATTGACAAGACGATTCTCAAAATCTAAATCTGGAAGTGTCAAACCACCAAACTCTGAAATACGAAGACCTGTTTTTAAGAGTATCAGAATTTCATCATAATTTTTGCTGTAGGTTTTATCAGCTTTTGCAAAGGCTAACAGTTTTTCTTCCTGTTCTTCTGTTAGTACGGTCTTAGGGACAGTATCATCATCAAGAACTGCTTTCAGTTGAAAGTCAAATGGATTCTTCCGAACACAATCATCTTGTATAGCAATATAGAATGAAGCCTTTAAAGAACGTTTGTAGTTATTGATGGTTTGATAAGCATAACCATTTTCACTCATTCTAATAGCCCATTCTTTAGCGTCTGATGGCTTAATACTGTCAATACTTCTTACACCTAACTTGTCTTTCTTCAAAATATCCATAAGATATTTGCGTCCAGTTTCAGTGTTTTTTCTAACCTTTGGTCTTTGAGCGTTCTGTTTTGCGTAAAGCTGGCAGAGTGTCATTTTCTTTCCTACAACATCAATACCATCATGAATGTCTTTCTGTAACTCTGCGATTTTCTCTCTAAGTGAGATACAATCACGCTTTCCTGCTGGTACTCGGTCTGTAGCCACAAGTTTCCACGAGTAAACAAATTGCGGTTCTCCAAATGAATCTATATATTTGTATAAGTATCTTCCGTCTTTTCGTTGGCTCTCTCCAGTCTTTAAGATTCGACCTTTATTGTCACGTCTTTTTTCTGACATGGCATTTGCTCCTTTCCTTTATGGAAAGAGCCTTGATACGACTTAATACTATTTTATCATATACAAGACCCTTTGGCGACGCTAGATTGCGTCCAATGTATCTATAATTTTTTCAAATTGTTTTCGTTTAATCTGAATACGATTGCCATTCATAATCAGCCAATTTGCATTTTTATTTTCCTCTGCCAAGCGTCGTAGCTTGTTTTCGCCAATACGAAAATATTTTGACGCTTCTTCAATGGTTAGGGTATAACGTTCCCAAATAGGAATGTCAGTCTGCTTCATAAAATCCTCCTTTCCAAATCACTTATTTGGATTTCATAAAAGTTGTTTTACCAGCAATCGAACAGCTTTAGCAAAGCTCACGGGAGTTCCACCCCTGCATGGTTCTCATGTAGCCATACTCATTGCCTGCGACGGTTTTATCACGCTCGGACTATTGACTGTATGGGAGTATCATTATCACGATAAGAATGTCGTTGCAGGCAATCCTGCTAAAGATTGCTTCTCGGATCACTAACATGAATCGCTCGCTATCTTTATAAGATAGGTCATGGCGGTTAGTTCCGTTGGCTCTTTTCTTATCGAAACGTATTCGATTACTTTTATTCAGTTTTCAAAGAACAATGGCTCGTTAGCCTATCAAAACACATTGAAAGCTCAATATGCTTTGGTGGAATAACAAACCTCCCTGTTCGGGAAGCGTGGAATGGTTTAGCACGCTTCCACGAAAGGAGAGAGGATATTACTTAATTTCAAATGACAAAATCTTTGTAATCAGTCTGGTTTCCATTCTTCCACGTAAGACTTCATCAACGACCATACTTTGATTGCCATATTCATCTTTCATAAGTCGTAGGGAACGCTTCGTTATGTACCCTCTGTAATGATGTAGAATCTGGTTAATCGCTTCGGTATCGCCATCTGTTGCCTTTACAATGAGAGGAAAGGGAATCATAGGATATTGTGTTTTCATTCTTCAAATTCCTCCATAAACTTTTTAATTAAGGCTAGTCCACTGGTTCTATGCCGATAGACAGTAGAACGGTTCAATTTCAACAGGTCTGCAATTTCTGAATCGCTCATGTCCATAAAGTAAAACAGCAGTAGAATTTCACGTTTCTTGTCTGGCAACTCACGTAATGCTTCACTCAACAAATCATTTTCAACGCCTACTGATAACCCATTGAGTGTAAAAATCTGAAAGTCAGTTGAATAGTTATCTGTTGTCGCAAACTGGCTAACAAGATAATCGCCAACATCCGAAAAGGACACCTCACGCTTTGCAATCCTTGAAAGATAAAGCATATAATTCTTTCGCTCGTCTTCCATAGCACGTTTACAGATATAGTCAAACTGATTTTCTATTGTGGTCTGAAAAGAAGATGGTTTCATGTTTCTCACCCCCTTTCTGTCTAGGAAAGGAAGTGAGCCTTGCTCGTTTATCTCCTTTCACTCTTAGTCCCAATGTGAAAGGGGGATTTGTTGCATTACTGATAAATAAACTTTGTAAAAAAGTTCTGAATAGCCAAAAAAGCATATAAACAGATTTATTTCTCTGTTTACATGCTTCTGTTATTCTATCTATATGATTTATAAAACCACATTGGTGGACGTACTTATCTATTGCAGATAGACGACTTTTTTTGACAAGAACCCAATGTAAGGAAATTTATTGTATATGATGTACTTCATGGCGACGTTGACCTCCAACAAACCGCCATTTGGAAGTAATATACAATATTTTAACAGCGTAAATAGCACTACCATATAACGGTTTTTTTTATTGGCGTTTAGTAGTGCTTTTTATTAAATATAAACCTATAAACCATATAACACGTTTTTCTATACCTGTTTTTAATTCAGTAGGAACAATAAAATGTATAGAGGTGGTCTACTATGCGTAAAAAAGAAGATAAATATGATTTTAGAGCCTTTGGTTTAGCCATTAAAGAAGCTCGATTGAAACGAGGTTTAACTCGTGAACAAGTGGGAGCATTGATTGAAATTGACCCACGGTACTTAACTAATATTGAAAATAAAGGGCAACACCCCAGCATACAAGTTCTTTATGACCTTGTATCGTTACTTCATGTTTCCGTTGATGAATTTTTCTTACCTGCTAATAACTTGGTAAAAAGCACCCGACGATTACAGATAGAGAAATACATGGATAGCTTTACAGACAAAGAACTATCCTTAATGGAATCTTTAGCCAGCGGTATCAACGAAGCAAGAAACATCGAAGACTAATTAAAAGAATCCATACATAACGGAAAGAGCCGATAAAATGAGATTGTATTAATCTCATTTTATCGGCTCTGCGTCTTTGCGTCTGGCTCTGTAATCACAGTTACTTTGAACTGCTTTATTTCAATTAAATTTTCTTGTCTGCATTTCGGACAATAGAGGGGGAATTTTTTTAATTCAGTATCTTCCCTTATCTTTAATCGTGTTTTATTTCCACATACAGGACACAATATCCACTTGTAGTTTATAATAACTATCTCCTCCTTTACACTTTAATTCAAATCTTTATTAAAAAATATTTCATCTTATTTAACAAGAAACCATATTTATATAACAACATAAAATACACTAAGTTATTTTATTGAACATATATCGTACTTTATCTATCCGACTATTTGGACGACGGGGCTGGCAAACAGGTTCACCGGTAGTAACATGGTACCCTTTTAACTCTGTTAAACAAACACTACGTCCATTTGTAAAGAAAGTTAAATCACTACGATATTCTTGAATACACCGAGCAGGGATTTCTCCACTAAGAATGACCTCATTATTTTTCAATTGAGTGTCTACGATGTTCGCACAATATTTAGGAGCATCGTTGTATGCTCGTGAAAGATATTCCTGTGGCGCATAAATTTTAAAACTAAGATATGGCTCTAACAATTCTGTTCCAGCTTTTTTTAAGACTTGTTCCAATACAATAGGAGCAAGCATCCGAAAATCTGCTGGGGTACTAACAGGGCTATAGTATAAGCCATACTTAAAACAGATTTTACAGTCCGTCACATTCCAACCATATAATCCTTGTTCGCAACCATAGCGTATCCCTTCCATAACTGCATTTTGAAATGATTGATTTAAGTATCCAAGAGAAACCGAGCTCTCATACTGCATTCCACTTCCCAACGGAAGCGGTGATACAGATAAACCAATGGAAGCCCAGAAAGGATTTGGCGGCACTTCGATGTGAATGGTATATTCTGCATTTTTTAACGGTCTCTCCATATAAATGACTGTAGGCTCTTTTAGTTCTATCTCCACATGATACTTTTCTTGCAACAGTGCACTAATCACTTCCATTTGTACTTTCCCTAAGAAAGAAAGTATAATTTCATGTGTCGTAGAATCCACGTAATATCGTAGAAGCGGATCACTATCTGAGATTTCCAAAAGGGCATCAAGCAACATTTCTCTCTGTTCAGGTTTACTCGGTTCAACAGTTGTTTGTAGTAGAGGGTGCGGATTTTCAATCTTTTTTCTCTGTGGCAATAGTTTTGTATCTCCAAGAACACTATTTAACTTCAAAAACTCATTTTGCAAAATAACAATTTCTCCAGAATAAGCCTTATCGATTTTACATAATTCACCATTTATTGAAGTATACATTTCTGTAATTTTTATTTTTTCCTTTTCCGATATTCTAACCGAATCTCGCAAATGCAGTACGCCACTATAAAGACGTATATATGCAAGACGCTGTCTTTTTTCCGAATACTCAATTTTGAAAACTTTTCCGCAAAGTTCAGACTGACCTCGATGTGTTGATGAATAAAATTTATTCGTAATCACTTCTATAAGGTTATCAATCCCTATATTGTTTTTTGCACTTCCGTGATAAACAGGGAACAGGGAACAATTCTGAAATCTTATGCTTTCCTCTTGTTCGAGTTCCAATGCTTCTAATGATTTACCGGACATATATTTCTCTAAAAGGTCATCGTTTCCCTCTATTACCGTATCCCATTGTTCAGATTCGGTAAAGTTCGTCACACACATATTAGGATACAGTTCTACCTTCTGTTTGATTACAATTTCGGCAGAAAGTTTCTCTTTAATATCCTGATAAACCGTTGATAAATCAATTCCATTTTGGTCAATCTTATTGATAAAAAAGATTGTGGGAATCCCCATTTTCCTAAGTGCATGAAATAATATACGAGTTTGTGCTTGTACGCCATCTTTTGCAGAAATCAGTAGAATTGCCCCATCTAAAACTGATAATGAACGATATACTTCTGCTAAGAAATCCATATGTCCTGGCGTGTCTATGATGTTCACCTTCGTATTTTCCCACTGAAAAGAGGTTATTCCTGTCTGAATTGTAATTCCTCTCTGACGTTCTAAAAGCGTATTATCCGTCCTCGTTGTACCTTTGTCCACGCTTCCTAATTCTGTAATCGCTCCACTGTTATATAATAAGCTTTCTGTTAAGGTAGTTTTTCCTGCATCAACATGAGCTAAAACTCCAATATTAATAATTTTCATGTGATTTTCCTCCATTCAAAAACCCAAAAGGGCATAAAAATCCCAGTGATAAATACTTTTATCACTGGGATTTTTATGCATAACCATAGGTATACAAAGCATACAGATATTCTCTGGATACTTTAGAATCACATGATAAAGGTATTCTTAAACTGGGTACAAAAAACTAAGCCCTCCTAAAAAAGGACATCCAATTATTTGTTCCCACTATCAAATTGACAGTTTATTTAAGAATACCTTGCCGCATATTTATTAACTCCTTTTAAATAGATACTTAAATAATAGCACGTAAGAGCATATTTGTAAAGGAATCTCCAATTTTTTATCAAAGAGAGTACGTGATTACAAAATAGCTGTAATAATGTACCAATATTTGTTATTCTATAATCTTCCAATTACTCCCGTTCTTTTCAAGTACCAAATCAAATTGAGATACCTGCGTTGCTTTGGTCTGCTGGTCGATATACTCCACTGTCAGCGATACCGTGACTTGATTATCCTTACGATTGTGAATAGGATTTACCAGTTCTTGAAAGATGTACTCTTTTCCGATTGGTTTTAATATCCCGTCATTCACATAGTAGGAAAGTTCACTGGCTGTCGCTGTAGGATAGAGCTTGAAGAACGTCGTTAAAAACTCATTGATTTCATTGGTTGTAATGGAATCAACCGTCCCCTCACTTTCAATGGCTTTTGGTTTATAACTTGATTTCTTAGGTATGTTGGTAATGGTCGGATTCTTAACCAGTACCATATTTCCAGAACCATCTACATAGACACTCACTATATAAGCAGAGTGGACGGTCTTTGTATTTTCTCCCTCTGTAATGAGCTGGTCTACACTGTAGGTTACATTAAACTCATTGTCGCCAGTTGGCTCTACCGTCCATATCTGAAATCCTCTTACAGAAGACGATACAGGAATATCTTTGCGTACTGTATCAACATTGAGAGCTTGAAGTTCATCTGTCAGATAGCCTTTTAGACTTTCCATTCGATTATCAATGGACTTATCGGATTGCTCCCATGAATAGTAGACTTTCGCAAAGTTCTCTACAAAATTTTCTACATGATGAGTATCAACGTATTCCTTTTCTATGATAGTTGTTTCGTGAATAGTATGAGTATCTATAGCTGTAAAGTGCTTGAATATCGCAAAGCTGAAACTAAGCCCTAAAAGTACCCACAAGGCAATCACAACCTTTTTATGAGGATTGACCTTATAGTAGACACGAGGTTTCTTTTCCTTTGGTATCTGTTTTTCTTTATTCTGATTTTTTCTAAATTTCATCATTAAATCTTCCTTTCTCATTGTTTGATTCGTCCTGCTCCCACTAAATGCTGTTGCCAGTAGGGGCTTGTTAAGTCGGCATAACCGATTGGGTCGCCTGCATGAAACATACGGTTATTGCCAAGGTATATCCCAACATGAGTAATATAAGAGCCAGCGTTATAGGTAGAATGAAAGAAAACCAAATCGCCAGCTTGTGCTTCCGATAGTGGGATATGCTGGGTCACATCATATTGCTGTTGTGCGGTTCGTGGTAAGTTAATTCCAGCTTTTCCATACGTCCATTGTGTCAGTCCGCTACAATCAAAAGAAGTAGTCGGGGAAGCTCCACCGTAAACGTATCGCCAGCCCTCATATTTCAGTGCTTCGTCCATGATGGCTTGTACCGTATCATCATCAAACTCTGTTGTGACAAGATACTGCGTTACCAGTTGCACATAAAACATATTGCCATAGTTGTATCGCCAGCCCCCATTGATAGGTATGGCTATGGGATTGGGGTAAGACACTTTTTCGCCACCTGAATACTCTTTTGAGAAACTTTGAGCCAGTTCAAAGGTATATTTATTTCCACGATTAGCCACATACCCTAAGAAACCACCACCATAATTGTAGGACTGGATAACCGATTCTAAATCTACACTGAGCCTTTCGCTACTGGCTAATAATTCACTGAAATACTTCACACCTTGCTTAATGGATTCTTCTGTACTCAATGAATTAGGTGGAAGACCGAGGGATTCCGAGGACTGCATAACATCTTCCGCAGTACCGCCCGATTCCACCTGTATAATCGCAAGAAGTATGTTGACATATTCTTCAACGCCATATTCTTTGGCATATTTTTCTACCATAGGCTTATGAGCCAGCACTTCTGCGGAAACATTCACACCTCCATAATGAATATTGGAAATTCCGCTGTCCTGTTCATCTGAAAATAAAATGGCAACAAACAGAAGCAGTGAGAAGACCATCAAGAATAATCCAGAACCACCAATCACTAAAGTTTTCAACTTCATGGTTTCTTACCGACTTTCTTAATGGTGGCGGTTTTGATTGGTGGTCTACTTCTTGTATTTTGTAGTGGTACTCTTTGAACAGTAGACGGACGTTCTTTTGTGATTGGACGTTGTGAAGTTCTATCTGCTGTAGTGGTTGAAGTTGCTGGCTTTTGAACGGTTTTTTCTTGAACGGTATTGCCTTGGCGTTCCACTTTTGGACTTGAAAAATCGGACTTAACTGCTGGACGCTCTTGTTTGGCTTGTTGAGATTCCTTATATGAAGTCTGAATATTAGACTGTTTTGAGGTCTGTTCATCATGATATTGTTCTTGTCTTGTAGTCGGTCTTTCATGAACAGAAGAAGCAGGCTGTTTTTTCTGTTTGACCTGTTCCATTTCAGAGCGACGCTTCGCAATGGTTTTTCGCCTTTGTTCCTGCTGTTCCTTGCGTCCACTGGCTCTGTCCGCTTTGGTTTGAGAAATACTACTGGTTAAATCACGGACATTCTCTTTTACTTTGGATTTTCCTTGATATGCTGCATATCTTGCATTGGTCGGCAAATCTTTAACCTGTTCTTTCAAACCACTAGCAGTGTCTACCATTCTGTCTTTGGTATCAGCTACTGTACCGATGGTTTGACCGATACGTTTTCCAAGTGTTGATTTTTCCTTTCCGTCTGGTCGGGAGTGATCTGCTTGTGTCCTTGCAGAACTCCCCGAACCCGACTGTTCTTTTTTACCTGTAACAATGGCAGACCCAGCCCCTAGAGTAGTCATGGAACGTCCAAGTTTCCGCTGTAGACGGTGCATGTGAGCGTGCATAAGCATACGAGGTTTTCTCATCACACGACTTCCCACACTTTGAGAATCGTTACTCTGTAGAGAAAACATACTCATTAAATCGCCCAGCTTGAAGTAGATTCCTGCAAAGGTCACAATCTGTAGAAAAGCAATCAAAAAGAACGGATAACCAGCCGATAAGGTATAGAGCATGGTTGAAATACTAAATGCTGTCGTAATAATCAATGTGATTCCAGCTCGTGTCAAAATGGTATTAAAGAGCTTTGTTATGGCTCGTTTTGACATACCATCAAATGATGGAATCATGCTTAAAATAAAGCTCACAGGCAGAAACATAGCATAGATGATAAAAAGTACCTGCGAGAAAATCATGATTCCTGTTAATAGGAATACAAATATGGAAATCCCAATATTGAAGACAAATAGGAAGAAGACTGTACCTAAACGGTTAATGGTCTTTGTAATGGTTAGATTGGTATTGCTTCTGTCTTCAATTTCTTCCGCAACAATTTTTTCTCTGTCTTCGCCATTGTTGGAATCTGGGCTGGTGGAGAGCAGGCTTTCCACACGGTCAATACCGATACTTTCAATGTCTGAACTGTTGTATTGAAGCAGTAGCCACGGTTGCTGAACCTGTATGGAAAACAGGCTATCTCTGATTAAGTCCACGCTGTCCTTGCCTTGACTATCGGAATGGGGCATGACAATCTTCGTGCCAAGTGATAAACTGGCATTACTGATGTCTGATGAAAAGTCATTGATTTTTTTAATGTAGTCGGGAGCGTAGGCAATAAAGGAAGCCGATAGGATAAACACCAGCACAAAATTCATAATGGCATGAATTGCCTTTGTGGTTTCTCTCTTTATCAGTCCCGTATAGGCAACATAAACCCCAAGAACCAAAATCAAGAGTAAGAGGAATCCAACATAGAAACCCTCTGTTGAAAATCCGTTTGCACTCACACCAGCTAAGGTCTGCATATTCTTACCAATGGAATCTGCTGTAGCGGAAATGAAGTCTAAGGAATAGGCTTCCTGTACTAAGTAACCTGTCGCATTGGAAACATACAAACTGATTGTCCAAATAAAATTGGTAATGGCATATAGTCCATACATGACCTGTTTTCCAATCCCGTCCGACCAGTTCCACGGAAGCCAGCCCCAGCTATTATCCACATAAAAATCCAGTTGATAGTTTTCAAGTGGGTATCGGCTGTATTCATTTGCCACATTGACCGTATCATCTACCAAGCCCGCAGCTTGAACCACCGTTCCCAGCATGGCTAAAAGAAAAATGGCAATCACAAGTGTGAAAGCCACTGTCATTGCCACTTTACCTAGACGTTTCAGCGTCCAGTTTGATTTTATTCTGTTTACTATTGATGGTTTCACATTTACACCTCTTTTCGCACAGGTGGTCTGGTATCAAAGGCATGGAGCAGTTCTTCAAATACAGGGTGGAACTGTATCACACCGACACGACCATATAAATCACTGATAAGGCATTGCCCGTTTTCCAAATCACGCAATCGCTTCTGATTGTTTTCGTCCTCTGGGTCTACACCAAAAAAGGCTAAGGTCTTTTTAATCTCGTTAAGGTCAGTGGAACGAAATGCAAATTTTAAGCCGAGGTTATTTTTCAGTTTTTCATCTAAGAGGTCGTCTGTATTTTGGGTCACGAAATATACCCCAGCGTTCATAGCACGACCAGCCCGAACCAGCTTCATAGATAGTGTTTTTCCTTGTGCTACCTGTAAAAAGCTCCATGCTTCGTCTAAATCTACAATCTTGAAAATGCTTCGGTCTGTATGGATAAAGTCTAAAGCAAAGGTACTAATGACAATCAGCATAGCAACGGATAAAAGCTCCATAGTGGTATATTCCTCAAAGGAAGTTTCCTTGTCGGGAAGTACCAAGTCCGCAACCTGTATAATGTTCAGTTGTTTTTCTAAGCTGATAGACTGCTCCACATAACCATTACTGAATAATAAATGTGCAAAGTCATAGTCTGTAAAACTTTCGATATGGTCGGCTATACTGGTACTTAGTGGCGTATTCTCAACCCGTAATTCCTCAATCACTTTCATCAACCCTCGTACTTCACTATTGGTTACTGCACGAATGGCTTTTCTAAGGATTGGGAAGCGTTCCCCATCACGAGAGGAAATCCCCGTAAGGAATGTCAGAATATCAATAGCCAGTGATTCAGAATCTTTGGGATTTTTCATAATCACATAAGGGTCAAGTAAGCCTTTGTTTTTCTCATCAGAAGTCAGAGTGACGATATTGATTTCATGGGAAATCTCTGGCAAGGTTTCTTTCCATCTGCCACGTTCTGCTTTTGGGTCTACAATCACTGCTTGTGCCCCATAAAGCACCGCATAATAGACGATAAGGTTATTCGCAAAGGATTTACCACCACCCAGCGAACCAACAAAAGCCGACGCTAACGCATTGGTTACTGAACCCTTAACCCCTTGACTGGCAAGAGCAGGTTTCAGATAGACATTGCGTCCAGTATCTAAGCTGTAGCCAACATAAATCCCCTCATTTTCCCCCAGCATTTGAGTAGCACCAAAACCTAAACCAGCGAGGAAATCAGAGGTCACGTATTGAATATAATCATTCATATAACGCTTGCTGGCAGGTAAAAATTCTTCATGTAAGCCGAGCATATCCCCAAATGGTCGTACCAGTTTTACGCTTAAATCGTCATAAAAATCTTTCACTTCATTACAACGACGTTTGAGTTCGTCAAGATCATTTGCTGATACCCTTACCACATAAGACAGCTTGTACATAGATTCCTTGCTTTGGTCTAAATTGGTTTCCAGCTCATTCACACTTTCCAGAGCTTCCGCCACATTGGAGCTGGTTTCATTATCACTTTGCCAAGCGTGGTTATCCAAGTCTTTCAGTTCTTTCTTTTTATTGCGGACAGTAGATAGGGCTTTACGATTCGCTACAATTTCCACATTCATTGACGTATCAATCGGGAATGTAAATTGCTGTTGCTGGTAGTAGAAGATTTCAGAGGACGGAAAGTCCAGTTCTCCGACAATGCTGTTAATGGTAAAGTAAGCTACATAGACGGTTTCATCTTCCTGCTGGATTTTCAAATATCGCTGTTTTTCTTCCACCAAACAGCGAGTAGGCTTAATCAAGTCATAGTATTTAATCAGCGTTTCATTATCCAGCTTTTTCTTTGATAGATGGTACTCATACTCTTCATAGGCAGTGCCTGTCTGTCCGTAAAGGTGTTCAATCAGATAGCCGAAGTCGTCCTTATCTAACCTGCGGATTTTGAAACGACGAGAGATTTTATTTTCTAAGAGCTTTTCCATCTTCTGAAAACGCAGGATTTCATCATTACTCATACTAACAAAATCGCCCATCAGCTTATGGTTCACATCATAGACAAAATCAGACAAAGCATTTTTTGCTTCAACGGTAAGACTTTTCATAGAAAACTCCTGATCGTTGAGAAGCAACTTAAAGCCGATAAAGAAACGGTAGTTCACTTGATTTTCGCCAATCATGGATATTAAAGCGTCTGTCTGTTGGTCGATTTTGTCATAGGCAACCGCTTTGAGCTTGCCAGTGACTTCATTTTTGGAACGCTCTTGTGCAGAACGTATGCTGGATTCTGTACTGATTTGTAAAGCATGAATTTTGCCATCACGATTTTGTGCGATAAGCTGTCTGAAAGAATCATGCACTTGTATTTTCTGTTCTGGACTTAGAAATGAGTAATTGTAAGGAACAAGCTCATAGTAAGCATAACATTCCCCGTCTTTATTCCAGACGAGATTGTTTTCAATGTATTTAATTGGATATGCCATAAAATTCACTCCTAACTGCTGTAATGGCTTCTTGTGGCTGGTTTCTGCCAAGCGTTACTTTTTTTCCTGCATAGGTCAGCTTTGGTCGCAGTGCATAAGCAATGACAGACTTCAAAAATCCATAAGGCTTTTTACCATCAAAAGTTTTTGTAGACATAAACCATGTGAAAGCCACAGGAATCCCAAAGTATTTGAGAAATGCTCCCTCTATCATGGAAAGAGGGGGCAAGTTGCCAAGTATCATCACTGCAAAGAGTGACACGACAAACCATGTCATTTGCGTAAAGGTTATGGGAAACGGAAGTCTAAAATCATTGATAGAATACAGTACCTTTTCCACAGACCAGATACTGGTATAGCTTCGTATTTTCTTCATGTAATCAATCCTTTCATAAAAAATAGGGGTAGCTGATTGAGCCACCCCGTAAAATAGAAAATCTGCCAGTAGTAATGTACCGACAGATTTAATAGACGATTTCAAAAATCCCATGATTGGTTGAGATAAACGTTCCTGAAAGGTCTAAATCCCGACCATAGGCTTGATAATCAATATAGTTTTGAAGACTAGCTGGTACTTCGCCTAAAGCACCCGTTTCTTCAATGTAGTAGCGTGCCACGTCATACATATCATCACAATCGGAATGAATGATAATATCCTCTTGATGTTCGCTTAGTTCTTCAATGCTTGAAAAATGAGTGAGCAGAGCAGATAGCTCCGATTGTAATTCTTCGGGTAATTCCGATACCATTTCCCATAGTCGATTGAGTTCGCCAATGGAAGTGTATTCGTCAACCGTAAAGGGTAACTCGTAGTCATGAATGGCGTATTCCTCATATTCATCATTCAAGCCGATTTTCTCTTTGACTTCCTCAAAGTCAATGGGAAAGGTAAACCACGCACCGACCAATTCGCCCTCATTGTATTTGCCTAAATTCGCAATATAGACTTGCATATCGTCCATATATTCACGTCCTTTCTTTGTAGAGATTCAAAAATCCCTACCGCACTTCGTTTGGTGTACCATTCCTTTGCGGAACATAAGAAAACCACTTATATTCCACAAAAGAACGGTTTTATTTAAGCACCAATAATGCGATTGAATAGCTCTAGTAAAATGTCTTTTACTCCAGCAGCGTTGAAGACTAAGCCAACCGCAATAATCGCAATAATTAAAAAGCCAATCAGTTTGCTAAACTCACGCTTGAAGCCAAGATACAAGCCAATCACAACGATTGCTAAAAGCACCAGTGATTGAGCGTTTGATAGAAACCAGTTATAAAGGTTTTGTCCAAAATTCATAAAAATGTTCTCCTCTCTATATTCAATGAATTTGTATTTGAGTTATTTTTTTGTTGTTATCACGTCCTGTTCTTTTACTGACTGTTGCTTCAAAATCTGCTTGTGTCGGTCTGTCAGTTTCGCATGGTCGAGAATGTCTTTTACAACCTGCGTCTGGTTGATTTCATCAAGTTTAATCGCAACCTTTAAGGTCGGGGCAACTTGATGAGATAGCCAGTTCAGCGTCCTTTGGAAGGAGTAAGGCTCTGGTTTTGTGGTTAGTTTTAATCGTTCACGATTGTTCCCAATAAACCAAGCCCATTCTTCATTCAG
Source organism: Tissierellia bacterium KA00581 (assembly GCA_001552895.1). Classification (GTDB taxonomy): domain Bacteria; phylum Bacillota; class Clostridia; order Tissierellales; family Peptoniphilaceae; genus Parvimonas. Next base: position 160,646 of record KQ959663.1, read on the forward strand.
TTTCCAATCAGAACGAGGTTTGGAATCGTCTTTATCTACAAAACGGATATACCGATTGATAATTTTAAAGGCGGTATGCTCTGGATTGTCATAGACGAGTAAATCACGGACTGCATAATAGGCACGCTCATTTTTCAATCGAATCTCAAAACGGTTTTTTACTTCTGCGTCTTCAATGGGAATATCATTTTTCTTGTACTGCTCGTAGTCCTTTTCATAGATACAGAAATAAACTTCACTTTGTAATGAACCGATATAGAGGGTGTTTCCCATACATTCCTTTTCCTCTTTGCGTACCAGTTCGCCACTGCGATAGCTTTTAAAACTGCGGAAGACGGAGATACATTCTTCCTGTTGGCACTTTTCAGTGAGTACAGGGATATTTAAAATCCCTGTCTTATCGTTAATGGCAAGGTCAAGGCGTTTCATCACACCGCCAGCCACCAAAACGTCCATAAAGAACTCATACCAGCTTCTTTGTTGTGCCAGAAGATAGCTTTCAAATTGTCTGCACCCACGACCTTTCAATTCCACCAGAACTCCTTTGTCCAGTTCATGGGAGCAAAGGACGAATATGTCGCCTAAAGCATAATGCTCTGAATAAGAATAGAAACCATAGTCCTCATGAAGAAAATAGGACAGTTTCAGTTGTAAGATGTTTTCGACCACCTGCTGTACGTCTGTTGTCGGAAAGCGAATTCTTACATAATCAAACAGCATTTCAAGGGGAGCGTCGGGATTGAAGCGTTCCAGAGCTTCCCAAAGGGACTGCTGTAAATCCTCTGATGGCTTGACTTTTCCTGTTTCAATATCGCTTAGATACTGCCTTGTAATACCAGTCGCAACAGCTAAACGGTTTTGAGATAGTCCATAAGCCAAGCGTTTTTCTTTTAAATGCTGTAACCAAGTTTGTTCATTCAGTAAAAATCCCTCCAATCAAAAAGGCGTATGTCAACTTTTAAAGCCCATTTGACATACGCTGAAATTTTGTAAATCCCTTGTAACCAAAGGATTTTCTAATGTTTTTTTGACTGTTTCCTGTCGATTTGTACCCCCCTGTTAGATACGGGGGGTTAAGTGCTGGCGTGGCTATTGCCACACCAGCCAGCAAGATCAGTCCACACCTGCGACTTCCGCTTCGCACGTCGCCTGCGTGGACTGTCTGCTGTTGGATAACTTTTTAATTTCCTCCAAGAAATCATATCCTTTTGGTACAAGGGGAGTATAAAACTCTGATATGACACTTGTTCCTACATCAACATAGCCACGACCTTTGATTCGCTTTAAGAAGAAATCCTTTTGTACGTCACTGCCAAACATCATGCCATAGCCCATTTCAGACATACGACCTAAAGCCACTCTGAAATTAAACTGATCACGGATTCCGTCGCCTAAATATTTTGCGTCTGGACGTTGACAAGCCAGTATTAGAAAGAAGCCAGCTTGACGACCTAACATGACAATCTGTTTCAGCTTATTCATAACTGCGGTGTTTTCTTTTGTTCCCAGCATTTCCATGAAAGCGACGTATTCATCAAAGATTAAGAAGTGTGCCGGGAGACCTAAGTAAGCATAATTTTTGCCAGTCTTATAGTTCTTCATCTGCTTCATTTCCTCACTACGTTTCATCATTTCTTCATAGAATGTTTCAATGCAAGAAAGCAAGTCTTCTTTTCTATAGTAGACATTTGCCATCACAGAACCTAAGTCCGCAAGATCAGCATTTTTCGGGTCAAGAATATACAGTTTTGAATCTGTATGAAGCAAGGCTTCAATCAGTGTCAGTATAAAGTAAGTTTTACCGCCACCTGTACCACCAGCAATCAACATATGAGGGAGCTTATCATATTCCCACCATACGTTTTTCATTAAGCGAAGTTTACCATCTTTAGCTTCTACTTCATCAATAGAAATACGACTGGCTATGGTGTCATAGAGCAAAGTATATTCCACATAGGAATCCTTTAACTCTTTATCCGTCAGCTCACAGTACAAGCCACTCTCTAATTTCTTTTCCAAGTGTAAGAGTTGGTCTTGATATTTTCCCAGCGTGATTTCCACCCGTATCTGTATCAAGCCATTTTTAAGTCGATAATACATTTTAGGGAAGTAGGTTATCTTTTCCTTTGTACGACCAGCACTATCTTTAAAGAAACCCTCTGTTTTGACCTGTTCAGATTCATACCACTTGTTTTCAAGTATCATCTTTGCCAGTTTTTGACGGTGGTAAAGTTGTTTAACCGTATCATAGCGAACCCGTTTGAATACAAACGCTACCAGCAAGCAGATAAGAATTGCGACACTGAAACTGATAATTAAATAGGGAATGTCAATCTTATCTGCTTGTGATAGGTTAAAATCCTGCCAGTTGATCTGCTGGATTGTCTTCACATGAAACAGTCCGACAACCAGCAGGAAAACAGGCAGGAGTGACGCTATCGTAAAATGAAAGACTAAATCTTTACCAGATGGGCGAATCCTTTTACCACGCTGTTTCATGCGAAAAAGTCTCCTTTCTACCTAGCGACTATTTGTCTTGTGTCGGTTCTTTCTTTGCTTGTGGTTGAGCTTTGAATGAACTAGAATCCTTTGTCAGCACAATATCGTCTGCCTTGATATACCAGTCAACATCTGCTCCTTGATAGGTGGCAGTAGCAACGGTGTCCGCAATGGGATTGATAAGTTCCACCCGTGCGTTATAATCAAACTCTTTCAAAGGCACGCTGGCAGGAATACTTACTTGAATCATGCGTCCTTGTCCTTTGGATTTTAAGTCATAGGTACGTTCCTTGATTTCATCTGAAACCGACCCGTCTTCATTTTGGATTCTCACTTCACGACGTAGAGCAGAGAATTTCAATTCTCCAAAAGTCGTGTCTTTATCTAATACAATGCCATTTGCTAATCTCATCATTTTTCCTCTCTTTCTTTATTCTTTTATCATGTCGTCAGCATGTAAAAGGTAATTTGTAAAACCACGAGTGCCGATTTTGTAGCCCTCTGCGGTAATACGTGGATTGACTAACTTCACACGTTCCTCAAAGCCGAAATGTTTTTCGCCAGCTTCAGCAGGAAGCACCACCACAATATCATCTGCTCTTTGAACATCAGAATAGAGATTATAGCTTCTTGATAAGACAGTTAGCCGTCCGTTGATTCTTCGCTGAACGACTTTATCCTCGCCAGCAAATTCTAAATTGCCGAATGTTTTTTCCATGTTGGGAATCACAAATTTAAGTTCCATATTTTTACCTATCCTTTCTTTTTTATTGGCTGAATGAATGTTTGATGGTCTTAAAGAGTGGGGAACGACCTTTTGATTCTTGATTTTTTGTTTTCATAAGTTCACTTCCTTTCAAAATCGGGTAAAAAAATAGACACCTCATTTTTTGAAGTGTCTACCTATTAAATATTCAAATTTTATTGGAAGTATCTTTATATCTTCACTTTTCAAGGATAAATCGTCGTATCAAAGCTCATTCATAAGTAGTAAATTAGTAGTAAATTGAGTGGTTTTGACCTTGATAAAGTGTGATAAGTCCAGTTTTTATGCGGATAACTAGATTTTTATGCTATTTTTATCATTAAAAAACATATCTAAAAATAAATTTAGATATGTTTTTAAGTAAAATTTCTACTTTTATTTTTCAAAATATTTCTTAGAAAAGTCTATAAAAATATTATTATCTTTTTCATCTCTTACTGCAACTCTTATAAATTGTCTATCTAACAAATTTATCTTAGGTGTTAAATCTTTTACAAAAATATTGTTAATAAGCATAAAGTTACAAAATTCTTTAGATGTATATTTTAACACTTCAATTGTAAAGTAGTTTGCTTCACTTTCTATAACACGAAATTGTTTTATATTCTTTAATTTTTCTTTAAATTTTTTTCTTTCAGTTTTAATTTTTTCTAAAGCAATTTTATAATCTTTTTTATACTTTTCATAAATTTGAAGATAATACTCTGCAAAAGAATTAATATTCCAAATAGAAAGATCTTTTTTTATATGATTAATTAAATTTACATTTGAGCTACATAAAATACCAAGTCTAAGTCCTGGAACTCCAAAAGATTTTGAAATACTTTTTACAACAACAAATTTATCATATAAATTAAGATACTCATCTTTAATAAAAGATGAATCTTCTTCGCTTGAAAAATCAACAAAACTTTCATCTAGTATAAAAGTTATATCTTTTTTTTCACACCAATTTAAAAGTTTTAATACATCTACTTTTTTAATATAATTTCCTGTTGGATTATCCGGATTTATCAAAACTAAAGCTTTTATATCCTTATTAGAATAAAAATTAATTAAATCATCTACGCTATATTCAAAATTATCATTATTAGGAATATATACAATTTCTTTAACTTTATCATATCTGTTAGGATATTCTTCAAATGTAGGTCTTATAAATCCGACATTTCCTGTTAAAGTTTGCATAAGTGATTTTATAAGCTCTGCTGCCCCATTTCCACAAACAATATGTTCTTTAGAAATATCAAATATTTTACTACACAAAGATACATTTACCGAAAGTCCAGATGGATATTGTTCTAAAAGTGTATTAAAATTATGCCTTAATTCATCTTTCATCTTTTCAGTAGGAAAATATGGATTTACAAGATAACAAAAATCTAAAAGTTTAGGATATCTCCAATATCCACCAAATCTTTTTTGAAATTTATAAAGTTTTTCTTCATCTTTTGAAAAGATAGAACTTGCAATGTCTAAATCCTGTTCATCATCAATTTCATACCATTTAATAGTATCGTCTATACATTTTGCTTTTATATAATCTTTGCTAAGATTTATAATAATCTTTAAAACAGCTTCATAATAATCATTTTTGCCTTTAGCTTTCATATAACTTTCTAAAAATGGAAAATATAAATTTTCAGAAAACTCTTTTGAAAATTTATAAATATTTATAGTTTTATAGTATTGATAAGATTTACTAAAATCAAAATCTTTTTTTGAAATAAAACTTAAAATTTCTCCATCTTCGTTTATCTTAAAACAAGTTCCGTCCATCCAAGGTTCATATTTTGCAACAAGAGCAAGATTTTTTCTTTCATCATCTAAAATACAATCTATCATTTTTTCATCAAAAATAAGATCTGATTCTAAAGTTATAGTATCATCTTTTATCATCTCATCTTTTGCAAGATACATAGAATAGATATTATTAGTTTTATCATAAATTTCATTGTCAATAAAAATAAGTTTTGTTGAAATATTTAATTCATTTATATAGTCTATAAAAAATTTACTTCTATATCCAGTTACTATAATTATTCTATCTAAATTTTTTTTATCTAATATTCGTAGCATTCTTTCAATTAAAGAAACACCTTCTACTTCTACCATTGACTTATTATTATTTTTAGTCAATTTTTTTAATCTTTTACCCATACCGGCAGCTAATATTAATCCTTGCATAAAAACTCCTTATCTATATTTTTTAAAAATTAAAAAAGATGGAAACTTTGGTGTAAAACATGTTGACTTTGGTGGCAAAATACAACCATTATCAGAAAATGAAGAAAATTCTTCTAAAGATAAAGAAAATGGTTCTAATAATACATCATCTTTTTCTAATACTTTCATTTTTTCTTTCATATCATAATCTAAAATATATTCAACATTTGAAAAATTTAAAATTCTAAAAGCAGTTGAAATAATTTGAGTGTTAAGTCTAAAAATATCATTATTCCAAAACAAATCGCCATTTACATCTTTTAATTTAACCAAAAAAGATTCATTTTGATAGCTAACTCTTACATAACCTTTCGATAATTTTCCATTTTTTGAAATTTCAAGCATATTTTCCATAAATCTTTTTGCTTTTTCAAAAGCTTGTTTGTCAATATTTTTTATAACTCTATTTATAGATAAAATATCAACTTCACAAAAAGATAAAAAGCAAGATAATACACTTTTTTTATTTTTCATAATTGAAGTTGTATATAATCTATGGTGTCCATCTGCAACATACATTTTTTCTATATTTTCATAAAGTTTTAATATTTTTTTTGCTTCTACATTGCTATATTGATATAATAAAATTTCATTAAAATTATATTCTTTAGAGTATTTTTTTTCATCAATAATTTCTTTTAAATCTATTTTTTCCTTATGTATAATAAAAACAGGAGCTGTTTCTGTATTGTATATGTATGAATTTGCCATCATTCCTTGAATTGTATCTGGAAGAACTAATTCATGACATTTTATTTTTTCATCTATATACTCTTGTATATCAAGATCTGCTATTAAGCCATAAGAACCTTTATATTTAAACAGATAAATACATTCATCATTTCTTTGTATTTTTTCTTTATTTAATTTTTCCTTTTCTTCTTTTGAAAGAAATAAAGTATTTTCATCAAAATTTATTTTTTCATTTTTTATATTAGCTAAATTTATAAAATCTGAATTATAAATATTTTTTGAAATATTTACATAACTTTCTTTTATTAAATTTATTTTCATCATTACCTCACTTAACTATAACTATTAACATTATAACATAATTTATTTAATTTTTAAAATAATTTTGTTTATTTTATAAAAAAAATAATAATAAATGAACATATTTTATTTCTATCATAATTCATAATAGATAAAGATAATTTCATTTACTGTCGTTGTAAATTAAAAAATTTATCAAAACTTAATTTTATGTTATAATAGTGTGTAGTAATTAATTTTAAATTTTTATAGGAGGTTAGATTTTGAACTCATCGTTAATAAATGAAAAAAAAGAAGAAAATTTAAAAATAGAAATTAAAAGTGCGTTAGAATCTAAAAATATATTTCATTTAAGAGATATAATATATGATACAAACGAAGTTATCCTTGCAAATATTTTTGAAAAATATTTTAGTACAAGTGAAATTTTATTTATATTCAAAGTTATAAAAAAAGAAAAATCTGCTGAAATTTTTGCATATCTACCTCAAAATTTTAAAGAAGAATTAATTAATGGACTTCAAGATCATGAAATAAAAGTTATGCTTGATTATATGTTTACAGATGATATAAGCGAATTTTTAGAAGAACTTCCTGCAAATATTGTAAAAAGAGTTTTAAATTCTGCTTCAAAGCAAAGAAGAAGTGAAATAAATATGATGCTTCATTTTAAAGAAAATAGTGCAGGTTCCGTAATGAGTACAGACTATGTTGAACTTGATCCGGACATTACAGTTGATGATGCTCTTTTGAAAATAAAAGAAAAAGAAAAACTTGCAGAAACAATATCATATTGCTATATAACAAATGAACAACATATATTAGTTGGATGTGTTTATATGAAAAGCATATTAATTGCTCCATCAAATACATTAATTTCTGATATAATGCAAAAAGATGTTGTTAGCGTACAATGTGATGAAGATCAAGAAGAGGTTGCAAAAATTTTCTCAAAATATGATCTTCTTGTATTACCTGTTGTAAATGATCAACATAGATTACTTGGAATTATAACAATTGATGATGTATATGATATCATTCAAGATGAAGTTACAGAAGATTTACAAAAAATGGGAGGTATAACTCCTATAGAAGGTTCTTACATTAACTTATCAATTTTAGAAATTGTAAAAAGTAGAATAACTTGGCTTTTGATTTTAATGATTTCAGCAACAGTTTCTGGATGGATTTTAACAAAAAATATTGATTTAACAATAAAAATTCCTTCTCTTTTGATTTTTGTTCCAATGCTTATGGATACTGCAGGAAACGCTGGTAGTCAGTCTAGTGCAATGGTTGTTAGAGGCATTGTAATAGATAATTTATCTATAAGAGATTTCAAATACATTGTTAAAACTGAATTTATAAATTCGTTAATACTTGGACTTATATTATTCGTTGTAAATATGTTAAGAATAGTTTTATTTATGAGAAATATAGATATTTCTGTTGCAATTTTAATTTCTGCAACTATATATATAATAATCACAATAGCAAATTTAATAGGAGGAATTTTACCTTTAATTGCAAGTTCAATGAAACAAGACCCTTCTTCTATGAGTGGACCTGTACTTACAACTGTTTGCGATGCTATTTCTCTTACAACATATTTTACTCTTGCAAGTATATTTTTAGGAGGTAGAATTTATGGAATCTAATTTTAAAGAATATAATTTTTTAGAATATAGTAAAGAACAACTTTTTTCTCTACTTCCAGAACTTATAAAAGAAAAAAAAGTTTTACTTATAAGAAAAATTTTTGATCAATACAATATTGTTGATTTAAGTGAAATTTTTATAAAATTAGAACTAAATCAAGCTTTATTTATTTTTAAAATTTTACCAAAAGATATTTCTGCAAATCTTTTTACTTACTTAGAGCCAGAATATCAAGAAAAATTAATAAAAGCTCTTTCATCTGTAGAATTAAAAAGTATGTTAGATAATATGTTTAGTGATGATATTATTGGATTTCTTGAAGAAATGCCTGCAAATGTTATAAAGCATATTTTAGATAATGTTTCACATGAACATAGAAAAGAAATAAACACACTTTTAAGCTATAAAGATAATACGGCTGGTTCTGTAATGAGTACAGATTTTGTAGAATTACTTCAAACCGATACTGTTGAAACAGCAATAAAAAAAATAAAACAAAAAGCACAAGCAGTAGAAACTATTAATGTATGCTTTGTAATAGATAAAAAAAGACTTTTAATTGGATTTGTAAATTTACGAGAGATAATAATTTCAAAAAACGATAAATTAATAAAAGATATTATGGATAAAAATGTACATTATGTGTATACAAATACAGATCAAGAAGAAGTAGCAAATATATTAAGTAAATATGACTTAACAACTGTTGCCGTGCTTAATGATGAAAATAGGCTTATAGGTATTGTTACTGCAGATGATGTTCTTGATATTTTAAACGAAGAAGCAACAGAAGATATTCATAAAATGAGTGGTATAACCTCAACAGAAGGCTCATATCTAAAAACAACTATAAAAGAAATGATTAAATCTAGAATTTCATGGCTTTTAATTCTAATGATTTCTGCTACTTTTACAGGTTATATTTTGCAATACTTTGAAGATAAATTAAGTGCTGTTGCAATTTTATCTGCATCAATTCCGATTATAATGTCAACTGCAGGAAATGCTGGAGCACAAAGTTCTACCATGGTTATTCGTGGAATTGCAGTAGATGATTTAAACATGAAAGACTTCTTTGTAGTTGTAAAAAAAGAATTATTTGTAGGGCTATTATGTGGAGCAATACTATTTGTAATAAACTTTATAAGATTATATTTATTCGGATCAAAAGATATTACTTTATCTATAAGTTTCGTAGTAAGTCTTACAATAACACTTTCATTGATTTCTGCAAATATTGCAGGAGGAATATTACCACTAATAGCAAAACAATTTAAAATGGACCCCGCAAGTGCAGCAGCTCCTTTAATAACAACAATAGTAGATGCAACAAGCCTTATAACATATTTTATGCTTGCAATATTAATTTTAGGAATATAAAAATATACAAATATATATTTTTTTAAATTATAAAAATTAAGACAATTTAAAAAATAAAATCAACAATCTTTCTAACTTATTTAAATTATAATACTAAAAGTTAGAAAGATTATTTTTTGTTTTAAACCATTACAAACGAAAAAACATAACCTGTATGTTAGAACTAAAAGAGAATTAATTCTAATTTAATTTAACAATTCTTACATTTTTAAATAGATAAAAGCAGGTTTAAAGTTTTAATAGAACTCTATTAGAGTCATAGAGATATTTTTTCATTTGTACAATAAAATCTTTATATGAATAAAAATATAAATTACTATAAAGTCTTTCATTATCATTTCTATGACTTCTCTAAACCTTAGCATATCTCTAGGAATTTTAGCTTTACAAATTTTGCCTTTAGTAAACTAAGGGCGATTTAATTATTTACAGATTCCTTTATTTTTCTTAATTTTCTCTTATTATTTTTAGTGTTTCTTTAAATTCTTTTGTCTTTGCTTCTTCTAGTAAGATTTTTATTTCTTCATCTGTTAGTTCTTCTCTATTTTCTATAAAGCTTTCTAATACTTCTTTTCTTGTTATTGCCTATAAGTTCTTTCTTTTCTTCTTTTTTCTATGTCTTGTTTTAATATCTTTTGTTCTTGATTTTTTAGTTTCCTTAATCTTTCTTCTGTGTAATCTATTTTATCTTTTATCTCTTTTGATTCTTGTCTTATTTGTTCTAATTTTTTCATACTAATTCCTTTTTGAAATAAAAAAAAGACGATAGAGTTTTTAATTTCTATCGCCTAGGCTATATATCCTATTTGTTTTTCTGACTTAATAAATTTTTATATTTTTCCTCCAAGTCTTCTCTTTCACTCTTTGGAATTTCCATAGCAAGTCGATTGTTTATCGCCGTTAATCTAAAATCTATAAGAAAATCTTTAGAACTTGTCTTTTTAGAAGATCTTGCTTTACTTTCTCTATACTGGCTCAGATTTCCAATGAATCTATTAAGCTTTTTATTCTCAATCATCAACAATTCATCTGCTAAGTTATTTATAAATGAAATATCATGAGTAACAAAAAGTATTGGTCTATCATAGTATTTTAACAATCCCTCAAGAGCTTCTATTGCCCTTATATCTAAAAAGTTTGTTGGCTCGTCCATAATTATAAAATTAAAGTCTGATGTTATTAGTTTAGCTAATTTTACCTTTGCTCTCTCTCCATCACTAAGAATATTTATATCTTTAAATACGTCATTTCTTTTAAAACCTAATCTTGCTAATATTATCCTTGTTATAGACTGATCATAAATTGAAGTTTCTAGTACATTTTCTAAGATAGAATTTAATGGATTTAATCTTTCTCCTAATTGACTATAGTAACCAATTTTCAAGTTTGGATGAACCCACACTTCTTTATTTATAATCATATTTATAAGGGTAGTTTTGCCTGAACCATTAATACCTAATAAAGCTATCTTCCTATTATTTTCTATTTCCAATTTTGCATTATTAAAGATAACTTTATCTCCAAATCTTTTATTAAGTTTTTCCGATCTAATCAAAATTTTTGAATGGATTTTTTTATTTTCAGGCATTGAAAGCTCAATTGCTTTTTCTTCTTTAGGTCTTTCTTTAACTTCTAATTGGTTAATTCTTGATTCTATAGCTTTTACTTGTTTATCAAGTTTTTTCTTATTTTCTTGACCACCCATTTTATGAAGTCTTGCTTCGGAATTCCCCATTCTTTTAGGTGTTGTTTTTACCCTTGAAGACTGTTTTTTTATATCATTTGCTACACTTAATAGTCTATTCTTTTCAGAAATATAATTGAAATATTCTCTTTGTAGAAATTTTTGTCTTTTTATTCTCTCCTCAAGGTAGAACGTATAATTTCCATTATAAACTTCTAAACTTTTATTTGATAATTCAAAAATTTTATCACAAGTTTGATTAATAAAATCACGGTCGTGAGAAATAATTATAAATCCCTTGTTTCTATTTTTTAATTCTTTTACTAATTTTTCTTTCTGATCTATATCTAAGTGTGATGTTGGCTCATCTATTAAAAGAAAACTTTCCTCTTTTAATAAAACTTCATCTAATCTTAGCCTTTGATATTCACCAGGGCTGTAAGATTTTTGAACTTTTAAATCATTCTTTTCATTATTTAATAAAGAACTAATTTTCATCTTTACATCTACATAACCACTATATTCAGTATCTATCCATAAAAGTATTCTAAATAGTGTTGTTTTGCCAACTCCATTATTTCCTATTAGTCCTATCTTTTCATCTTCATTTATGCTTAGTTTTTCAATGAAAAACAATTCTCTTGTTCCAGCTTCCTTTTTTAATTTGTCAATATATATCATAAATCCTCCTCTATTTTTTGAGAGGACTTAACCTCTCTAACTATTTAAAAGAAAATTTATAAATTGCCATTGCTCTGTACCTCCTAGATATCTTAATTTTCTATAATATTATAGTGCCAACTTCTTCCATTTCCTAATCTTAGTTCTAAATGTTCCAAAGGGAGCTACTGTATTTACATGAAGAAACTTATATACTTCCCAATTAGCAGTTTTGGTTGCTCCATCTGACCATTTTCTCATATTAGCTTTAAATATCTCTTCTTCATTAATCATCTATCCCACCCCCATATAAAACTAACTCTCATTTAAATCTCATCATATTTCTTTTTTAATTTATCCATGTTGTCAAGGTCAATCCACTCCTCACTAAAACCACATCTAGTGCAAATATACCTATCAACAGGAACTGCCGACATAATTGTATGTCCAGTCATAATATTATTTCCAGTCCCATAAATTCCAGCAGATCCCGGCACAAATAAAATTTCACTTCCCCCACACTTCGGGCACTTTCTCGTATTTTTCATAAATTATCCTTTCATTTTACATCGCATGGTCAATGTAACCCAAGTCCATTACCTTGTTATAAGCTTCTATGGCATTAATACACCTAGCTTATAATAAATATTAGCAAGGTGATTGTAAAGAGTTCTTTCGCTAATAAAAAGCTTTTTTGCAATTTTCTTTTTATCATCTACCTTTACAAGCTCTCTTAAAACTTCTATTTCTCTAAAAACTTATATATTATGAACAAGCTTTTTGTCTACTTCTTCTTTGTGTTATTCCCAAACTAATCCATATTTTTTCTAAGTTAGTGCTGTTTTAATCTTTTCAAGTACAATTCTACTTTCATCATCTGTATGAATTTCTTTTAGATGATTTAGGTATTCAAGCATTTCAGCTCTTCTTTTTTGTGATAGGTTTTCCAATTTTATTCCACCTCATTTCTATGAATTTCTATAATATATTCAATTTTACAATTCATAGCTAAATAAATATTTTCTAACGATTCTAAGTTTACATAATAGTTTTTATTCATTTCTCTTTCTACTAATAAGTACCATAACGGTTTATAAGAAATTGCCATATTATTTTTCCTTATCCGTTTTATTGTTAAGATATATTATATC
>KQ959663.1:173763-176383 GCA_001552895.1 Tissierellia bacterium KA00581
ATTATATCATAAATGGGCTGATAAGTCACTTTAGGTTATTTTATATTTTCTATAAACAAAATTTATAGAGTTAGCATTTCTATAAGTTTTAATAGCTAGTAAGGTGTTTAATAAATGAGGAATATATCGTTAGTTGTGCTTTATAATTTTTTGATTTTTTGATATAATATCATTCATAAAAGAAAATTTCTTAAGAGTATCAGCAAACATAATTCTACAAGCACAATGTAAATTAAAAACAATTAAATATAAAAAGTTTTATTACAATATTATGATTTAATACAAGGATAGAAATATTTTTGCTATAATTCTCTATACAAACAATAGACTAAGAATAGAAAATGAAAAAACTGAGTATAATAATGTATATAATTTGATTATTTTTAAGGAGGATTAGTATGAAAAAACTAAAGTGGTATACCATAGCTACGTGTATCTGGATATTTATATTTCCTATAACAGCAATAACTGCTTGGGCTTTTATGATTAGTGGTCCACTTGCTATAGCCTTAAGCATTGTGAAATTTGTATGCAAATTATTTAGAATTGACTTGTATTGGCTAACTAAATCGAGCTTTGGTTTAGGAATTTTTCCAGATTTAATTATTTCTTTAATTGTTGGATTTTTATTAACTATTATTGGGATATGGCTATGGAGAATTACTAAGAGATTATATCAATGGTTAGTCTTAATAAAGCCTTAGAATTGTTAAATTTAATTATGAAGAATGTTTTAATTCATGGGTTTAGTCAAGATGATAAAAGTTTGGATAAAGTAAAAGAGTATTTAAGATAATATAATTATAATATTATTTATCTTATTTAATTAGTTTGTTTGTTTTTTATTATGTGGGATATTCTATTTTTTTATCTTTTGTCTTTTATTAATTTTATAATAACAAAAAAATATATTTTTTTAAAAAACTATTGACAAATTTAAAAAAATAACTTATAATATAAAAGCATTGTGTTTGCACCTTTAGCTCAGTTGGTAGAGCACCTGACTCTTAATCAGGGTGCCTAGGGTTCGAGTCCCTAAAGGTGCACCAAACATCTACTTAATAGGTAGATGTTTTTTTTATATAAAAAAAGGTAAAAAGTATAAAACTTTTTACCTTTATTTTTTAATGTTTTAACATAAGAGCAAAAGGATCCCATGGTTCAACCATGATATGTTCTTCTTCTAATCCTTTTAACCATTTTTCATCTACATATTTTTTATCAACTATAACAGAAATATTTTCATCTAAAAACCATGAATGACTCATTGAGAAAATTCCTTTATCTCCATTTTCATCACCCCATGAATTTTCAACTTGCCATTTAATAGGATTTCCATCTTCATCAAGATCGACTCCTACAAATGCCATAGCATGTGTTAAATAGCTATATCTAAAATCAATTCTGTCTGCTCTTGAAAATTCTCCCATTTCAGTTAAAGTTTCATCATATTTAAATAAATCTTTATCCATAATACCTAATTTTCTATCGCAATCTTTTAAAACATCACAAGCAAACCAAACTGCTTCTCCAGCTTTAATTGAAGCTATAGTAGCTTTTATAATTTGTTCTTGAGGTACGTTTAAAGAGCCGATGTATCTTCCTTCTTTTACAGATTTGAAATATTTAAGTTCTAAAACTTTTCCATAAGGTATACGTTCACGTGGATCTTCAACTAAATTAACCTTTGTTTCAAAATAATTTCCAACATATTCTTCATAGAATTTAAGTGGTGTTAAATTTGAAATCTTATGAAATTTATCGTCTTTGTCAAGATATTCAAAGTCGAAAGTTTCAGGTAATTTTCCAAGAACTTTTGTACAAATATTATAAATTTCATAAAGAGTTTCTTCTTTCAATTTATTTAATTCATCTATAGATTTACCTTCTTTATGAGCTTTTCTCATATTTGCAGCTGTTCTTTTTAATCTTTTTCTAAGTTCTTCTATAAATGCAGCTGAGTTTGAAGAACCAAATGTTTCTGGCATAACGCATTTTGGAACGGCACCATATTTTGTAATTAAAGAATCAAAACTTTCAAAATAGTTTCCATCTTCTGCAGTTAAAGAAAGTAAACTTTCCATAAGTCTAGAATCAAGTGGTTCATCAATATGTTCTATCATAAGTTCTAAAAAATTATTTGATTTTTCCATTTTATCCATGAAAAATAAATAAACTTCTGAAAATTCAAATGTTTTTAAATTTAATTTTTCCATAACTTTTAATTTTAACACATTATAAGATGCAAACATCCAACAACGACCTGATTTTTTTTGATTTGTTATTTCAGCTTTTTTTACACTGTCTGAAAATTTAAAATTATGAAATCTAAAAATATCATTATTTATTGAACTTGCTTCAATACCATTTTTAGCTATAGCATTAGCTATAACTGTACTTGTAGAATCATTATAAAAACGTTCTTTAAAGCGCTTCATTAATTCTTTTGTAATCATATTATCCCTCCATTTTTATTTTTATTGTAACTATGATACCACAACATAATTATTATTTCAATAGCATATAAAAATTATTAATATTTTTTTATTAAAAAGTTAAAATTATATTAAAAAAAGCTGTGAGATTTTTGATGTGTACCCAAAAAACTGGACACATTAAT
>KQ959664.1 GCA_001552895.1 Tissierellia bacterium KA00581
TTTACTTTATCTGGTAAATTCTTTAAATCTACATATTGTTTTGCTTTTTCTCTTTGTTCTTTAGTAGATAATTCTTTAACATTTTTAACCGCATCTTCAATATCTTCTGCTAATTTATTTGCTTTTTCTAATGTTATATCTTTTCCTTCTTCTACATAATCATATGCTTCATTTACTAATTTTTGAATTGGATATACATAATATTTTCCGTTTTCTGTTTCTAAGAACTTATTAGCACGTTCATATGATAATTTTAGTTTTTCTTTTGCTTCTTTTAAAGCTTTTTTCAAAACTTCTTCTTTGTGTGACTTTATTATTTCAGTTTTTAGTGCGTCTACGCCTTCTTTTGTTTTTGCTAAGTCTATTTTATCTAAGAATAGTTTTGAAGTTATACCTTCTTTTCTTAATTCTTCTTTTGCTTCTTTCTTTACTTCTTTTAATTCGTTTAGCTTTGTTTCTAAAGCTTCTAATGCTTTTTTGGCTTTTTCTTTTGTATATTCAGGGTTATTTAGACCTTGTTTGATTTCATTAAAAAGTTTTTCTATCTTTTCTTTTCCTAAAGCTTTTTCTAATTCTAATCCTTTATCTCCTGTTGCTAGCTCTGCTAATACATCTTCTAATTCTTTTTTTCTTTGTTCTTCTTTTATTCTTTCTTGTTCTTCTTTTTCTTGTTTTTTTCTATTTTCTTGTTTACGTTTTTCTATTAATTCTTTTTTTACTTTATTTACTTGTTCTACACTATTACAAGAATTTATCTTAGATATAGATTCATTATCTTTTATTCCATAATCATCTAATCTGTCTATAGCATCATCTTTTGCTTTTTTTAAACTTTCTTTTTCTTCTGCTTTTTTAATTTCTGCATTTACTTCTTCTAAAGTAGATCCACTTCCTATAGCGTTATAAGCTTCTGTTTTTTCTTCAAAAGAAAGCTCTTTCATATCTTTAACTTTTTCTTTAGCTTCTTCTTTAGCTTTTGCTATTTTATTAGCATTTTCTATAGTATCTAACTTTTTATTTAATTCTTCTAAAGAATTAATCTTATCTATTTCTTGTTCTTCTTGTTTCTTTAATGCCTTAACAAAATCTTTAGGATAAAGTTTTTCACTAAATACATCAGAATATCCATCTAATGCCTTTTTAAGCTCATCTTTTACTAAAGTAATTGCTTGTTTAGTATCTTTAGCATTTCCTATTTTATTTGTAATTTCTGTTTTTTCTGTGCCTTTTACGTGAGTTAATCTATCTAAAAATGCTTTTGCTTCTTTTTTTACTTTACTTAACTCATTAGCATCTTGAAGTTGCTTTTCTATCTTATTTACTTCTTCTACTGTTGTAGCATTTTGAATTTCTTTTTTCTTAGCTTCTTTAAGATGATTTGCTAAATCATTATGTTCACTTTTATCAAATACATAAGTGTATTTATCTAGTTCTTTTATAAGTTTTTCTTTTGCTTTTTGTAATTTATGTGATGAAATTATTTGTTTTGTTAACTCTTCTACTAATTCTTTTTTACTTGCTGAGTCTATTCTTTTTAAGAAAAATTCTGTATCTATTCCGTTTTCTTTAAGCTCTTTTTTTGCTTTTTCTTTTGCTTCTTTTAACTCATCATCTTTTTTTAACAATTCTGGTTTTTCTAAATAAGATTTAGCCTTTTGAGCTGTAAATGTAGGGTCAGTATTGAATTTTTCTTCAATTTTTTTATAAAATTCTTTTGCTCCGTCTTCTCCTAACTGTGTTTTTATTGTTTCCCATTTTTTAACATCAGTTGCTAATTCAGCTAAGATATTATCTCTTTCTTTATTTCTTTGTTCTTCTTTTATTCTTTCTTGTTCTTCTTGTTCTTGTTTTTTTCTATTTTCTTCTCTATGTTTTTTTATTATTTCTTTCTTTGTTTTTCTTACTTGTTCTACAGTTGTACAAGCATTTATCTTAGATATAGATTCGTTATCTTTTATTCCATTATCATCTAATGTTTCTATAGCATCATCTTTTGCTTTTTGTAACTCATCTGTAATAGTTATAGTATGTGTAACTTCTGCTGGTTTATTTTCTTTTGCAAATGTGATAGGTATACTTAAAGTAAACGCTAACAAACAGGAAACTAATCCAATTTTTAATTTTCTTTTACCATATTTCGGTGTTTTTTCATTAAGTTTTTTTTCGTCTAAAACTTTTTTAATTTTCTCTTTCATAAAAATCCTCCTTATAAAAAAATACTCTAAACACTTACAATTATATATATATATATATTGTCAAGTACTTTTATTAAAAAAAATAAAAAAAATAAAAAAATTACATAATTTATTATGCCTAATAAATACTTTATTTAATTAACACCTTGTAATATCTAACACCTAAATTATATATATATTTCTGCATCTTGTCAAGTACTTTTATTAAAAAACAAAAAAATAACAATATTTTATATAATTATTTATATGAATAATACTATTATTTTAGAAATATTATTTACTATAATCAAAATTGTTAAAATTTTAATAATCACGTTTGTTTTTAAATATGATAAAAAATTCTTTAATATTTTTAATTATTATTTTGATATTTAAAATCTTTTATATTCATAAAAAAAGTTAGAAAATTTTTTATTTTTCTAACTTTTTTTAATTTTTTTAATTTTTTTATTTTTATTTACTTGCATTTGTACCAGCTATAATTCCAAAAACTGTTATATCTGCTATTGAAACAGAACCAAGTCTATTATTACCGTGTATTCCTCCTGTTACTTCTCCTGCTGCAAAAAGTCCATCTATTTCTTGTGCTTTTGTATTTAAAACTTTTGCTTCTTTATTTATCTTAAGACCACCCATTGTATGATGAACTGCAGGAACAGCTTTTAGACAATAAAATGGTGCTTTTTCAATTTTAAATCCAAGTCTTCTTAGATTAAATAGAGTATCTTTTCCATTTTCAGAGTCTTTATTAAACTTTTCTATTGTTTTTTTCAAATTTTCTTTATCTAAGTCAAAAAAGTCCGCAATTTCTTCTATGGAATTTGCTTTAATCATTTTTTTGTTTTCTATTAGATTATCATATTCTATCTTATGATCTTGTAGTACTTTAGATTTTTGCATAGAATCTTCATCCCATATTTGATATGCGATGCTATCTTGTTGTTCTTTTATAGCCATAGAAATCTTTCTTCTTGTGTCTAGTTCTTCTACGAATCTATTTCCTTGTTTATTTACAAGAATTGCTCCAGTTGTAAGCCTTGTATCTGCTGTATAAAGGAGTTTACCTGTTTGAACATCACATATAGGATATAACTGAATTTTATCCATATCTACAACATCAGCACCAATTTTTTGTGCCATTATAATACCATCTCCTGTTGAGCCTGGTTGATTTGTTGAAAGAATCTTATCATCTATTTCTTTATCATTTTCATAAAGCATTTTTTTATTTGCTCCAAAGCCACCTGTTGCCAATATTACAGATTTTGCATTTACAGTAAGCTGACCTGTTTTTATGTTAGCTTTTACACCTTTAACTTTATTATCTTCAAAAATCAATTCATAGCAATTTGTTTCTGTTAAAATATCTATCCCAAGTTTGCTACATTTATCTGATAGTTTGTTTATAAGTTCTTTTCCAGATTGACCCTTTGGTATTAAAGACCTTTTAACACTATGACCTCCAAAAAACATAAGATGATCCATCCATTCAACGCCTACATCATCTCTAAGCCATTTTGCTCCATCAAGTGCATTTGTAGCTAAAACTTTTATTAATTCTTTATTTCCTCCAGCTTTTTCAACATCTTTTTCAAAAAGTTCAACACTATCTTTTATGTTTTCTTTATCTTGTAGCCAATTTTGTGGAGCAGCATATTCAGCACCGGAAATCAAAGTATTACCACCTATTATTGGTAATTTTTCTAAAACTACAACTTTTTTACCATTTTCTTTTGCTTTTATTGCAGAAATAAGACCTGCTCCTCCAGAACCTACTACTACAACATCAACATCCATTTCTTTTTTTTCATCTCTTTTTGTGATTTGAACATCTTTTTTAAGATAGTTTTTGTAATTTAAGCCTGCCTTTTTTAATGCATCTGCAAAAGCGGATATAAAAGCTTCTGACGAATATGTAGCTCCTGTTACAATATCTAAATTAAAATCAGAAGAATTTACTTTTTCAATTAATTTATTTATTGCAATTGCTCCAACATCTTCAGTTTCCACACTTTCTTTTAAAGAGACATTTTTGATTTTACTATTTTCAATATCAACATCTATTACAACATCTCCATTGTGTCCTTTTGCTTTTCCTTGAAATGAACCTGTAACATTTTTTTTACATGATGTAAAGAAAATCGTAAATATTAGAAAAAAAGCTAAAGTTCTAAAAAATTTTTTCATCATAAACCTCCTTTATAATTATTTTTATATTCATCAAGAATTTTAAAAATTTCTTCCATATCTACTAAAGAATTTATTATATTTTTAACTTTATTTGATTCTTTAAAACCTTTAAGATACCACAAAATATTTTTTCTCATCTCTCTTATTGCGATTTTTTCAGTTTTAAATTGCATTTCTAGTTGATAGTGTTTTTTTATTATTTCAATTACCTCTTCAATTGTAGGATATCTATATGTTTTAGTTTCTTTATAATCTTTTATTTGTTTAAAAATAAATGGATTTCCAAGAGATGCACGTCCTATTGCAACAGCATCAACACCTGTTTGTTCCACCATTTTTATATAATCTTCAACAGATGCAACATCTCCATTTCCTACAACTTTAATTGGAACGTGCCTTTTTAAAGTTTTTATAGCGTTCCAATCAGCATGACCTGAATAAAACATTTCTTTTGTTCTTGCATGTAGCGTTATCATATACGCACCTGCTTCAACTATGAAATCAGCAACTTCTAAAAAATTTTTATTTTTTTCATCAAAGCCCAAACGAATTTTTACACTTACAGGAACTTTTGAATTTTCAACCATAGTTGATACAATTTTCTTTACTTTTTTAGGTTCTTTCATAAGGTATGAGCCTTCATGATTTTTTACAATCTTAGGAGCTGGGCAACCTAAATTTAAATCAAGTGCATAAATATCATTTCTTTTATTAAAATTTGTTTGAATAACTTCTTTAATAATATTTTCGTCACTACCAAAAATTTGAAGAGCAACATTTTTTTCTCTTTTATCAATATATGTTAGATATGAAGTATTTTCATTTTTATAAAAAAGACCTTTAGCTGAAACCATTTCTGTAAAAGTTAAATCTGCTCCCATTTCACAAGCTAATATTCTAAAAGCAGTATCACTAACGCCTGCAAGTGGGGCTAAAAAAACTTTAGCATCTATCATTGTTTATTCCTTTCTTTAATTTATATATTTCAAGTAGTCCATCTAGAGTTAGTTTTTTATCTATTATATCTATTTTATCAATATGTTTAGAAAGTAAACTTGAATATCCACCTGTTGCAATTACTTTAGGCTTTTTTGAAAAATTCATCTCTTTAATAATTTCATCAATCAACTTTTCTATAAGTCCTATATATCCTATTACCATACCAGATCTTATATTATCAATTGTATTTTTTCCAACAACTTTTTGAGGTTTAAAAAGCTCAACTTTTGGTAATTTTGCAGTTTTTAAAAATAAAGCTTCTGAAGATATACCAATTCCTGCTACTATTGCTCCTCCTTGATAAACTTCTTTTTCATCAACAACATCAAATGTTATCGCTGTTCCTATATCTATTATTATCAAAGGTCCTTTGTATTTTTTTATACCTGCAATACAATTTACAAGTCTATCTGCACCTATAGTCTCAGGATTATCATGATTTATTTCAATTCCTAATGAAATATTATTTTCAACTACAATCGGTTTTAAATTTAAATATTTTTTTATTGCATTTTCAATAGAATGCATAACATCAGGAACAACAGATGCTATGATAACATCGTTTATTTTTGATTTATTTATATTGTTAGCATGGAGTATATCCATTATTGATAAAGCATATTCATCACTTGTTTTATTTTTTATAGTATTAAGTCTAAAATCACAAATTAAATTTTCTTTATTATATACACCCAACACAATATTGGTATTTCCAACATCTATAACTAATAGCATTACGCCCTCCAATTTTTATAATTAGTATATTTATATTCTTAATTATTTTTTTAAATATTGTAATAATTATAACATATATAAAATATTTAAACAAAAAATATTTATAAATAAAAAAGCTATCACATCTAAATGATGTGTACCCAAAAAACTGGACACATTA
>KQ959665.1 GCA_001552895.1 Tissierellia bacterium KA00581
TTTTTAAAATATTCAATTCCTTTTAAATTTGTAAATTTTATGCTACCACCGTTAAGGGGAAGCTGGTCAATTTGATCTAATTCCTCATGATTTAAAAATCCATTATTATCTTCATCAATAAAAAAATCTATAAAATCCCTAAAATTTTCATCTGGAAAGTTCTTTTCATTTATCTCTACATCGCCATTTGCATAGCTAGCTATTGGATTTAAAGGTAGACAACCTATAAACATCACTAGAGCAAGGAAAAATCCCATTATCCTTTTCCTTTTCATTTTCATTTCACTCCTTTTTTTATTTTTATATTTTTTCATATGTTCAGATTATATTATATATATATATATATATTGTCAATAGTTTTTTAAGTTTTTTTATTTTTCCCTCTATGATTGTCACATATGTTTGACAATCATAGAGAAAAAAATTAAATTTTTTTTAAAAAATATATTGACAAATTGAAATTATAGTAGTATAATACTTTCCATAGTTTAATTACAAAAGCAAGCTTGTTAAGTAATATTTATAAGATTAGTTTTTTAATCTATTGTTAATTTAATTTTAATAGTAAACTTATGATAAAGAAAGTAACGTAAGTAAAGTTCAAAGCGAGTTAAGGTTGGTGGAAGCTTAATAATTTTTATTTATAGTGAAAAGAGCTTTTGAAGTTGTTAGAGGAAATTAGTATTCTAACAGGTAGCCTTTCCTTAAAGGATTTGAGTGGACAATTAATTGTCAAAAAGGGTGGCACCACGGAAATTTTCGTCTCTTTAAGTTTTTCTTAAAGAGACTTTTTTTATTTTAATTTTCCGTATGATTTTTAATTAATTAAAAATTTTTTAAATTTCTTTAACTATTCTTTTATTTCAATTAATCGTCAAAAAGGGTGGCACCACGGAAATTTTCGTCTCTTTAAGTTTTTTCTTAAAGAGACTTTTTTTATTAATTAATAATTAAACTTAAGTTAAAAAATAATATCTTAATCAAAAAATAAATAATTTAAAAGGAGAATTTATATGAAAAATTTAAAAAAACATTTTAAAAACTTAATTACACTATCATTAATTTTAGTACTTAGCATAAGCCTATGTGCTTGTGGCAAAAAAAATACATCTTCAAATAAAAAAGATGTTCTTACAACTATAAAAGAAAACAAAAAAATAACTCTTGCAACTTCACCGGATTATCCACCATTTGAATTTTTAATTTCAGAAAATGGACAAAGTAAAATCGTCGGCTTTGATATTGAACTTGCAAAAGAAATAGCAAAAAAAATCGGCGTTGAACTTGAAATTAAACAAATGGATTTTGACGCTTTGATTCCAGCTTTAAAATCTGGTCAAGTAGATATGGTTATAACAGGAATGTCTCCAAATGAAGAACGTAAAAAGTCTGTTGATTTTTCAGATATTTATTTTGAAGGTAAAAATGCCGTTTTAGTAGAAGAAAAAAATGCAAAAAACTTTACTGATGAACAAAGTTTAAAAGATAAAAAAATCGGTGTACAAAAAGGTTCAACTCAAGAAGTATATGTAAAAGACGTTTTAAAAAAGACAGATTATAAATCTCTAATATCTATTCCAGATCTTGTTATGGATATGAAAAATAACAATATAGATGCAATAATTTTAAATGATAAAGTTGCAAAATTAAACGAAGGAAAATATCCGAATATAAAAGCTGTTAGTTTAAAATTGTCAAACGAAGGCGATGAAGAAAAAATGGCAGTTGCTGTAAAAAAAGGTGATAACAAAGAATTTTTAGAACAAATAAATTCTGTTATAAAAGAATTAAACGAAAATAAAAAATTCGACAAAATGATAGAAAAAGCAACTGAAATGATTTCTAAAGAAGTTAAATAATTTTTAAAGAAAAGGAAAAAAATATGGATTTTAGTTTCATCTCACAATATTATATAGCATTTTTAAAAGGAATATCTGTAACATTACTACTATCTCTTATAGCTATTGTTTTTGGCTTTATAATCGGTTTAATAGTATGTATTGGAAAAATTTCAACAATAAAATTGTTTAAGCTTTTAGCAAGTATATATATCGAAATCATAAGAGGAACTCCTCTTGTAGTACAAGTTATGATAATAGCATTTGGACTTCCTACTATCGGCTTTAAATTTCCATCAATATTAGGTTTAAAGTCTGAGTTTATAGCAGTTTCTTTTGCTCTTACTATAAACTCAAGTGCATATATTTCAGAAATAATGCGTTCAGGAATAAATTCTGTAGATAAAGGACAAATGGAAGCTTGTCGTTCACTTGGATTAAGCTATTTTAAAGCTCTTAAATTTATAGTTATTCCTCAAGCAATAAAAAATATTTTACCATCTTTAATAAATGAATTTGTTTCTTTAGTAAAAGAATCAGCAATAGTTTCATTTGTTGGAATTACAGATGTTATGTTTATTGCAACAAGCGTAAAAAATTCAAACTATCTTTCACTTGAACCATATATTTTTGTAGCAGGTATATATTTTATAATAACATTTAGTTTATCAAAATTAGTTAATCTTTTACAAAAAAAGATGGCAAACTAAAAAGGAGATTTTATGGAAAAACAACAAACTTTATTAGAATTACAAAATGTAGAAAAATCTTTTAATAATATTAATGTAATAAAAAAAATAAATTTAAAAATAAAAAAAGGCGAAATTGTTGTTATCATAGGCCCATCAGGCTCTGGAAAAAGTACAATTTTAAGATGTATGAACTTACTTGAAAATATAGATAGTGGAGATATTATTTTTGAAAATAAAAGCTTAATTAAAAACAAAAAAAATATTGATAAAATCAGAGAAAAAATAGGAATGGTCTTTCAAAACTTTAACCTTTTTGAAAACAAAAATATAATAGACAATTTAAGACTTGCTCCAATAAAAGTAAAAAAAGAAAATTTTGATGAAGTTACAAAAAGAGCCTTAATACTTTTAAAAAAAGTCGAACTAGAAGATAAAAAATTTTCATTTCCAAAAGAACTCTCCGGTGGACAAAAACAACGTATAGCAATAGCAAGATCTCTTTGCATGAATCCAGATATTCTTTTATTTGATGAACCTACATCAGCACTTGATCCAGAAATGGTAAAAGAAGTTTTAGATGTAATAAAACAAATTGCAAAAGACGGCATGACAATGGTTATAGTTACTCATGAAATGAAATTTGCAAAAGAAATTGCAGATAGAATAATTTTTATAGATGATGGACAAATAGTAGAAGAAAACAGTCCAGATGAAATTTTTACAAATCCAAAAACAAAAAGAGCAAAAGAATTTTTTGAAAAAATGCTTTAATAAAAAAAGTTGAGTTAAATCTCAACTTTTTATTTTTTATCTTTCTTTTCGCCCTTACCTTGAGCTGCTTTTACACTTTTAATATATTTTTCTGAACCAGCTTTTAATTTTAAAACTTCTGCTTTAGACAACTTATCTTCTTTAACAGAATCTATAAGAGATTTATACTTTGATTCGATAGATTTTTTATCTGCATCTGTATTTGTTGGAATAGCTAATTCTAAAGCTTTTTGTTCTTCTAAAACAGCTACAGTAGCTTCTTTTTCTTCTTTAGAAGCAGGATCTTTCTTTTCTTCCTTCTTTTCGTCTTTCTTTTCTTCTTTCTTTTCTTCAGTTTTCTTAGCTTCCTTTTTATCAGCAGGTTTTGCTGAACAAGCTCCCATAGTAGCCATTAATAAAAGAGCCATAGCAGAAATTAAATATTTTTTAGTTTTCATAAATTGCCTCCTAAGTATTTTGTTAAAAGAAATTATACTACAAGTATATGATTTTGTCAAATAATTAAGGCCTTTGAATAATGTTTTCTATTAAATCTATAATCTTTTCAACAGAAAAAGTCTTTGCTATTTCTTTCATGTTTGAAGCCATATATTCTATTTTTCTTCTATTTTTATAAAACTTTTTAACTTCTTTTACTACACTTTCTACATCAGGTGCAAAAACACCTATTTCTTGATCTACAATAAAATTTTTATTTTCTTGTTCATGTCCTGGAATAAAAAATGGAATTATCATCGGAATATTTTTTATTATAGCTTCAGTAACGCTAAGGCCTCCTGGTTTTGTAATCAAAATTTGATTTTCTTCCATAAGCTGTGCAATATTTTGTGTATATCCTAAGATATCAAGCCTTTTTTCTTCTACAAATAAAGCATATTTTTTTAAAAGTTTTTCTTTAAGTTCTTCATTTTTTCCACAAACCATTGTCATTTTTATATCTTTAGATATATCCAAAATAGGAATTATATATTCAGAAAAATCATTCATACCTAAAGTACCAAAAATTGTAAGTATATTAAATCCTTCTTTTTTAGAAAATTTTCTTACTTTAAAAGCATCATTAATAGGAATACCATAAGCAAAAACTTTTTCTTTTTTTATTCCATCTTCAATCATTTTTTCTTTTGTAAATTCACTTGCAACTATGTAATAATCAACACAATCACTAAAATACATTTTATGAGTTACATAATCAGTTATTATAGAAATAAATGGGCAATTATATAAATTTTTATTCTTTATATGCTCTATCATGCCTATTGCAAAAACATGTGTACCAATTATAACATCTGGTTTTATATCTTCAATAATAGGTAAAATCTTTGTACTAAGAATATTAAGAATGGGTTTTGAAAAAATATTTTGAGTAGAAAAATTTGTTCCCTTATATATAAGTCCGTAAAGTTCTGGCGTTTTAGAAACAATATTAAGATATCCTCCAACTAAAAGATTATCTAATTTTTCTGAAATCTCTCTAAGCAAATCGACCTCTTGTACAATAAAATTTCTTTTTATCAATTTTTCTTTAATATTATTTGCAGCTTTATTATGTCCTCCACCAAATGATGCCGTTAAAATCAAAGCTTTTTTCATCTTTCACCTCTTAAAAAAGGTCAAGAATCTCTCCTTGACCTTTATAGTTTAAAAATAAATTACTATTCTTTATCTTCTTTATCTTCTTTATCTTCTTTATCTTCTTGTAAATTTTCTTCTAGATTTTCTTTTTCATCTTTAGAAGATTTAGTTTCTTCAAAATCTAATTCATCATCAAAATGTTTAAAATCTTCTTTTTTAGCATTTTCTTTTGCAAGTAATTCTTCTTGATAAGCTCTATCTTCTTCTTGCATATTATCATAATCTATTTCAATAGATTTATATGCTTTCATTCCAGTACCAGCAGGAATAAGCTTACCTAAAATTACATTTTCTTTAAGTCCTATTAATCCATCAACTTTTCCTTTTATTGATGCATCAGTTAAAACTCTTGTTGTTTCTTGGAAAGATGCAGCAGATAAGAAACTTTCAGTTGCTAAAGAAGCTTTAGTAATACCTAAAAGTACATTTTCAAAAGTACAAGGATTTAATCCTTCATCTAATAATTGTTTATTTTTTCTTTCAACTTCTCTATATGGTACAAGACTTCCTTCTAAGAAATTTGTATCAGCTGAGTTTTCAATTCTAACTTTAGAAAGCATTTGTTTTATTATAATTTCAATATGTCTATCATCTATATCAACACCTTGATTACGATAAACTTTTTGAACTTCCTTTGTTATATATTCTTCTACTCCTTTAGGTCCTTTAATAGCTAAAATATCATGAGGATTAATAGAACCTTCAGTAAGCATATCTCCAGCTTTTATTTTATCTCCATCTTTTACTTTTATTCTTGCTCCATAAGGTATAGCATATACTCTTTCATCTCCATCTTCTGAAAAAACAACTATATCGTATCTTTTCTTATTGTCGACAAGTTTTACTTCTCCATCTATTTCAGTTATATATGCAAGACCTTTTGGCTTTCTTGCTTCAAAAAGTTCTTCAACACGAGGAAGACCTTGAGTAATTCCAACTCCTGCGATACCACCGGAGTGGAAAGTTCTCATTGTAAGTTGAGTACCCGGTTCTCCTATAGATTGAGCAGCTATTATACCTACAGCTTCTCCAATATTTACAGGATTACCAGTAGCAAGGTTACGACCATAACATTTTGCACATACTCCATGAGTAGTTTTGCAACCTAAAACAGAACGTACCTTTAACTGTTTAATTCCAAGTTTTTCAACCTTTGTTGCAAGAGCTTCTGTAATCATTTCATTTTTACGAATCAAAAGTTCACCTGTAGTTGGGTTTAATATATCTTCAAATGAATATCTTCCAACTATTCTATCAAAAAGTCTTTCTACAACAGCATTTCCATCTTTAAAATCAAAAGCTGTAACATATTCATCTGTACCACAATCATCTTCTCTTATGATAACATCTTGAGAAACATCAACAAGTCTTCTTGTTAAGTAACCTGAATCGGCAGTTCTAAGTGCTGTATCTGAAAGTCCCTTTCTTGAACCGTGTGTTGAAATAAAGAATTCTTGTACAGAAAGTCCTTCACGGAAATTAGATTTAATAGGAATTTCAACAGTACGTCCAGTTGCAGAACTCATAAGTCCACGCATACCAGCAAGTTGTCTAATTTGGTTAATATTACCTCTAGCACCAGAGTCAGCCATGATAGAAATACTATTTTCTGGATCTTGTTTTTCAACAAGAACTTTAGTTATATCTTCAGTAGCTTTTGACCATATAGAAATTACATATTCATATCTTTCTTGTTCAGTAACTAAACCATCTTTAAATAAATCTTCATAAACATTAATTTTCTTTTCAGCTTCTTTTAAAATTTCCCATTTTTCTTTAGGAACAATTACATCGTTCATAGAAATTGAAATGGCACCAATTGTTGAATATTTATAACCTGTTGATTTAATATAATCTAAAACTTCTGCAGTTTTTATATTACCATGTTTTCTAAAACATTTATCAATAATTTTACCAAGCATTTTTTTATCAACAAGAGTATCTATTTCAAGAGCAAATTTATCTTTTTCTCTATCTACAAAACCTAAATCTTGAGGAATATGTTCATTGAAAATAAATCTACCAACAGTTGATCTTACAAGTTGTGTTTCATTAGTCTTTTCATCTCTGTATAATATATTAACAGTATCATGAATTTTAACATTTTTTGTTGAATATGCTTTAAACATTTCATCATAATCCATAAATGAACGACTTGCTACTTCATCAACTTTTCCACTTGTTAAATAATATGAACCAAGAACCATATCTTGTGTTGGTGTTGTTATAGGTTTACCATCTTTAGGAGCTAAAATATTATTTGTAGACATCATAAGAAGTCTTGCTTCAGCTTGTGCTTCTGTTGAAAGTGGTAAATGCACTGCCATTTGGTCGCCATCAAAGTCTGCATTATATGCAGTACAAGCAAGTGGATGAAGCTTTATTGCTTTTCCTTCAACTAAAACAGGTTCAAATGCTTGAATACCAAGTCTGTGAAGAGTAGGGGCTCTGTTTAACAAAACTGGGTGATCTTTAATTACCTTATCTAGAATATCCCAAACTTTTGAATTTAATCTTTCTACATATTTTTTAGCACTCTTTATGTTGTGAACAAGTCCATCTTCAACAAGTTGTTTCATAATAAATGGTTTAAAAAGTTCAAGTGCCATTTTCTTAGGAAGTCCACATTGATGAAATTTCAAATCAGGTCCTACAACAATTACAGAACGTCCTGAATAATCAACACGTTTACCAAGTAAGTTTTGTCTAAATCTACCAGTTTTTCCCTTTAACATATCTGATAGAGATTTAAGCTCTCTATTTCCAGCTCCTGTTATTGCCTTTCCATGTCTACCATTATCAATTAAAGTGTCTACCGCTTCTTGAAGCATCCTTTTTTCGTTTCTCATGATAATTTCTGGTGCATGAATTTCTATAAGTTTTTTTAATCTATTATTTCTATTTATAACTCTTCTGTATAAATCATTTAAGTCAGAAGTTGCAAACCTACCACCTTCAAGTTGAACCATAGGTCTTAAATCAGGTGGAATTACAGGAACAACATCTATAATCATCCATTCAGGTCTATTTCCTGATTTTCTAAAGGCTTCACATACTTCAAGTCTTCTTGAAAGTCTAATTTTCTTTTGACCTGTAGCATCTACAAGAGCAGTTTTTAAGCTTTCTGAAAGTTTATCTAAATCTATTTTTTGAAGTAATTCTTTTATAGCTTCAGCACCCATTCCAACTCTAAAGTTTCCTTCGCCATATTTTTCCACGGCTTGTTCATAATCAGTTTCAGTTAATAATTGTTTAACATAAAGGTCTGTATCTTTAGGGTCAAGAACAACATAATTTGCAAAATATAATATCTTTTCAAGTCCTCTTGGACTCATATCTAATATAAGTCCCATCCTTGAAGGAATTCCTTTAAAGTACCATATATGAGAAACAGGAGCAACAAGCTCTATATGACCCATTCTTTCACGTCTTACTTTAGACTTTGTAATTTCAACGCCACATTTTTCACATACATTTCCTTTATATTTTATTCTTTTGTATTTACCGCAATTACATTCCCAGTCCTTAACAGGTCCAAAAATTCTTTCGCAAAAAAGTCCATCTCTTTCAGGCTTTAATGTTCTATAATTTATTGTTTCAGGTTTTTTAACCTCTCCTCTTGACCAGCTTCTTATTTTTTCAGGTGATGCTAAACCAATTTTCATTGCATCAAAAGTATTTAATTCCACAAGGGTCAACTCCCTTCTATTATCTATCAATATCTTCTTCTATGAATAAATCGTCTTGTGAATTTTTATTATTTTTATCTTTTTCATCTTCTATAAAACTAAAATCAAAACCTTCATCAAAATCTTCATCATCAGTTTTTTCATCATCAAAAAGAGATGATAAATCTTCTTTTGATTCTTCTTGTTCATTTAAAACTTGTTTAGCTTTAGGAACATCAATATTATCTTTTAATTTTATTTCTTCTCCATTTTCATCTATAAGTTTAACATCTAAACATAAAGATTGTAATTCTTTCATAAGAACTTTAAAAGATTCTGGAATACCCGGTTCAGGAATATTAACTCCTTTAACAATTGATTCATAAGTTTTAACTCTACCTACAATATCATCACTTTTTACTGTAAGCATTTCTTGTAATGTATGACTTGCTCCGTATGCTTCCAAAGCCCAAACTTCCATTTCTCCAAATCTTTGGCCACCGAATTGTGCTTTACCACCAAGTGGTTGTTGAGTAACAAGTGAATAAGGTCCAATTGATCTTGCATGGATTTTTTCATCAACAAGGTGGTGAAGTTTTAACATATACATATATCCAACAGTTACAGGATTGTCAAACTCATCACCAGTTCTACCATCTCTAAGTTTAATTTTTCCAGAAGCTGGAAGATTTGCTTTATCTAAGGCTTCAAGTACATCTGTATCACTTGCTCCATCGAAAACTGGAGTTGCAACCTTCCAACCAAGTCTTTTAGCCGCATGTCCTAAATGCACTTCAAGTACTTGTCCAAGGTTCATACGAGAAGGAACCCCTAGTGGATTAAGAACAATTTGTAAAGGAGTACCATCTGGTAAAAATGGCATATCTTCTCTAGGCATTATTCTTGAAATAACCCCTTTGTTACCATGTCTACCACACATTTTATCTCCTACATTTATTTTTCTTTTTGTAGCAACATAAACTCTTACAACTTCGTTAACTCCTGGTGGAAGTTCATCACCATTTTTTCTACTATAACATTTAACATCAACTACTATACCTGTTTCTCCATGAGGAACTCTAAGAGAAGTATCACGAACTTCACGAGCTTTTTCTCCGAAAATTGCTCTTAAAAGTCTTTCTTCAGCACTTAATTCAGTTTCTCCCTTTGGTGAAACTTTCCCAACTAATATATCTCCTGAATTAACTTCAGCTCCGACTCTTATAATACCATTTTCGTCTAGATTTTTTCTCATATCTTCGCCGATATTTATAACATCTCTTGTTATTTCTTCAGAACCAAGTTTTATCTCTCTTGCTTCACATTCATGTTCTTCGATATGAAGAGATGTTAAAATATCATCAATAACAAGTTGTTCATTTAAAAGCATAGCATCTTCATAGTTGTATCCTTCCCAGTTCATAAATGCCATAAGTATATTTTTACCTAAAGCAATTTCTCCATTTTCTGTTGAAGGTCCATCTGCTATTATATCACCTTTATTTATTCTGTCATTTTGATGTACTATAGGTCTTTGATTAATAGTTGTTCCTTGGTTAGAACGCTTAAATTTAAGAAGTCTATATTTATCAACGACATTATCTAAATCTCTTTTTATATAAATTTCATCACTATCAACTTTTGTTACAATTCCAGAATTTTTAGCAATTACAACAACTCCACTATCTCTTGCAGCTTTATTTTCAATACCAGTTCCAACTATAGGAGCATCAGTAATAAGTAAAGGCACTGCTTGTCTTTGCATATTTGAACCCATAAGCGCACGAGTGGCATCATCATTTTCCAAAAACGGAATCATTGCTGTACCAACAGAAACAATTTGTTGAGGAGAGACGTCCATGTATTCAATATCATCTTTTGAGTAAATGTCATTTTCTCCATTTATCCCACGACCACTAACTCTATCATTTATAAAATGTCCTTGTTCATCAAGTGGTTCGTTTGCTTGTGCAATTATAACTTCATCTTCTTCATCTGCTGTTAAATATACTATTTCTCTTGTAACAACTCCGTCTTTTACAACTCTATAAGGTGTTTCAATAAATCCATATTCATCAACCCTTGCATAAGTAGTAAGAGAAGTTATAAGACCGATGTTAGGGCCTTCAGGAGTTTCTATTGGGCAAATTCTACCATAATGGCTTTCATGTACGTCACGTACTTCATAGCCTGCTCTATCTCTACTTAAACCACCAGGTCCAAGTGCTGAAAGTCTTCTTTTATGTGTAAGTTCAGCTAAAGGATTGTTTTGATCCATAAATTGTGAAAGTTGTGATGAACCAAAAAATTCTTTTAAAGAAGCAACAAGAGGTCTTATATTTATAAGTCCTTGAGGAGTTGCAAGATCTGGATCTTGTGTAGACATTCTTTCTCTTACAACTCTTTCCATTCTAGAAAGACCGATTCTAAATTGATTTTGTAAAAGTTCACCAACTGCTCTAACTCTTCTATTTCCTAAATGATCAATATCATCACAGTTTCCAAGACCATAAAATAAATTAAATTCATAACTTACACTAGCTTCGATATCATCACGAGTTATATGAGTTGGAGAAAGTTCTTTTACTCTGTTTTTAACAGCTCTTTTAACTTCTTTTTCAAATTCTTCGCCTTTAAATTCACTACAATTTTCCAAAATTTCCATCATAACTGGATAATAAATTTTTTCTGAAAGACCATGGCATCTTATATCGAAATCAAGATCAAAAGCATCTATATCAACAAAATGATTTCCAGTAACGATAACTTTTTTATCTTCTACCATTACTGTAACAGACTTATAACCTGCATCTTCTATTTCTTTAGCTAACTTTTCTGTTACAAAATCTCCAACACTTGCAATTTTTTCCATTTCACCAAATTTATCAGTTTTAAAAATATCTTGTGCAAGAGTAGTTTCAAATATTCTATTTCTTAAAGCTAATTTTTTATTAAACTTATATCTTCCAACTTTTGCAAGATCATATCTTTTAGGGTCGAAAAATAAGTTGTGTAACAAACTTTCCCCACTTTCAACAGTTGCAGGATCTCCCGGTTTTAACTTTCTATATATTTCAAGAATAGCTTCTTGATAACTTTTAGATATATCTTTTTCTAAAGTAGTATGAAGTTCTTTAATATCTCCAAAATGCTCTATCATTTCTTCGTTAGTTTCAAAAAGAAGTGCTCTTATCATGGTTGTAATAGGAAGCTTTCTTGTCTTATCTATACGAACATTTACAGCCCCACTTGTATCAGTATCATATTCTATCCATGCACCTCTGTTTGGAATAACTGTTGAAGAAAATAGTTTATTACCAGATTCATCAATTTCTTCTCCATAATAAACACCAGGGCTTCTAACAAGCTGACTTACTATAACTCTTTCAGCACCGTTTATAATAAAAGTCCCGTTTTCTGTCATCAATGGTATTTCTCCCATGAATACTTCTTGTTCTTTAACTTCACCTGTGTTGTTATTAGTTAAACGAACATCAACTTTAAGAATTGTAGAATAGTTCATATCCCTATCTTTACATTCTTGCTCAGAATACTTTGGAGCTTCATCTAAACGATAATTTAGAAATTCTAATTTCATGTTTTCAGAATAATCCTTAATTGGACTTATATCATCAAACACATCTCTAATACCTTGCTTAATAAACCAATCATAACTGTCAGTTTGAATAGCAATAAGATTTGGAATATCCAAAACATTTTGAGTTCTTGAGTAACTTACTCTTTCTGTGATTCCATACTTTTCAGTATGTGTCATAAAACTTCACCCCTTCAAAAAATTAAAAAAAGATAAAAAAACATATTATCCCATTTTTGTACTATTATCTTTAAATTTTATCAGATTTTTAATAAAAAGTAAAGTATTTTTATAAAAAAAATAAAAAAATTTTTTTATAAATAAATTACTTTAATTACTTGACTTATTTCGTACATAAATATATAATTATAATTGTATTTAATTAATATAATATATAACTATATATTTATATTTAATTAATATAATGTATGATTTATAGGAGGATTTGAAAAAATGGGTGTTGCATCTTTAGTTCTTGGTATCATTTCAATCGTTTTAGCTGTCTTTACAGGAGTATTTGGCGGATGGATTGCTTGTATTTTAGGAATTATAGGAATTATTTTAGGAGCTATTGCAAGAAAAAATAATATTGAAGACAAAATGGCAAAAGCTGGATTTGTTTGTTCTATAGTTGGAACTATTTTAAGTATTCTTTTTTACGTTGCATGTATTGCTTGTGTTTCAACAGCAGGATTATTTCATTAGTAGGAGATTTTTTTGGGATTTTATATTTTTGGAATATTCATTTACTATTATGGATTTTTTATAGCTATAGGAGTTTCTATAGCTTTTCTTGTAGGATTATATCTTTGTAAAAAATTTGATACTAATTTTTATGATTTTTTAATTTTTTCATGTAGTATCGCTCTTTTTGCAATAGTTGGAGCTAAAACAACTTATATTTTTATTTCATATAAGAATATAGACTTTTCAAAAATTATAGATTTTAGATATATATCGTATTTGATGAGATATGGTTTTGTTTTTTACGGTGGAGTTTTATTTGCAATTTTTGGATACTTTTTTATAAAAAAATATTTAGATATAGATAAAAAAATCTTAGCTATTTCTATAACTTTAGTTCCTTTAGTTCACGCTTTTGGAAGAATTGGCTGTTTTTTTACTGGTTGTTGTTATGGAATAATGTATAACAGTAGGATTTTTTCTAAAATTTATAAAAATTCAAAATTTGCTCCAAATAACATTTCCTTATTTCCCGTTCAATTAGTTGAAAGTTTTTGTAATATATTAATTTTTTTTATATTGCTTTTCTATATCTTAAATATCTGTAAAAGAGATAAAAAATCATATGTTTTAGAAATTTATTTATCTCTTTATGCAACAGTACGATTTATTTTAGAATATTTTAGAGGAGATTTAATAAGAGGAAAATTTTTATTTTTTTCAACTTCTCAGTGGATTAGTATTTTTTTGATTTTATTTGTTATTTTTAGATTAACAATAAAGTTTAATACTATTAAAGAGAAAAAATCATAATTATATAAATTTAATTTTTCTTATTTATATTTCTAATATCTATAATTTTTATATTTAGGAGGATTTTTATGGAAGATGAAAAAAAACAAAGCGTAAGCTTTTCTGATTACATAAAAACTTTTTCTAAAAAATGCTTGTTTGAAAAAGTTTTAATCAGTTTTTTTGCTATATTTACACTTTTGTTCATAGTAACATTTATAATGTTATATAAAGCAGAACAAGGATCTTTAACAAAATCTACAGTAAGTATTATGTCGGCTATTTTTAGTATTTACAAGCTTTTTGTATTTTTGTCGATAGTAGATTTGTGTTTAATAGCTTATAATAGATTTTTCATATGTAAGGATAAATCAACTATTTTTATGGGTGCATATATACTTGGTGCAGTTGGAACTCTTTTAGCTTTTATGCAAAACTTTAAACTAACAATTTATATAAATTTTATCAAAAGTTTATATGGATTTAGCTTAAAAAGTATATTTTCATACGGAGCTAAAGCATTAACAAAATTTTCACAAAGAACTGCTAATTTTACATTTGCTTTTTATATTTTAGCTATCATAATGATAATTGCATCTATTCTATTATTTATAGTTTTTATAACTAATTATCAAGAAGAAAAAACTTCTGTAAAAAGTGATGAAGAAACCAAAGCATCTTTAGATACTGCTAAAAAAGATATAGATAAAGCTATAGATGCTAGTATGGACTTTGTAGAAAAAAATGCAAAAGTTGTAAAAGATGCTTTTGAAAGTGATGAAGTTAAAAAAGCAATAAATACAAGTAAAGACACTATAAATAAAAATAAAAATAAAATTATTTTTTCTATTGTAGCTGTTGTAGTTATAATAATTGCAATATTTTCTTTTAAAACTATAAGTTATAATTTAAAACCTGATGCCGTAGTAAGCATGAAAAATATCAAAATACAAATAAATGTAAATGGTAAAGATGGATTTGGTAAAGCAAAAGCAACTGTAGAAGGAGAACCATTAGTTTCAGAAATAAAAGATCCTAAAAAGACAAGTTTGATATATTCTACAGTTAGAAATTATGATGTTAAACTTGATAAAGAAAGTGGCTTAAAAAATGGTGATACTGTTACTGCTACTTTAACTTTAAAAGAAAATGCAAATAAATCTTTAAAATTGAAATTTGATAAAAAAGAAATAACTCAATCAATAACTGTATCTAATCTTGAAGAAATTGTAAATTCTATAAAAGATTTAGATTCTACAGTAAGAGATAGAATGGATAGAAAAATAAAAGCTGATATTGTTCAAAATATTTCTACTCACTCAAAAAATTTAAAATTAGAAAAAGTTAAAACTTATGAAAAGCCTATGGCTGATGCTGATTTAGAAAATGGTGCATATACAACTTTCTTAGTTAGAGAAATCTACAAAGTAAGCTATGAAAGTGAAAAATTTACATTTAGCGATAAAAAAGAATATGAACAAAAAGAAGAATTTTATGTTTATGAATTTTCTAATTTTAAAAAGAAAAATAATTCTGTAATATTTGATGTATATAGAAAAGATGTAAGAAAATCAAGTGATACTGTAATTGAAGATTTAGATAACAGATATAAAATAGAAGGTTTTAAAGAAGAAAAATAAATTTAAAAATAAAAAACTCACAGATTAGGGAGTGCAAGTAAGATATTTTTTTCCTTTTAAAAAACGGCATAGTTTAAGAAAAATTCGGCTATGTCGTTTTTTCTTTGCTTATAGGAAGGTAGCTAAAGGGACGTTTTTTAAGAATAAAAATAAAAAATCCTCTGATTCTATGGCTAGATGGTAGAAAAATCCATAAAATTATGCTATAATTTTGATATATTTTTGAAAATAATAAAGGAGAGATGCGAATGATACTTAAAGAAGAAATAAAACGACTTAGAACACGCTGTTTTCTGACGCAAGAAAACTTTTCTAAGAAATTAAACGTAGCATTTTCTACTGTTAATCGTTGGGAACAAGGAAAATCAAAACCGAACCTTGTTGCGATGAAGAATATAAAAGCATTTTGCGAAGAAAATCATATCGATTATACCGATATAGAAGATGCATGGCTAAGCTATAAAGTTGGAGGGAAAAAGAATGGTTGATACAAAAAAAGAACAAGAACGTGATGAACTCCATCGTGCAATATGGGCAATCGCAGATAATCTACGTGGTGCTGTCGATGGTTGGGACTTTAA
Source organism: Tissierellia bacterium KA00581 (assembly GCA_001552895.1). Classification (GTDB taxonomy): domain Bacteria; phylum Bacillota; class Clostridia; order Tissierellales; family Peptoniphilaceae; genus Parvimonas. Next base: position 15,897 of record KQ959665.1, read on the forward strand.
GAACTATGTCCTTGGCACCATGTTCTATCGTTATATATCAGAGAATCTGACAAGCTATATTAATAACGGAGAAATCGAAGCAAAAAACACAGACTTTGACTTTTCTAAGATGTCAGATGAAGATGCCGAAGAAGCAAGAGAAGGACTTGTTGAAGAAAAAGGATTTTTTATTCTTCCAAGTGAACTCTTTGCTAATATAAGAAAAAAAAGTAACGAAGATATTAAATGGGCAAAGGCTCATCTGAACGAAAAACTTGAATCAGTATTTCGTCATATCGAACAGTCTTCACAAGGCGGTGAGGCAGAAAGCGACTTTGCTGGACTGTTTGCTGATTTTGATGTCAACAGCAATAAGCTTGGTTCCACTGTTGCTAAAAGAAACGAGAACCTCATAAAACTATTAAACGGTGTAGCTGATATGAACCTCGGTTCTGTTATGGAGCATGATATTGATGCCTTTGGTGATGCCTATGAGTATCTGATGACTATGTATGCATCTAACGCAGGTAAGTCCGGTGGTGAGTTTTTTACTCCTGCTGATGTATCAGAACTTCTTACTCGCCTTGGTACTGTTGGCAAAACACAGGTCAATAAAGTATACGATCCAGCCTGTGGAAGTGGCAGTTTACTCTTGAAATCTCTAAAAATTCTTGGTAAGGAAGGTGTACGTAATGGTTTCTATGGACAGGAGATCAATATCACGACCTACAATCTTTGTCGTATCAATATGTTTTTGCATGATGTAGAATTCGATAAATTCGATGTTGCCTGTGAAGATACGCTTACCTCTCCAAGGCACTTAGATGATGAGCCATTTGAACTTATTGTTTCAAATCCGCCCTATTCTATCAAGTGGAAAGGCTCTGATGATGCAACTCTTATCAATGATCCAAGATTTGCTCCTGCAGGTGTACTTGCACCAAAGAGCAAGGCTGACCTTGCATTTATCATGCACAGTCTTTCATGCCTTTCAAGTAATGGCACTGCTGCCATCGTATGCTTTCCTGGCATTATGTACCGTGGCGGAGCAGAAAAGAAAATCCGTAAGTATTTAATCGATAACAACTTCATCGACTGTATTATTCAGCTTCCGAGTAACCTCTTCTTTGGAACATCGATTGCTACCTGCATTATGGTAATGAAAAAGAATAAAACAGATAACAATACTCTATTTATCGATGCAAGTAACGAGTGTGTAAAAGTAACTAACAACAATAAGCTAACTGCCGAAAATATCAACAGAATCGTTGATATCTTTACAAAACGTAAGGAATTAAACTACATCGCCCACCTTGCTTCTTACGATGAAATAAAAGAAAATGACTTTAATCTTTCCGTATCTACTTATGTGGAAGCTAAGGATTCGAGAGAAAAAATCGATATTGTAAAGCTCAATGCCGAGATTAAAGAAATTGTTACGCGTGAAAAGGTCCTTCGTGATGAGATTGATAAAATCATTGCAGAAATTGACCTGCCTATAGGCAGGCAGGGGGTAGACAATGAGCAAGTTAAATGAATTAATTCAAAAATTGTGTCCTGATGAGGTGGAATATAAGACACTTGGGGAACTCGGAAAATTTTATGGAGGTATTACTGGAAAATCCAAAGATGATTTTACTGATGGAAATGCAAAATTTATCACATATAAAAATGTTTATTCTAATCCAGCACTGGATATAGACGTTGATGATAAAGTTAAAATTAGTGATGATGAAAACCAACGAACCTTAGAATACGGTGATGTTATATTCACAGGATCTTCTGAAACACCAGATGAGTGCGGAATTTCATCCGTTCTTACACAACAGACTAATGAAAAATTATATTTGAACAGTTTTTGCTTTGTCTTTAGATTTAATGATACTTCAATTATGCTTCCCAACTTTTCAAAGCATTTATTTCGTTCAAGTGAACTAAGATACCAAATTGGTAAAACCGCAAACGGTGTTACGAGATTTAATGTATCAAAAAAACTAATGGAGAAAGTCAAGATCCCCGTACCTCCGTTGGAGGTACAACGTGAAATAGTCCGTATATTGGACTCTTTCACGTTACTTACAGCGGAGCTTACAGCGGAGCTTACAGCGGAGCTTACAGCTCGCAAGAAACAGTATGAATTTTATAGGGATGAGTTGCTTAAATTTGATAATTCAATTCCTATGGTTACACTAGGAGATGTTGCTACTGTCACAAAATTAGCAGGTTTTGAATTCACAAAATATGTAAATTATTCCGATGAAGGAAAAATAATAGCATTACGCGGATTAAATGTAAAAAATGGAAAGTTGGATTTGACTGATGTAAAGTATATTGATAATAGTGATTTATCAAAGTTATCACGAAGTAAACTTCATATTGGAGATATGCTATTTACATATGTCGGCACAATTGGACAAGTAGCATTAATCGATAAAGAAGATAAATATTATTTAGCGCCAAATGTTGCTTTAATACGATCCACTACAGATAAGCTTATACCAGAATACATGAGATATTATTTTCAAAGTGGAAAGTTTTGGCACACACAGATTAATAGGCTTATTCAGTCATCTTCGATGAAAAATATTCCAATGGAAAAAATTAGAAAATTTAAACTTCCATTGCCACCTATTGAAGTACAAAAGAGATTAGTTAAAGTTTTAGACAACTTTGACGCCATCTGCTCTGACCTCAATATCGGTCTTCCTGCCGAGATTAAAGCACGTCAGAAACAATATGAATATTACAGAGATAAATTACTTAATTTTAAAAAGTTAGAAAAATAAATACAAAAGAGGTGATGTATGTGCCTTATTTTAATATCGTAGCCGAAACAAATGAAAATACGGTTGTAACAGAATATAAGCCTTTGAAGGTTCGTGCTGACCAATATCAAAGTGAGGCTGCATTGGAAAAAGAATTTATTCGCATGCTTTGTGATCAAGGATACGAATATCTTTTAATCCATAGCGAAAAAGATTTGATCCAAAATCTTAGAACTAAGCTTGAGAAACTGAATAACTATACATTCACAGATAATGAATGGCATAAGTTTTTTCAGTCTGCTGTAGCAAATCCGAATGAGCACATCGTGGAAAAAACGCGCAAAATCCAAGAAGCTAATGTGCAGCTCTTAAAGCGTGATGATGGTTCATCGAAAAATATCATACTGATTGATAAAGAGAATATCCATAACAATTCTCTACAGGTCATCAACCAGTACAAGGTGAATGCCAGCAAAGCTGGCAGAGAAGGTGCCCTGGGGCATGTGGTTGGCAAGGAAGATGGTGCCTGCCTGCCGGACAGGCAGGCAAGCTATGACAATCGCTATGATGTTACAGTACTTGTAAATGGTCTACCTCTTGTTCATATCGAGTTAAAACGAAGAGGCGTTGCCATTCGTGAAGCTTTTAATCAGATAAACAGATATCAGCGTGACAGTTTCTGGGCTGGCTGTGGACTCTATGAGTATGTGCAGATATTTGTTATTTCCAATGGAACAAATACTAAATACTACTCTAACAGCACACGCTTTAATGCCATCAAGGATTCAAATGCATCTAAGGGAAAGAAAGGTAAAACAAGTAACAGCTTTGAGTTTACTTCTTTTTGGGCAGATGCCAATAACAGAGTGATTCCTGATTTGATTGATTTTACAAAGACGTTCTTTGCTAAGCATTCCATACTCAATATTCTTACGAAGTACTGTATCTTTACTTCAGAAAAGATGCTTATGGTTATGCGTCCTTATCAGATTACAGCTACAGAGCGTATTATCAATCGTATTGAGATTTCAAACACTTATAAAAAATATGGTTCTATCGAAGGTGGCGGATACATTTGGCACACCACAGGTTCCGGTAAGACATTAACATCTTTTAAAACTGCAAGAGCGGCATCGCATCTTTCTTTTATAGACAAGGTGCTATTTGTTGTAGACCGTAAGGACTTGGACTATCAGACCATGAAGGAATATGACCGATTTGAAAAAGGTGCAGCCAACAGCAATACCTCTACGGCTGTATTAAAGAAACAGCTGGAGGATACGAATGCTCGAATCATTATCACAACGATTCAAAAGCTTGCTACTTTCATTAAGAAAAATCCAGGACATGATGTATATCAAAAGCATGTGGTAATTATCTTTGATGAATGCCACAGAAGCCAATTTGGAGATATGCATACTGCTATCGTAAAGAACTTTAAGAAATATCATCTGTTTGGATTTACAGGTACACCGATATTCTCTGCAAACGCAGGACGTGCCAAGAATCCTAAGTTTTTCACTACAGCACAGACTTTCGGTGACAAGCTCCACACATATACTATCGTTGATGCTATTAATGATAAAAATGTACTTCCATTTCGTGTAGATTACATCAAGACAATGGATGCAGAAGAAGATATCGATGACGAGATGGTCTGGGATATCAACCGTGAAAAGGCAATGATGGCTCCACAGAGAATCAGCCTTGTAACAAAGTATATCCTTGAGCATTTTGACCAAAAGACCTATCGTGGCGATAAGAGCTATGTTTACAACACTCTTATGAATGTTGCACAGGTTGCTTCTGCCGACAGAGGTGCTGTGGAAGAAATCAAGACAAAACAGCGTTTAAGTGGCTTTAACTCCATCTTTGCTGTTTCCTCTGTACAGATGGCAAAACTATATTATGAAGAATTTAAAAAGCAAATGGCAAAAGATCCTACTAAGAAACTGCGTATTGCAACTATCTTTAGCTATGGTGCTAATGAGGAAGAATCCGACCTGCCTGACGGCGAGGCAGGTGGTATCCTAGATGAGGAAAACTCTGAAGATACATCAGCACTTGATAAGCCTTCTCGTGATTTCTTAGAAGATGCTATCAAAGATTATAATGAAATATTTCATACAAATTACGATACCTCAAGTGATAAGTTTCAAAATTATTATAAAGATGTATCTCTTCGTATGAAGAATAAAGAACTGGATTTACTCATAGTAGTCAATATGTTCCTTACAGGTTTTGATGCTACCACACTAAACACCTTGTGGGTAGATAAGAACCTTAAAATGCATGGATTAATCCAAGCATTCTCAAGAACAAACAGAATCCTTAATTCCATCAAAACATTTGGTAATATCGTCTGCTTTAGAAATCTTAAAAAGCGTGTCGATAGTGCTATATCCTTATTTGCAGATAAAAATGTAGGAGGTGTCGTACTACTTAATAGCTTTAAGGATTACTACTATGGCTACGAATCTGTAGATGGAAAAAAGATGCCCGGTTATGTAGATATGATAGAAGAACTTAAAGAAAAGTTTCCGCTATCAGAGCCTCAAATTATCGGAGAAGAAAATCAAAAAGATTTCATCTGTCTGTTTGGTACAATCCTTCGCATGCGAAACCTTTTATCATCCTTCGATGAATTTGTAGGTAAGGAAATTATTATAGAACGTGACCTACAGGATTATCTTGGAAGATATCAAGACCTTCGTGATGAATGGAAACGAAGACGTGAACAAGAAGAGCGCACAGATATTGTTGATGATGTTGTCTTTGAAGTAGAACTCATCAAGCAGATAGAGATAAATATCGACTACATCCTTATGCTCGTGAAGAAGTATCATGATACCCACTGTGAGGATAAAGAGCTGCTTATTACCATCAATAAGGCTATTGATGCAAGTTTTGAACTTCGTAGTAAGAAAGCACTAATTGAAACCTTTATTAAAGAAATCAACGAAACAGATGACATTATAACCAAATGGCATGATTATGTTGCACACAAATGCAAAGAGGACTTGGAAAATATTATAAAAGAAGAAAGGCTAAAGCCAGAAGATACAAGAAAGTTCTTAGAGAATGCATTTTGTGATGGTGAAATCAAGACTTTTGGAACAGATATCGATAAGCTGATGCCACCTATCTCACGATTTGGTGGTGGCAAACGTACTGAGAAAAAGCAAGGTGTTATCAGTAAACTTAAGACTTTCTTCGAGAAGTATTTCACAATTGTAGGCTCTGCTTCATTTACTGATGAAAGTAATCAAATTACCTATAATACACCATCTGACCCCAACTCTAATGGCAGCAAAAGATAAACCACATTATGGTAAGTAAGAATAAATAAAGTCCATTTTGCTACTCTAGATAACAAAAAATGACCACATTAGAGAAAGTTAACGCTTTAATGTGGTCATTTTATTTTTCTTTGCATGAAGAAAGTTACTTAAAAATTTGATGTTTTATCAAATCCCTAGTTTACAGCCCCTTTTGTTAGTTTATTTTTAGATAAATTTTAAATTTAAAATCAAAAAGTAAAAGATTATTTAACTTAAATTTTTATAATATTTAAAATAATTAAACGCAGTTTTCGTCTTTACACTTGTGGTCATGTTCGTGAGAAATTTCTTCTTTTCTTATTTCATTAATTTCTTTTAGTTCATCTTTTGTTAATTTTTCTTTACAGCTTTTACAAATACCCTTTATTTCAAGATGATGGCCTGTAATTAAAAACTCTGTTTTTTCTTCTATATCTTTGATTAATGTATGTATAGGACAATGGTTTATAGGTATTATTTTTTTGCATTTTTCGCATATAAGGCTATGAGTATGTCCTGTTATCAATTGATAATATGTAATTGCATCAATTTGAGCTGTCTTTTTAACAATATTTTTTTCTGAAAATTGCATAAGCGCTCTATAAATGCTAGAAATACTGTACTTTTCAGTTTTTGAATGAGAAAGTGAATTATAAATTTCTTCTGCTGTTAAAGGAATTTGCTTTTTATTTAATTCATTTAATATTGCTATACGATTTTTAGTTATTTTTAGACCACTATCTTTTAAAATTTTTTCAAAAATTTTTTTCATAAAATTTCTCCTTTCACTTAAATTTTATTAATTTTAAATTATAATTAAATTAACAATTAAATAAATTGAAAAGTAAATTTAATTTCACGTATTGTTTTCCAAAATTAAGTTATCAAAACGGAAACAATCGTATACTTTACTTCTAATGATATTATAACATTTTTTTTACTTTTAGAAAAGAAATTTTATTTTTATTCAATTTAATTATAAACAATCGTATAATTAAATTTACAACTTAAAAATTATCAAAT
>KQ959666.1:0-9492 GCA_001552895.1 Tissierellia bacterium KA00581
AATATTTTATAATAACAAAAAGCTAAATAGATATGAGAAATATTGTAAATAAAAATATATATTTTTTTATTTATTCTACAAAATTTGCAAATAATTTAAGAGTATCTTTTTTAGATATATTTATCTTATTAAAAAATTCATCTAGAGTTTCTTTATCCTTAATTTCAAAACTATTATGTTCATCTAGCTTGTATGAACCAAATTTAAAAAGATATTCTTTACAGTCGATTTGTAGAAAATTTTCTTTCGGATAGTAAATTAAATCTTTTACGCTTTGCTCAAAAAGTTTTGATATTGTTTTTTTAAATATTGTATCTTTAACAACTTCTTTTATAGCAAAAAGATTAATTTTTTCTTCGCTACTTTCGGTATCTTTAGTTTCGGTATCTTTTTTTTCTTTAGAATTTGTATCACATTGTGTAGTTTTTTTAACATCTTCATTTTTACTTTCTATTTTTTCATTTTCAAAAAAGTTATCTTCTTCTTTTTTACAAATATCATCTATGTTATTATTTTGTTCTATATTTTCGTTTTGTATATTATTTTCTAATGTAAATAGCTGTTTATTTGAAGATTTTATGATATTTTCTAATGCTTGTATTCTTTTTTCAAGAATACTTTTTTTATCTATAAAAGAACAAATTTTGATTATTAAAACTTCAGCTATTGAATTTTGCATATCACTTTTTTTCATTTTTTCAATTGCTTCTAGAAGAGTTTCTAATATATAAACAAGTTCCTCTATAGAAAATTTATCTTTATATTGTTCATATTTTTTATACTGTATATCATTTAAACTTGTAAGGTCTTTGTCTAAACTTTTTGTTAGCATTATATTTCTAAAATGTTTTATAAGATCTGCTATTATGTTGTATGGACTTTTACCGTCATTTATTAATTTTCTATATATTTTAATTGCTTCATCTTTTGAATTTTCAACAACTGCTTTTGAGAAATTAAATAAACTATCTAAATTTACAAGTCCTAAAGATTCGTTTATATCTTCAACAGTAATTTCTTTTTTATCTAATGTTATGATACTATCTAAAAGACTTAACGCATCTCTCATAGCCCCCGATGAAAGCTCTGCTATAAGCTCAATTGCTTCTTTTTGCATACTTATATTTATATTTTTTAATATATATTCTATGTTATTTATAATATTTTTTCCATCTATTCGTTTAAATTCAAATCTTTGACATCTTGAAACTATTGTATCTGGAATTTTATCAATTTCAGTTGTAGCAAGTATAAAAATTAAATGTTTTGGTGGCTCTTCTAAAATTTTTAAAAGCGCATTAAACCCTTCATTTGTAATCATATGTGCTTCATCTATTATATAGACTTTATATTTTAATAGTTGTGGAGGATAAATTACCTTTTCTTTAATTTCTCTTATATCGTCAATACGTCTGTTACTTGCAGCATCCATTTCAACAACTTCAAATGCTCTATCTTCTAAAATCATCTTGCAATTTTCACATTCATTACATGGACCTTCATCTTTAGGATTTAAACAATTTACAGCTCTTGCAAAAATTTTTGCACAAGTAGTTTTTCCTGTTCCTCTTATTCCAGAAAAAAGATAAGCGTGTCCTATATTGTTATTTTTTATTTGATTTTTTAAAATTTCAACTATATGTTCTTGTCCTAAAACTTTACTAAAATCTTTTGGCCTAAATTCTCTATATATTGCTTGCTTCACTATTTCACCTCATAATAAAATAAATTTTAATATAAATACTTGTTTTAATTTTATCATATTTTTTAATTTATATCTATCTTAGATTTAAATTTATTTTGTTAATTTTTTCTCAATGTACAGCAAAATTGTATAACTAAATATACAAGTTACTATACAGAAAGATAACTTTAAAAAAGTATTTAAATTCATTGACGATTTTTAAACTTTAATATAAAATATCTAAAAGGAGAGAGAATATATGAAAAATAAAAATAATATATCTTTAAAAATTTTATTATCCGTAATTGGACTTTTTATACTTGGAGTAGGTGTTTCTTTTACAATCCAAAGTAATTTAGGAACAGATCCTGCTAGTACTTTGGAATTGGGCGTAAGTAAAATACTAAATATAAGCTATGGAGCTTGTGCTGCAATATATAATATAATTTTACTTACTATAATTTTTTTTATTGATAAAAAATATATAAATATATCTTCTATTCTTGCTATTTTTATAATAGGATATACTGCTGAAATTTTTAATTTTTTCTTATCTTTTTTAAATATTCAATCTATGCCATATTTTGTTAGAATACTTTTTTGTATACTTGGCTGTTTTATAATATCAATTGGCGTTACGATTTATATTTTTTCAGACCTTGGAGTTGGAGCGACAGATTGTATTGCAGAAATAATAAGTGATAAAACAAAACTTTCTTATAGAACTATTAGAATTATTTCTGATTTATTGTTAGTTTTATCCGGATTTTTAATTGGTGGTCCTGTAGGCCTTGGAACTATTATAATTGCTTTTTTTACGGGATTTTTTATTTCGCTTTCAAGAAAAATTTTATACAATTTATTAAAGACTTTAGCAAATAATGAAAAAATAGAAAAAATAAATTCAGATGATGATAATTTCAAAAAAGAAATTATAATTTAATAAACTTATTAACTAATTTAAGAATTTTAAATTTGCATTTTTAATACTTCCTATCATTTATATTTTTAACAAAAAAGCTCTATAATTTTTATACAATTATAGAGCTTTTTTTATTTTTAAAAAATTTTTTCTTTTTCAATATCTAATATAAAATCAGTTGTTTCATTTAAAAATTCACTGTCATGAGAAATGATAAAAATAATTCTATTTTCATTTTTAAGTTCTTTTATTATTTTCGATATTGACATCATATTTTTATAATCCATTCCACTTGTAGGTTCATCAAAGAAAATAAAATTCTCCATATCACAAACGCTCGTCAAAATAGCAACTCTTTGTTTTTGACCACCAGATAAACTCATTGGATGGCTTGTTTTATATGATAAAAGATTTAATCTTTTTAAAAGTGTATCTATTGTTTCTTCTTTTATTTTTTCATTTTTAAGTTTAAGTTCAATATCTACAGATTCACTAAAGAGTTGATTGTTTACATCTTGCATAACAAGAGATGATTTTTTAAGTCTTTGTTTTTTATTTATAAGTTTTCCTTTATAGTAGACTTTTTCTTTTGATTTTTTCATAACACCAATTAATGATTTTATAAATGTTGTCTTTCCACAACCATTTGCTCCTACTATCCCATATACAAAACCATTTTTAAAATGCAAATTTTTCATTTCAAGCTTTTTGTTTTTTGTAAATTGAAAATTCAAATTTTCGATGTAAAGCTCTCCGTCATTTGTAATTGAACTAACTTTCAATTTTTCGTATGCAATACTTCTAAGTCCCATGTTGTGTAGAGATTTTGTATCAAATTTTAAAAATTCTTCTTTTGAGTAAATTTTTTTTATTTCTCCATCTTTTATATATACAAGTCTATCAAAAATATCCATCAAATAGTACAACCTGTGTTCAGCGATAATTAAACTTATATTTTCTTTTTTTAAAATTTTTAACATATTTTGAAGTATATCTATATATTTTCTATCCAAATTCGATGTTGGCTCATCTAGTAACAAAATTTTACACCCTGAAATATATGAACTTGCTAGAGATAAAACTTGTTTTTCACCTCCAGATAAATCAAAAATATTTCTGTTAAGCAAATATTTTATAGGAAAAATTTCAAGCATTTTGTTTAATCTTTTATCCATTTCACTTCTATCAAGACCAATATTTTCTAAAAAAAACAAAAGCTCTTGTGTTGTATTAATATTAAAAAAATGAGTTTTTGGATTTTGAAAAACTGATGAAACAAGCATCGAAATTTCATACATTTGTTTTGATTTTATACAAATATCGTTAATTTTTAGACTCCCTTGTATTTTTGCATTTGTAAATTTTTCTAAAATTCCATTTATCGAATCTAATATAGTTGTCTTTCCACATCCACTTTCTCCTGTTAAAACAACACATTCTCCATCTTTTATTTTTAAATCAATGTTTTTTAATACTTGTTTTTCTGCGTAAAAGACGTTTAATTTTTCTATTTCAACCATAAGATACCTCCGAAAAATAAAATCGCAAATAAAATTATATAAATAAAATCTACAAGTTTAAATTTAACTTCAAAATATCTAGTTTTTTTACATGGGTTTGAAATTGCTTTACATTCTGCCGCTTTTGATATATCATCAGCTAAATTTATTGATATTATGATAAGCGGAACAAAAACATATTCTAAATATTTCATTATATTTTTCTTTGATATTCCTCTAATTTTCATAGCTGTTTTAATGTTGTAATGTTCTTCTTTAAACGAAGGAAAAAACCTAAACATAACTGCTAAAGGAATAGAGACTTCTCTTGGAACTTTTAACATTCCAAAAGATGTAATTATCGAGCTTACATCTGATGTTCTTATTAGAAAACTTCCTGCAAGATAAGGAAGATAAAACATTCTTATAAGCAATAAAAATCCTAAAACTAATTTTACTAAAAATGGAAATTTAAGTATTATTTCAAAATTTGGTATATAATACAATATCAAAAATATCAAAAGTGATTTTATTGCAAATTTTTTGTAATCATTTATAAAAAAGAATATACAAAAAACAAATACCATTAGTATTTCAGTATAAATTAGCTTAGCAACCGTAAAACTCATCAAAATCAATACTATAGATTTACTTATAGGATTGGGATTTACTTTAGAGTTTTTATAAATTGGCATTAAATTATACCCGCTTTTTCAAAATGCTTTTTAAGTAATTTTTTACCGATAAACGCTCCTATTAATCCACCTATAAACGCTCCTACAAATACTAATAAAAGATTTGGATATGTTATTAATTTTTCTAATGCCTTTGTATATTCATCACCCATCATTTTACACATTTGTATATATTTTTCTTTGGCAAAAAGCATTTGGCTTAAACTTGATCCTATCCACATTGAAAATACTGCACAAGAGATGATATTATATTTCATACTATTGTAGTTTCCCATTTTTCTTATAAGCTCTGCAATTAACATTATAATTACTGGAATTACAACTATAATGTAAGAATGTCCTCCTAAAATCATAACTATCGGCATTATCATTCCAAAAATAAATAAAGCAAATGGCTTTTGTTCCTTAGCCATAAATAACAATACTAAAGGACCACAGATAATACCTGCTATTGTTGGATAAACTAAAAATAGTATAGGTATAAGTCCTATCATTCCTACTGCAAACATCAATACTAAATAAATTACTGCAAAAATTCCTATTAGTACTAAATCTTTAAGTTCTAATTTTTTATTCATTTTTTCCTCCTAATAAACAAATTCTTCTGCTTTTTTAGTTTTTTCAAGCAAATTTTTATAAGTATCACTAGAATTTAATAACTCTTTGTGAGTACCAATTTTTTCAACTTTACCTTCTTTTAAAACGACAATTTTATCAACATTTTCTATTGACTTCATTCTGTGTGATATAATTATTACCGTTTTGTTCTTTATAAGATTGTTTAGAGATTTTTGAATTTTTATTTCATTATCTACATCTAAGCTAGAAGATATTTCATCTAAAATAAGAATTGGAGCATCTTTCAAAAAAGCTCTTGCTATAGAAAGTCTTTGTCGTTCTCCACCTGATAGTTGTTCTCCATTTTCTCCAATATTCGTTTCAAAACCTTCTTTAAGATTTTCAATGAAATCACAATTTGCAAGTTTACAAGCTTCTATAACTTCTTTATCTGTTGCATCTTTTCTACCTATTCTAACATTTTCCATAATACTTGTATTAAAAAGTTTTACATCTTGAAAAACGATAGAAATATTTTTATATAAACTTTCTGTGGATACTTCTTTGATGTTTTGATTGTCAATTAAAATTTCTCCTTTATCATAATCGTATAATCTCGAAATCAAACGTAAAAGCGTAGTCTTTCCACAGCCCGATTGTCCAACAATTGCTGTTACTGTTCCTTGCTTAGCGGTAAAACTTACATTGTCGATAATTTTTTTATCTCCATAAGAAAATTCTACATTTTTTAATGAAACATCAAAATTTTTAAATTCCGTATCTTTTCCTTTTAACACATTTTCATTTCTTATTTCATTTATTCTTCTAACTGCAGAATCTATATAGAAAATTTCCATAAAAAATTCCATATTCGAATCTACAAATTCTTTTATTTTCATCGATGCTAAAATATATCCTAAAAGATAAAGAATAGAAATTTCTCCACTTTTCATAAGGAAAATTCCTAATATTATAGTAAAAGGAAGTGATAAGTAAGAAAAAATTCCTGAAAATAACATGATAAAAGAATTGTTTATTTCTGATGACCAGTGAAGTTTTTCACTATCATCAAGTTTTTCATAAAGATTTTTCTTTACTTTATCAGAAAGATTAAATGCACTTATTTCTTTTGAAAGTTCAATTCTTTCTTGAAAAGCCTTGGAGTTTTCTCTTAATCTTACATAATATTTATCAAATTGTCTTTTGCTATAATTTTTAGATAACAAAATAAACAAAAATGATAAAACTGTTGGTCCTATTGAAGCAATTGTCATCTTTAAGTTTCCAATTAACATCAAAATTGTAATAAATGGCAAAAAGAAAACAAAACCAATAGCTTTTGGTATTGCATGGCTACTTGCATGTTCTATAGAAGAAACATCAGCCATTATGCTTTGTGCAAGGTCGGATAAATCGTGTTTTGAAAAGTACGACATCTTTAGTTTAGATAATTTTTTTGCTAAATCAATTCTAAGTTTTGCAGACTCCTTGTACGTTTCATTATATTGAGTTTCATATTCTATGCTCAAAAGTATAAACATAACTATTAATGTTATAAAAGAAAAAATTAAATAAAATTTTTTACTCATAGGATGATTTAATAAAAACTGATCCATTAAAATCATAAGTAAAATAGCAGGAAACATATTAATAACGAAAACCAAAAAACTATAAATACTTGCCTTTATTGTTCCTTTTACTCCATCATCTGTAAGTGCAAATTTATTTTTAAGAAAGTTCTTCATCTATAACCCTCCATTCATTTGCCATTGTGTAATTGTTATAAAGCTTTTTGTATTTACTATCTTTACTAAAAAGATCGCTATGTGATCCTCTTTCTACAATTTTTCCATCTTCTACAAGAAGAATTTCATCAACTCCTCTTATTGCAGATAATCTATGAGCAATCATAATAACTGTTTTTTCTTTCATTAAATTTTTAAAAGCTTTTTGTAGTTCATATTCATTGTCAGCATCAATCGAGGCAGAAGCTTCATCCATTATAACAATTTTAGAATTTTTTAATATAGCTCGTGCAATTGCAATTCTTTGACATTCTCCTTTTGAAAGATAAATTCCACAGCTTCCAATTTCTGTTTGTTCTCTTTTTTCAAGTCTATCTAATAAACTATCAAGCCCTGCAAGGGACATAGCTTTAAGAACTTCATCTTTACTTGCATCATTTTTAGCTAATGCAACATTATTATAAATTGTGTCGCTAAAAAGTTTTGAATCTTGAAATACAAACGAAATTTCTTTTAAAATTGCATCTTTAGAATAATTTTCTATATTTTTTCCTCCGATTGAAATTTCTCCAAAATCAATTTTGTAATATGCACAAAGAAGTTTTGCTATTGTAGATTTACCAGAGCCTGACTTTCCAACAAGTGCATAAATTTTATTTTCATCTAGTTTAAATGAAAGATTTTCTATAACTTTTTTATCATCATAAGAAAAAGTTACATTTTTAAATTCTATATCATGATTTTTAAAAACTTCTTCTTTTCCAAATGTGATTTTTTCTTCTTGCATTTGTTTATATAATTTTTCCAAAGAATCAACTGCATAATTTCCTTGAAAAGAATACATACTAACATACATAACAGCCATCAACGCTGAAAACATAAGTCCAGATAAAAATAATATCATCATTAAATCTAAAGCTATAAGTTTTGGATCTCCTAACTTATCTACAACAAAAACTAAAGGTATTGCAAGTATTGCGACAGTTGCAAAAAATAGTAATTGATAAATAACGTAAGTTGGTTTACATTTTTTAGAATACTTATAAGCAAAATCTGAGTATTCATTAATTAATTTAAAAAGTTTTTTCATAGAAGAGATGGATACTCCAAAAATTTTAATTACAGAAATTCCTCTAATGTATTCAACAGTTTCAGCAGATAATTTATCAAGTGCATCTTGATAAACTTTCATAAAATCACTTCCGCCCATCATGCTAAATAAGCAAATAAGCGATAAGATTGTCAAAATCAAAATACATAAACCTACTCTAAAGCTTATGAAAAATCCCAAAATTAAAATTAATATAGGAAATGTAAATGCTTTTGTATTATCTGGAATCATGTGTGCAACTATCGTATGAGTTAAAGCTGCATTATCATCTATAATTTTTCTCGTGCTTCCAGAAGAGTGCGTATCGAAAAATTTAAAGTTTGCCTTGCTTAACCCCTCAACTCCTTTTTTTCTTAAAACATTCTCTAAATGAAATCCTACTTTGTGTGCAATAAGTAGTGACAAAAAATAAATTAAGCTTCCAAGAAAAATAAAACCAGCTATTTTAAATGCAAAATCTTTGGCTACATTTACGTTTGAATCGATAATAAGAGTTTTCAAAAACTTATAAATTAAATAGTATCCATAATTAATCGACAAGCATGAAATAAACGAAAAGAATATAGCTATAAAAACAAGTGGTTTTAAATTAGAAACATACTTTAATAATTTTTTATATACTTTCATATTTTCTCCTTTCTAATTTTTTATATACTTTCATATTTTCTCCTTTCTATAAGTTTAATATTCATTATCAATGTAAAAATAAAAAAAATATGCTTATTAACATTTTGATAACTCAAGCTATGGTAAATAACCAGAAAATTAAATTTTTCTTTTAAAAAATTTTTTATTTGTTAATTTAATTGTATCTATTTTAAAATTAATAAAAATATTTTTTCAATAACAGATTTATTCTTCAAAAGAGTTTCTCTAGCATTTAAAATATTTGATGATAGTATCATAGAATTAATAAAAAAAGCTAATAACTCAAACTTTTTAACAGAAACATTATAATTTTCTAAATTTATATTTATGTTTTTAAAAGATTCAATTGTTTTATATTCTAATTTTTTATAGACTTCATTAAGCTTTTCATTTCTTTTTTTTGCAAGCAAAAATTCCACATAAACACCAGTTAATGTTGTATTATCTATTACTTTTTTTGTCATTTCTCTTGCTAAAAATTCGATACTTACTTCTTTTTCTGTATTCAAAGACTCTTTAATAATATCATTTCTATAATTAATTCCATCTACCATCAAATCATAAATAATATCTGTAGTATTTTTATAATAGTAGTAAAATCCTCCTTTTGATAAACCTGTCTCTCTTACT
>KQ959666.1:9592-10087 GCA_001552895.1 Tissierellia bacterium KA00581
CTCTCTTACTAAATCTTCCATAGTTGTATTTGAAAATCCAAGTTTTACAAAAACTCTAGCTGCAACTTTTTTTATTTCTTCTTTTCTTTTTTCATATAACATCCTTTTATTTCTAACCATATCAATCACCTACCGACGCTTTCGTCTATAGTAGAATTATATAACAATTTTATTTTTTTGTAAAGTAGTTTTTATAAAAAATATGTATATGATTGTTTACAATATTTTTTATTCAATATTTTATATTTATTTAGTATTATAATACTATAAAATATTTTAATACAGTTTTAATGTAGAATGTGTTAGCTGAAAGAATAAATGAAAATAAAAAATTAATCAATATAAAAAACAAAAAAATATAAAAAAATTTAAAGGTAGAGTTTGTTTTTTTATTTTACTAAAAGTAAAAACAGACGCGTAAGCGTGGGAAGTCTTAGGCGTAATTTTAAAGACCTTTAGGGATTTAAAATTATCGGCACCTTTTGATATGACGTA